>JAHFPT010000254.1 GCA_023266625.1 Novosphingobium sp. | reverse complement strand
GCACTCCCATACTGGCCAGCAGCCACGCGCTGCATCGACAGGCCGGACAGAAGGCAGCATCCGATACCGTGCCCATACCCGAATTTAACGCTTGCATCCGTGGGGGCGTCCACAGAGGGTTTATGTACGCATCACAGTAACTTATGCATTCAGCTAGTTCTAACCATCGAAGTGGATAATATGATAGACGACGTTACGCTTTTGCACGGGGTGGGTATCGCATTCATGCTTATCGGCGTGGCTGTTTGGTTACTATACACTCCTAAGAAAGGTGGTCGCGCCTCCATCAAAATGCCTTATCTTGAATTATCTCTACCGACTGATGCTCTAATCATCTTTTTGGTTGGCGCATTATTTCTTGCACTGCCCCACCTCTGGTTTTTTAAAAACAGGCAGGATGTAGCCAAAATTGATACAAGCGATGACAAAAATCAAAATATTACTTCAAAGGAAGTTAGTCTAGAACATCCATTGCCGAAATCTTTAAGCGCAACTATCACCATAAATAAAATAACTTCTCCGGTCACAGAAATTCATAGAGAGTCAGGCCTTTATAGCGTTAGAATGCCAAAGAACACTTCAGCTAATATTTCTAGTTTACATTCTACATGCCCACCTCCTGACAGATCTAAGTTAATATGCTCCTCCTGGATTCAGAAAGAACAATCGTTCGATGCAAACAATAATTTTAGGGTAGTTTATAGGCGCTCATGTCAGGAGCCTAGAGAAATTGTGCAAGCCTGTGGAACTGTTTCTTTTAAAGCACGATATGTCGTGCGGGACTATACAAACAATAATGAACACGGCTCTGGCGAATTACCTCAGTGTAATCGACAGGATGGAATCGATGAAGTCTTCGAAACTGCTCGCTATATGGGCGACGGAAATGAAATTATGACCTCGGAATCTTTCCTGAATACTCCTCAGGGTACGGCAATTGAATTACAATGGTTTGGACATTGCCAGATTACTGATTTTAATCCTAAATATATGGCTGGAAGCGATTCATGCAAATGGCGGTCTAACCAGCTTGTCTTTAAATGTAGAAATACAACCCGATTGATAAGGGAACTAGAGATTCGGTGACTTGATGAATACGGAATTGCAGTCAGTGAGACTTACGGAATTATTGGAGTTCCGGGCGACTTCCGAGGATGCTATATTAATTGGGCCGCGCCCCCTTCGTGCCTTCGCTTGAAACATACCTGGCGTCCGCGAGTTCTGAGGGTTGGGATTTGATCCCACGCGAAGCTGCGAAGGCCACGAAGAAGAATTGGTACCTTTCAACAATCTTTGGCATGATGGTGTCATGGCATCAGACGCACCAGAATCCGTTCCCAGCGTTTTCGACTTGCTCCCGCCGCTTCCGCCGGAAGGGCCTGAGCTTGATGCGCTGATCAAGGCCAAGGTCGCCGAGGCGCTTGCCGATCCGCGTCCCTTTGTTTCGATCGAGGAGGCCTTCAAGCGAATTCGCGCGAATATCGCCGAGAATGGCTGAAAATACCGCACATCTGGATAGACCGGGCCCAGCTGGGTCATAAATTTGCTGTTGCGCCCATATTGGGCGCGTGCTACGCATTTGCTATGCGGATCATTGCCCGTCGCACCTTGCGCGAATTCATTGCCAAGCGGGCTGGGCATAAGGATCAGCCCGCGTTGAAAGCGGCGCTCGATGCTTGGTTCGCCGAAGTGAGCAAGGCCGACTGGATCAGCACGGCGGACGTGAAGCGGCTTTATGCCACCGCGAGTATCGTCAGTGCCGACCGGATTGTCTTCAATATCAAGGGCAATGATTACCGGCTGGTGGTGGCGGTCGATTTCGAGAAGGCCATTGTCTGGATCAAGTGGATTGGCACCCACAAGGATTATAACCGCATCGAAGTGAAGGAAGTTGAACATGGCAACTGAGATGAAGCCGATCCGCACCGAGGCGGATTATGACGCGGCCTTGGAAGAAGTCGCGGCTCTGTGGGGCGCAGCATCGGGCACACCCAAGGGCGACCGGCTTGACGTGTTGGCAACGCTGGTCGACGCTTAAGAAGCCAAGCACCACGCGATGGACCCACCCGATCCCATCGAGGCAATCAAGTTCCGCATGGAACAGCAGGGCCTGACGCGCAAAGACCTTGAGGACATCATCGGAACCCGTACCCGCATTGCCGAAGTGTTGAACCGCAAGCGCAGCCTGTCGATTGGCATGATTCGCCGCCTGCATGACCGGCTCGGCATTTCCGCAGATATCTTGATCCAGCCATCGCGCAAAATGGCAGCATGACCCCCTTAATATGAACCTCGCCATCGAAGCTGCCGGATGGGCGGGGGCGCTGCTCATCCTCGGCTCCTATATCCTCGTCTCGACCGGCAGGCTCTCCGGCCAGTCAGCCGCTTTTCAGTGGCTGAATGTCGCCGCGTCGCTGGGCTTCGTGGTCAACAGTGGCTGGCACGGAGCGATCCCCTCGACCGCGCTCAATGTGGTGTGGTGCGCGGTTGGCCTGGGGATGCTGTGGAAGCTGAACCGCCGCAGTCGGTAGCATTCAGCGCGGGTAAACGCGATCCGGTCAAGCTTTGCGGTTCACGGAAACCGGGAGCACACCATGCCGAATATCCCACACTTGCTGGCAGCCCTGGCGCTTGCCGCGCTGACCACGCCGCTCGCCGCCGCCGAGCGCCTGCCGGAAAACCCGCAGGTCGATTATTCCGGATTTGCCGCGCTGACCGGCGATCTCGTCAAGGTGCGCCAGTCGCATCGGCTCGGCTGGCCGGAATTTGCGCGGCGCGCGGCTGCCGAGGGGGCGCTGCTGCTCGATGCGCGCTCGGCCGATGCTTTTGCCTGGGGGCATCTCAAGGGTGCGGTCAATCTGCCGTTCACCGATTTCAACGAAGCGGCGCTGCGCGCAGTGATCGGCGAAAACCCGGGCAGACCGATCTATATCTATTGCAACAACAACTTCCGCGATCACCGCGCGCCGATCCAGCTGAAAGCTCCGGCGATGGCGCTTAACATTCCGACCTTCATCAACCTGCACGGCTATGGCTACCGCAATGTGTGGGAGCTGGCCGATGTCATCGGCACGGGCGATGCGGGAGTTGAGTGGGTAAGCTCGGAGAGTTGATTGACACATCCTATAAGATATGACATCTAATACCATGTGATCAGAATCGTGCTCGATACCGATGCGGTCATGGCGGCGCTCCGGAGTCCTGCGGGTGGGAGCAACGCGGTCTTGCGGGAAGTGGCGCTCGGCCATGTGCAGGCCTTGGCGACCCCGGGGTTGTTTCTTGAATATGAGGCAGTGCTGAAACGGCCCGAACAGCGTTTGGTTCACGGGTTGCGTCTGGACGAGATTGACGACTTCCTCGCCACGCTTGCCGAAGCCATCGAGGGGGTGGAGATCAGCTACAGTTGGCGTCCGCAGCTTTCGGACGCAGAGGACGAGATGGTGCTGGAAACGGCAATCAACGGTCATGCCGATGCGCTGGTAACCCACAATGTCCGGGACTTTGCGAAAGGTGCGGCGAGATTCGGCATTCGGGTTTTGCGGCCCGGCGAATTTTTGAAGGAGTTTCGATCATGAGCAAGTCATCCTATCCGCTCAAACTGCCCACCTCGATCAAGCAGGCGGCAGCGCGTCTGGCCAAGGAAGACGGAGTGTCGCTCAATCAGTGGATTTCGGTCGCTGTCGCGCAAAAGGTCGGGGCGGTGGAGACCGCTGCGGACTTCTTCAAACGGCGTGCGGGGAATTCCAAACGCGAGGATATGCTGTATTTCCTTGACCGGGCCGCAGGTGAAGCACCGGTGGCGGGGGATGAGATTTAACCCTTACCCCAGCCCGACCGCCTCGCCGCCTTCCAGCCGGTGCGAGCAGCCCAGCGCCTTGGCGTCGTCCTCCTCCGACAGCCCAGCCACAGTCCGCCAGCCGACGGCGCGCAGCCTTGCCGCCGCCTCGGCGTCATGGCCCAGCGGCAGGAACAGCGTGTCGCGCGGTGCCTCTGATGCGGCTAGCGCATCGATTAGCGGATCGGGATAGAGCGAGAAGCCGGTGGCGGGCTCATCTGGTCCTAAGATACGGTAAGTTCCGCCCCGGCCCAGCGCGCCGCGCACCCCCTCGGCATAGAGGGTGAAGCCGAACCAGGTCTGGTATTCGAAGCCGTGGCGTTCCGAGGGGTCGAGCGTCAGCCGCGCCGCTCCGGAGACCCGCGCGGCGACTTCGCGCAGCGCCGCGATGCGGCTGGACAGCGCGCCGCCCCCCGAATTGTTGGACATATCGATTTTCGCGAGTTGCCCAATCGCATCATCGAACGGCCCGGTGGCATAGAGCAGCGGCAAATAGGCCTCGCCGCCCGCAGCAACCAGACCGCCGGCATCCTTGGCATCGAGTTCGCGGCGCACTGCCTCGATGCTGTCTGGGCTGAGCGGCAAGGCCTGCGCCGCCAGCGTATCGACCAGATCGGGCAGGGTGAAATCGACCGAGATGCCAGTCGCACCGGTGGTCCGCAGCGCTTCGATGGCCATGGTGACCACTTCCCCCGCCGCTGTGACGCTGTCGCTGCCGATCAGCTCGGCACCCAATTGCAACCGCTCGCGTGTCGGATCGAGCCCGTCGCCCTTGATCGTGATGACCTGTCCGGCATAGCACAGCCGCAGCGGGCGCGGCGATCCGCCGAGGCCGGTTGCTGCAATGCGCCCGACTTGCGGGGTGATGTCCGAGCGCAGCGCCAGTGTGCGCAGGCTGGCCGGATCGACGAAGCGGAACATGCGGCGCGGCTGGACCCCGGCCATGCGGCTCGCCAGCGAGCGTTCGAATTCGATGCTGGGCGGCTGGACGCGGTCATAACCGCGAAGGTCCATCACATCCATCACCGCGCGCGTGACTCTGGCAGCAGCGGCGGCGCTTTGCGGCAGCCGGTCTTCAAGGCCTTCGGGCAGGAGGTCGCGGTCGGTGTCGGTCATAAATCTCTAGCCCCGAAGGTGGTTGTCCACATTCTCCCCTCCCACTCGTGGGAGGGGTCGGGGGAGGGCTTGTTATCCCAGATTACCACCAAGGACAAACAGGCCCTCCCCTGGCCCCTCCCGCAAGCGGGAGGGGGACGCATCAAAACTCCAGCGCCTTCACCACCTTCACCCCCGGCACTTTCGCCGCGACATCGAGCACAGCCTGCGGTATCGCGCTGTCGAGGCTGAGCAGCAGCACCGCCTCGCCGCCCGCCGCCCGCCGTCCGAGGTGGAAGGTGCCGATGTTGATCCCCGCCTCGCCCAGCAGCGTGCCGATGCGGCCGATGAAGCCCGGGGCATCCTCGTTGACGATATAGAGCATGTGGCCCTCGAGATCGGCCTCGATGCCGATGCCGAAGATTTCGACTAGCCGCGGCTCGCGGTTGCCAAACAGGGTGCCCGCCACCGAACGGTCGCCCTGCGAGGTGGCCACGGTGACGCGCACCAGTGTGTGATAATCGCCCTCGCGGTCGTGGCGCACTTCGCGCACGTCGAGCCCGCGCTCTTTTGCGAGGAACGGCGCGTTGACCATGTTCACCGTGTCCGAATAGCGGCGCATCAGCCCGCACAGCACCGCGCCGGTAATCGGCTTGATGTTGAGCTGGGCGGCCGCGCCTTCGACCTCGATGGAGATCTGCGTCAGATTATCATGCGCCAGCTGGCCGACCAGGCTACCGAGCCGCTCGGCCAGCGCCATATAGGGCCGCAGCTTCGGGGCTTCCTCGGCGGAGAGGCTCGGCATGTTGAGCGCATTGGTGACGCCGCCATTGACCAGGTAGTCGGACAGCTGCTCGGCCACCTGGATCGCGACATTGACCTGCGCCTCATCGGTCGAAGCGCCGAGATGCGGGGTCGAGATGAAATTGGGCGTGCCGAACAGCGGCGATTCCTTGGCCGGCTCCTTGAGGAACACATCGAGCGCCGCGCCCGCAACATGGCCCGAATCGAGCGCCGCCTTCAGTGCCTCCTCATCGATCAAACCGCCGCGCGCGCAATTGATGATCCGCACGCCCGGCTTGCACTTGGCGATGTTCTCGGCGGAAAGGATGTTGCGGGTCTGGTCGGTCAGCGGGGTGTGGAGCGTAATGAAATCCGCCTTGGCCAGCAGGGTATCGAGATCGGCCTTCTCCACGCCCATTTCCAGCGCGCGTTCGGGCGTGAGGAACGGATCGAAGGCGACGACTTTCATCTTCAGCCCCAGCGCGCGGCTGGCGACGATGCTGCCGATATTGCCCGCGCCGATCAGGCCGAGCGTCTTGCCGGTGACCTCGACCCCCATGAAGCGGTTCTTCTCCCACTTGCCGGCCTGGGTCGAGGCATCGGCCTCGGGCAGCTGGCGCGCGAGCGCGAACATCAGCGCGATGGCATGTTCGGCGGTGGTGATCGAATTGCCGAACGGCGTGTTCATCACGACGATGCCCTTCACCGAGGCGGCG
>JAHFPT010000067.1 GCA_023266625.1 Novosphingobium sp. | reverse complement strand
CATCAAGCTGTTCGGCCCCGATGGCTTCAAACTGTCGGACGAGGACGAGCTGACGATCGAGGCGATGCTGGGCGCCAAACAGCCGCTCGCGCCGTCGCCGGACATCGGCAGGGCGCGGCGGATCGACGATGCGCGCGGGCGCTATATCCACGCGGTCAAGGCCTCGCTGCCCGACAATATCCGGCTCGACGGGCTGAAGATCGTCGTCGATTGCGCCAATGGCGCCGCCTATCAGGTCGCGCCTTCGGCGCTGTGGGAACTGGGCGCGGAAGTCGTCGCCATCGGCGTGACGCCCAACGGCAAGAACATCAACGACGGCGTCGGCTCGACCGCGCTCGGCGCACTCAAGGAAGCCGTGGCGAGCGAGGGTGCGGATATCGGCATTGCATTGGATGGCGATGCCGACCGGCTGATTGTCGTCGACGAGAAGGGCCAGACGGTCGACGGCGACCAGCTGATGGCGCTGATCGGCAGCCGCCTCGCGGCGCAGGGCGAACTCAAGGGCGGCGGAGTGGTGGCGACGGTGATGTCGAACCTTGGCCTCGAGCGCTTCCTGCACGGCAAGGGACTGGAACTGATCCGCGCGCAGGTCGGCGACCGCTATGTGCTCGAGGCGATGAAGGCGGGCGGCTACAATGTCGGCGGCGAGCAGTCGGGCCACATGATCCTGCTCGATCACGCCACCACCGGGGACGGCACGATCGCGGCATTGCAGGTGCTCGGCGCGCTGGTGCAGTCGGGCAAACGCGCAAGCGAGCTGCTGCATCTGTTCGATCCGGCGCCGCAATTGCTGAAGAATGTGCGCTTTTCGGGCGGCAAACCCTTGGAGGATGAGCGGGTGAAGCAGGTTATCGCCGAAGCCGAAGCGCAGCTGGCGGGCCGGGGACGGCTGGTGATCCGGCCTTCGGGCACCGAACCGGTGATCCGGGTGATGGCCGAGGGTGACGATGCAGGCGAGGTGGCGGCGGTGGTTGGTGCGATTTGCGAGGCGGTCGAAGGTGCTTCGACAAGCTCAGCATGAGCGGGTCTTGTGTAATATTCCTGTTTTAACCCCAACCAACTCCCAAACCCCGCTCAGGCTGAGCTTGTCGAAGCCCGCACGCTACATTAGCCCCACCGAATGATTTCCCCGCCCCGCATCCTGACCATCGCCGGGTCCGACAGTTCGGGCGGGGCCGGTGTTCAGGCCGACGTCAAGACCGTGACCATGCTTGGCGGCTATGCGATGACCGCGATCACGGCGGTGACGGCGCAGAATACGGCAGGTGTGAAGGCTGTTGAAGTGCTGCCCCCGGAGCTGGTCGCGGCGCAGATCGATGCCTGCCTCGGCGACATCGGCGTCGATGCGGTGAAGATCGGCATGCTGGGATCGGCGGAGATCGCGGTGGTTGTCGCCGAGCGGCTGGCGCGTTTGCGCGTGCCGATTGTGTTCGACCCGGTGATGGTTGCCACCAGCGGCGCGGCGCTGGCCGATGCCCCCACCATGGCAGCTTTCGCACAATTGATCGGGATCGCCACGCTGGTGACGCCCAACCTGCCCGAACTGGCCGCGCTGGGCGGCGCGGCGCATTTGGCGCATCTGGCAAAGGCGGTATTGATCAAGGGCGGCCACGGAGAGGGCGAAACGCTGATCGACCGCCTGATCACCAGCGACGGCGAAATGGCCCGCTGGGAAGACTCCCGCATCGACACGCGCCACACCCACGGCACCGGCTGCACTCTATCAGCCGCGATTACGACAGGTCTGGGCCAGGGCATGGCGCTGGAAGCGGCGATAGCGCGCGCGCGGATGTTCGTCCGCGCCGCACTGGAGGCCGCTCCAGGCTTTGGCAGAGGGCACGGGCCACTGGGCCATGCGGCGGTGAGGCTTTAGAACAGTGTGCCACACACCTTCGTCATTGCGAGCGTAGCGAAGCAATCCAGGGCAGTTGGCGCGGCCCTGGATTGCCGCGGGCCTGCGGCCCTCGTAATGACGAATCAGAATTTGCGTGCTTTGCTCTAGCCGCACTCCAAATCGTAAAACCGCACAATTTGCGCCCAGGCCTCTTCCGCCGTCTCGACCCGGTGGAACAGCGCCAAATCTTCCCGGTCGATCACCCCTTCTTCGGCCATCGCCTCGAAATTCACCACCCGGTTCCAGAAGTCGCAGCCGAACAGCAGGATCGGCACCGGCTTCATCTTGCCGGTCTGCACCAGCGTCAGCAGCTCCATGAATTCGTCGAGCGTGCCATAGCCGCCGGGGAACACCGCCACTGCCCTGGCGCGCAGCAGGAAATGCATCTTGCGCAGCGCGAAATAATGGAACTGGAAAGCAAGCGCAGGGGTAACATAGACATTGGGGGCCTGCTCATGCGGTAGCACGATGTTCATGCCGATGGTGTCGGCCCCGGCATCGGCAGCGCCGCGATTGGCCGCTTCCATTATCGACGGCCCGCCGCCCGAACAGACCACGAATTGCCGCATGCCGTTCTCGACAATACCGCATGCGCTCGCCAGCCGGCCGAGCTTGCGCGCCTCCTCGTAATAGCGCGCCTTGGCCGCCAGCCGCTCTGCCACCGCGCGCTTCTCCGGCGTTTCGGCGGCAGCGACCAGCTCCTCGGCATGCTCGGGCGAAGGGATGCGCGCCGAGCCATAGACCACCAGTGTCGAGCCGATCTTGGCCTCGTCGAGCAGCATTTCCGGCTTCATCAGCTCGAGCTGGAAACGCACCGGCCGCAGCGCATCGCGCAGCAGGAAGTCGGTATCGCGGAAGGCGAGCCGGTAGGACGGACTCTGGGTTTGCGCCGTCTCGGTCGTATGCGCCTCGACGAAGGAGGCTTCCTGCTCGGCCTTGTAGAAGCGGCGGCGGGTCAGTCTTTTGCTGGTTTCGATCATGCCCCCTTATTCCCGGTGTCCCGCGCCAAGTCGAGTGGCGGGGTCGCCGCGTTAAAGAATTTTTCAGCATTGCTGCCTATTAGCCCACCGACGCTTTACGGGGAAGCACGTAGTTAGCGATGAACTTATCGGTAATAATGATATTCTTAAATTGGCGTCGCGAAATGCTTAACGATTAGGCGGGCTGATGATCTGCGCGGTCCCGGTCCTGTATATCTCGACGCAGGAGCATTCCTGTTCGGCCCTGTAGAAGGGATAGTGCGTCAGTTTTTATCTGCTCCGGCCACCCCTCCTTACTCCCTGATTTCTGCGGTATTTGAGTGACGGAGCGACCGCGGTAACAAAATATTCAGAAATGATCCCTATCCGGTTTTTTGAGTTCTGGGTAATATTACGCAGTCAGAGATAAGCTTATTAATAATAGTTACTTTCTCTTAAGAAGGGTTTCCGAAAAATGCGAGTTTTGAAAAAAACAATCTGGTCTGCCGCCGTAAAGGCGTCGTTGATCGGTGCCATGACGGTTGCCGCATTGTCCAGCGGCGCTGCCCAGGCGGCAACGCAGGGCACGCTGGGTGCAACTTCGACCGGCAGCATCACCATCACCGCCTCGGTGCCCAACCGGGCCCGCATCACCGGGCTGACCGATGTTGCTTTCACCAACCAGGATCCCAGCACGACGGCGTCGAGCGCGCAGAATGCCTGCGTGTGGAGCAACACTGCGACCAAGGGCTATACGGTCACTGCGACCGGCAGCGGCACCGCCAGTGCCTTCACCCTGGCCAATGGCGCCCTCACCGTGCCCTATTCGGTGCAGTGGAACGCCTTGACGGGCCAGACTTCGGGCACCGCGCTCACCACCGGGACGGCATCTGCCGGTCTGGTTTCGACCGCGACGCAGCAGATCTGCTCCTCCGGCCCGGCGACGACATCGAGCCTGATCGTTGGCATCAGCACGACCGATCTTGGCGGCATGCAGGCGGCGACGACCTATACCGGCACGCTGACGCTGGTGGTCACACCGCAGTAATTCAACAGAACAATAATCGCGCAACAGGCCCGCATTCCCTCCCGCACTCGCCGCAATGGCGAAAGCGGACGGGGAATGCGGGCTTTATTGTTTTAACTAACCATAAATTAACCATTTTCTGTAAGAAATCTTAACCATGAAATGCGTGAATTTGCCTAACTTGCTGCGTGCGATCGGCGTCGCGCTGCTCGCGTTCGCGCCAGCCAGCGCCGACGCCCAGTCGGTGCGCATCAACAAGCTCGCCAATGCAGCCTTCGGCACGATTTCCAATTTTACCTCCGATAATACCCGCAGCCAGAATGTCTGTGTCTATAGCACTGCCCCCAGCGGCCTTTATCACATCACCGCGACCGGCAGCGGCACTGGCGGGGCATTCACGCTGGCATCCGGCGCCAACACCATGGCCTATGAAGTGCAATGGGCCGCCACTACCGGTCAGACCTCGGGAACATCGCTCACCTCGGGTGTGGCGCTGACCGGCCTGACATCGAATGCGACGGCGAGCGGGTGCACCTCCGTTCCGTTGACGTCGGCGAGCCTGATCACCATCCTGCGAACGGCAGTGGTCGGCGCAGCGAAAAGCGGCAGCTACTCCGGTACGCTGACCTTGCTGGTCGCGCCGAACTGAGCCGGGGCGATGCGGAACGGCGATTTCATTGGCTGGCCCAGACGCTGGCGCAGTGCGCATACCGTGCTGGTGACAGGGCTTCTGACTTCCACCGCCGCCCAGCCGGCGGCGCAAGCCGCCGTCGCAATCGATCCCAGACTGGCCCGTATCGAGCTGAGCGAACCCCTCGGCTTTTCCGCGCTGACCGCTGAGCAAAGCGTCATCGCCGATATCTATTTCGGCAACAAGCGGATCGGCGAAGCCAGGGTCACCTATCAACCAGGCTCGCTGACCTTTGCCGATCCGGCGAAACTGGTGGCGATGCTGCCGGATCTGGCCGACGCTTCAGCAGTATTGGTGGCGCTTTCTGCCAGCGATTTGCCGAGCAATCCGGGGCTGGTCTGCACGCCGGGCGCCGATCCTGCGAAATGTGGGCACCTGGCTCCGCAGGCCGCCGGGATTATTTTCGATCAGGATCGCTTCCGCATCGATGTCTTCGTCAATCCGCAACTGATGACAGTCAAAGCGGCGGTCGGGCGGCAATATGTCCAGCGGCCCGAGGCGGGCGTCTCGATTGTCAATGCGATTGGCGCGGTGATGTCCGGATCGAGCCAGGGGCCGCGCTATTACAACATCCAGAACAATTTCATTCTCGGCGATGGCGACCGGCGGCTGCGCGCCGAATTTGCCTATGCCACCGGATTCGGGGTGCAGGCCGACCGGCTGGTCGCGGAAATCGACAAGCCGGAACGGCGCTATCTGGCGGGAGCCTTCTGGGCACCGGGAACCGACCTGATCGGCCGCCGCAAGATGCTGGGCATCGGCATCGAGACGCAAATCGACACAAGGCTCGACAAGGACGAAGTGTGGGGCAACCCGCTGGTGGTCTTCCTGAACCAGCGCGCCCGCGTCGATATTGTCCGCGACGGACGGGTGCTGACTTCGCGTATCTACGACGCAGGCAATCAGTCGCTCGACACCAGGGGCCTGCCAAACGGTGCCTATGAAGTCACCCTGCAGATCGTGGAAGCGGGCGGCGGGCGGCGAGATGAGAAACGATTTTTTTCTAAAAATCAAAGCATTGCTGCCGTTGGTCAGAAAATCTACTTTGCCTATGCCGGGGTGCTCGCCGACGACAACCGGCGATCTTTCATTGCGCCCACCAGTATCCCCTTCTTCCAGGCTGGCGCAGCGCGCCGGCTGACGACGCATCTGGCCATCGACGCAACCATGCTGGCGACCAATCGGGCCGTCATGGGCGAAGTGGGCGGCTATGTTCTCTCGCCGCTGGCGCAAATCAGGCTGGCCGCAGTCGTCTCGTCGAAGGGCCAATATGGCGGACTGCTGCAAGTCGGCTCGCAAAGCAGCTCCAGGTTCGGTTTCAACGTCGATTTGCGGCGTATCGCAGTTGCGAAGCGGCAAGTGCTGGCCAGTCCTGAAGCGCTCGCTCCCGACGCTTTCACCGGCGGAGCGGATGCGACCATGCCACTGGCACGCAACAATTTTTCGCAAGTTTCGGGCTCGCTATCCTATAGTTTACCCAGTGCGCGAATTGGCTTTGCCGCAAGCTATCGCCGCGAAACGAACCAGCCGGACAGCTATAGCTATGGCCCGTCGTTTCGCTGGGAATTCCTGCGGCGCGGGCAATTGCGGATGAGTGCCAATGGCGATCTGGCGATAACCAGCCAGGGCCGCTCGGGCTTTATTGGGCTGGGCCTGCAACTGCTCGGCGCCAAGTCCTCCTTTGATGCCGGTGCAGGGCTGCGTTCCGCCAGTACCAAGGGCGAAGGAAGCCACAGCGGCGGCGTCGGCACGCTCCGCGGCTCGTGGCAAGACGACAATTTCGCAGGTGCCGAGCTCAATCTGGGCGCAGGCTACGACCACGATCTCGAGCACGACTTGCTGAACGCTTCCGCCGAAATGCGTGGCGACAAGGTCTCGCTGCAAGGTGACGTCATTCACAGTCTCGGCCAGAGCAGCAATCCGACCCAGTATAGCCTGGGATTCCAGACATCTATCGGCATGAGTGGCGGCAGGTTTGCCTTCAAGGGCCGCGACCAGAACGACAGTATGGTGATCGTCAAGATCGACGGTGCCGGGCCCGACGACCGCTTCGATGTGCTGGTCAACGATGGGCGGGCCGGAACCGTGCGCGGCAATAGCAGCGCTGCCGTGGCAGTGCCGGCCTACCGGCAGTATGAATTCCGGATTCGCCAGACCGGCGGCGATTTGCTCCACTACGATGGCGAAGCGCGGCGGGTCGGGCTCTATCCCGGCAATGTCACCAGGCTGTCGTGGTCGGCAAGAAAGGTCGCTGCGATGTTCGGGCGGCTGCTGCTGGAGAGCGGCGAACCGGTACGGATGGCCACAGTGACAAATCCGGCGGGGATCAGCGAAACCGATGACAATGGCTATTTCCAGATCGAGGCAGAAACCGGCTCGGCCATCGATGTGGCATTGCCCGGCGGCCGGACGTGCCGCATTGCCCTGCCGCAAGTGCGGCCACAGGACGGTTACGCCCCGCTCGGAACGCTGATCTGCCGCCCGCTGTCGGCGGCGTTCAAGCTCAGTTCGGCTGCGCCGTAACACAATGGAGAGATTGGGGAGTTCGTCATGAAGCGCGTTATTGATAATCTGTCCGGGTTTGGCGGACGGCTGTTCGCCGCCATCGCATTGCTGGCTTTGGCAATAGCCCCGGCCCGGGCCGATATGGTGCTCAGCCAGGTCATCGTCGATCTCCAGCCGGAAAAACCCAATCACGACGATATCGAGGTCTGGAACGACGGACCGGAACGGATCTTTGTCGTCGCCGAACCATCACAGGTCCAATCGCCCGGCACCCCCACCGAGCGGCGCGTAACCATTGCCGATCCGGCGATTTCCGGCTTGCTGGTAACCCCGCGGCGGATGGTGCTCGAACCCGGACAGCGCCGGATCATCCGCCTGGCCGCATTGCTCCCGCGCGATATGGCCGAGCGAATCTACCGGGTTACCGTCAAGCCGGTGGCCGGTCCCGTCACGGCCGAGGCGACGGCGCTCAAGATTCTGCTTGGCTATGACGTGCTGGTGCTGGTCCGGCCCCAGCAGATTGTCGGCGAAGTGACCGGCAGGCGCACCGGGCGCAGGCTCGCTTTCCGCAATGAGAGCAACACCGCGCAGGAGCTGTTCGACGGCCGCCAGTGCGATGCTGCGGGCAAGAACTGCAAGGCGCTGCCCTCAACCCGGCTCTATGCCGGAGCCCAGTGGAACGTCGAACTGACCTACGATACGCCGGTCGAATACCGGCTGACCTCGGGCAACGACTCAAGCGTCAAGCGGTTTTAGGATCAGGAATTGGATGCCCCGCGAGGATTATAATTCCGCTTCGCCGCCGTTCGCATCTATTCGGCGAATTCAATTAAGTGTTTGTATTTAAGTTAATAGATATTCGCACTCAACCGTTGACGTTCGCACCAAGCCGCCTCATAGTGTGGGGACCGATGTGGGGACGATCATGGGCAAGCTGACTTCGATCAAGATGCGCACCGCCAAACCCGGCATGCGGGCGGACGGCAAAGCGACGAAAGCCATTCTTCAGGATGGCGATGGCCTGTTCTTGCTGGTGAAGCCATCGGGCGCGCGATTCTGGATGCTGCGGGTGCAGGCGGAAGGGAGGCGGCGCGATATTGGCTTAGGCGCGGTCGATGTAGACGGCGCGGGCCGGGATGCCTTTGGCGATCATAACCCGCTCGCCGCTGTTTCTTTGATGCTGCGCAAGTCCCTGACACTTGCAGAGGCGCGCGAAAAGGCCGCCGCGCTGCGCAAGCTGGCAAAGGCCGGTGCAAACCCGGTTGCAGAGCGCGACAAGGAACGGCGCACCATTCCCACATTTGCCGAGGCAGTCGCCACGGCGCATGAATCGTTATCTTCCGGCTGGGCAGAGCGCACGGCAAACGCCTTCAAGGCTTCGCTGGAGCAACACGCTTGCCCCAAGCTTGGCACCATGCGCGTTGACCGAATTGGCGCGGCGGACATTATTGCGGCGCTGGCCGCGATCTGGACTGACAAGCCGGTGATGGCCAAGAAGATTCGCGCCCGCATTCTGCAAGTGCTGGCCTTCGCTAAAGCGCGGGGCTGGCGTTCGGAGGCCCTCCCTGACGCCCGCGAACTGCGCACCGGCCTTGCCAAGCAACCACGCGGCGGGAACTTCGCAGCAGTACCCTTTGCCGAGGTGCCGGACTTTGTGGCTGACCAACTTGCCAAGGAACCTGCCACCAGCCGCCTCGCAATGTTGTTTGCTGTGCTAACTGGCGCGCGGTCTGGTGAGGTCCGCTTTGCAACATGGGAAAAGATCGACCTCAAAGCGCGAACATGGTCACGCACGGCGGACGACATGAAGGGCGATCTTGCGCACGTCGTGACACTGAATGAAGCGGCAATAGCGATTCTTGAGCGCATGACTCCCAAGGAACTTCGCAGTGGTCTGGTTTTCCCCGGCGCGAAGGCCGGGAAGCCCCTTTCCGATATGTCCCTCACACGCATCCTGAGGCTGGCCAAACGCACCGAGACAATTCACGGTTTCCGCTCTGCATTTCGCGATTGGGCTGCGGAAAGGGTGCCGACAATTCCCGCGATGGTGGCTGAAATGGCACTGGCGCACCGCGTCGGCACGGCAACCGAACAGGCATATTTGCGCAGCGATCTGCGGGAAATGCGGACCTCGCTCATGGAAGCATGGGGGCGGTTTGTTGCGCCCTCCTTGTCTGGTGCAGGCGACAACGTGACCGATCTTGCCCTAGCCAGAGGTGCAGCGTGACGCGCCCGTCGAAAGGCGGCGCAGTTCACGATCTCTTTGGTGATCTCATTTGCGATCAAATGCAGATTGAGCGGCTGGCTGAGGCCCTGCGCGAATGGCATACACCAGAGGACGCTGTTGCGGCCGTTCTCACGACCTTGTGCTTTCAGTTTCGCGCAGCCGACATTGTCCGAGCGCTGAAGGCTGCCCTTGCTCGGGGCGCGCAGGGCCGCCCATCCAAGGTCGCCCTGGATGCTCGCGATAAGCGCCTTTTGCTCTGGTACGACCTCTGGACCTATGTTCCGAGTGGCCGGCTCCCGGGCGGCCGGCCCAATAACAAGGGTTTCGCCGCCGCCTACATGACGGAATTGTGCCGCAACGGTTCGGCTGGCCAATCATTGGGCGCGGCGCGCGAGCAGTTGAAGCGGCTTCTGAGAGACAGGAAAGCACTGGCGGGAACGTAGAGCTCCCGAGGGGCAGAAACCCCGCTTTACGTTCCGCGACACGAACTCCAACTTTGAGGCACCACAACGGATGCCAGCGAATGGTCTGGCGTTCTTGGGTGATTGTTATGCCTTCTCTCGATACCGACGACGTTGCGCCCATTGGGGCGCTGACGATTTCGAGCTTCTGCCGGACATACAATGTCGGGCGAACATTCGCGTATTCCGAAATTTCCAAGGGGCGACTCGAAGCCCGCAAGGCCGGCTCGCGGACCATCATTCTCAAGACCGAAGCGGAACGCTGGGCGGCCTGCCTGCCGACGCTGAAACCATCCGGGTTGGTCGCGGCTTAGGTATGGGACTGTCAGCCGACAGCGACGAATGGGTCGTGCCGCTGGGCGTTTTTAAGTTCCCTTGTGCGCCCGGCTCGAAGGTCCCGGCGTTGCAGGGTTCTTGGCGGGAACATGCAACCGCCGATGCTGGTCAGCATGCGGCATGGCTCTCCCAGGGCTACAATCTCGCCGTCGACTGCCAGCGGTCAGGTTGGGCAGTCATAGACGTTGACGGCGGCGAGATCGGCGAGGCCTCTCTAGCAGCTCTGGAAGCGGCGCACGGGCCGTTGCCACCGACTCTGGAGAACCGGACCCGCAGCGGTGGTCGGCACCTGATCTTCTACGGCTCGATACCGTCGACTGTCGGGCGGCTTGGTCCAAAGCTCGATACCAGATCGCGCGGCGGTTATGTCCTAGTCCCGCCCTCCTTGGTCGAAGGGTCGCCTTATTCGCTCCTGCATGACCGGCCTATTGTTCCGCTCCCGGATTGGGTTGGCGAAGTCTTGGCGCGGCCTGTTGATCCAACGCCGGCCAGCGGCGCGACAGGCGCCCCGATCAGCCTTGACGGCCTTCGCGAGGTGCTGAGCTACCTCGATCCCGAATGCAGCCGTGACGATTGGCGCGACACCGTTGCCGCGATCCGCGCCGCGCCGATTCCGAACGATGATTGCGAGGCCGCCCGCCGCGATCTCGCGCATGTTTGGTCGGAAGGTCAGCTAGACCGAGAGCGCCGCTATGAGTCCGCTCCTCCATTTGCCTACACGAATGAAGCCGACGTCAATCAAGTGTTCGACACCATGCCCCCGAAGGTGGGCGGCGTCGGGATCGGCTCGCTGGTCAACCGTGCGCGCGCGGTAGGCTTTAATCGGCCTCTCGACGCTCCCCATCCGACCGAGCGCTTCGCCAGCGTCTCCATTCTATCGGCCGCCCCGGCCAGTGCCGACCGCACCAACCGCTTCGCCCTGCGAAGTGAGGCCATGCAGGACGCACGTCCGCCGATCACCTGGCTGATCGACGATCTCCTGCAAGATCCATGCACTGCCGTGATCCATGCGCCATGGTCCAGCTTCAAGAGTTTCGGAGCCTTGGACATCGGACTAGCCATGGCCAGCGGCCAGCCCGCCTTTGGTCACTTCCCGGTTAATCGCGCCGGGCCGGTCATCTATCTTGCTGGCGAGGGCTTGGCGGGTATCGAAACATTGCGTCGCCCGGCCTGGCGCTCCGCGCGCGGTATAGAGCCCGGCCACGTCCTTCCCTTCTACACAGTCGAGAGGGTGCCGCAGGCGGCAAGCCCTGACGATGTGGCGGCCTGTTTACAGACCGTCCGGGACGCCATTGCCACAGGGACCATTGAGCGGCCCGTCCTGGTCATAGTCGACACGATGGCGCGGGCGATGGCGGGCCTCAATGAGAATGACGCTGGCGACGCCACGCTCTATCTTGATCTGGCCGAGGCCCTTAAGTCGGAATTCGGTTGCACGGTGCTGACTATCGCCCACGAAGGGAAGGACGCCGACCGGGGCTTGCGGGGGTCCAGCGCCCTCAGCGCTGGCTTCGACATCATAATCAAGATGGACGCCGACATTGAGGACCTGACAGCTTCGGTTTCATCGCCGAAGGTCAAGGACGGCTCCCCCATTGAGCCCTTTGCGCTGCGCGGGCGCGAAGTTCATCTAGGCGACGGTCGGAAGTCGCTGGTCTTCGACTGGACGGATCGAAGTGACTTCCGGGGATCGAAGTTGAAGACGGTGACAGGCCAGGACGTTGGCGCGGCCCTAAAGTTGCTAGGTGCCGAACGTGGGGCCACAGTGACGACTGACAATCTGGCGGCGGTGTTGGCCGGTGAATTCAGCGCCGACGAAAAGGTTGTGAAGACAAAGGCAAGAACCTTGCAACGCGGCCAGAGTGGCCGCTTCGCCGCCTACGTCGCTCACGAAGGAAAAGGGCGCGGTGACTCGACACTATGGACGCTCCCGGCAGGCGAGGCGTGAAAACCGCCGCTTCGAAGAGATTGGGGCTTTAACCCTGAAGACACTTGTTCCCCTTCTAAGGGGGGGAACAAGTGTCGTCAGCCTAGGTCGTGGTTGTAGACACCTTGACGACACCTGACGACAGGCACGCGGCCATTTCCGAAAAACCTTATAGCGCCTAGCTTTCTCCTGACGACACTTTCCTGACGACACTTCGCGGGGTTGTCTCAGACCAGGGTTGGCGTCGCGTTGCCGGTGGCATGCACAACACGCAGAATTTGACCTAATTGGCGAAAAATGGCCCGCAAAAACATCGCGAAATTTAAGGAAAATTACGGCGATAATATACTTGTTTGGACCAAATCTCTGTGTTATATAATGCCGCATGGACATCAACGGCATCACCGATATCGCCCGCTTCCTCACTGACGAAGCCGCTGCACAGCAAGCCTTGGCCGATCTGCGTTGGCCGGATGGTAACGTGACTTGCCCGCTCTGTGAAGGCGGCAAGAAAGTCTATGAGGTCACCTATACCCGGAAGGGCAAGGATGGTTCGGAAGTAACTTCCGTTCGCAAGCAATGGAAGTGCGGGGCCTGCCGCAAGAAGTTCAGCGTCACCAGCAAGAGCATTTTCGAGGGCGCGCATATCCCGGTCGGCAAGTGGATATACGCCATTTTCATGATGTGCAGCAGCAAGAAGGGTGTGAGCGCCAATCAGCTCTCCCGCGAATTGAACCTCACATACAAGTCGGCTTGGTTCATGTGCCACCGGGTGCGCGAAGCCATGCTGCAAGAGCCTCTGGCGGGATTGCTAGGCACCGGCCCGGACGCGATTGTCGAGCTAGACGAAACCTACATCGGCGGCAAAAAGAAGAACAACCGCCACAAGGATCGCACCGCTGCTGCCGGTAAGAAGACAGCTGTCATGACCCTGATTGACCGCGAAGGTGACGTTAAGACGGTTAAGGTTCCGAACGTTCGCAAGGGCCTTTTGCAGGCGCTGGCGCGTCCTATCGTTGATCAGTCCGCCACGATCATGACCGACGCGCACCTGTCCTATACCGGCCTGTCAGAGCATTTTCACGGGCACCACACGGTTGACCACAGCAAGACGTTCGTTCGCGGCGTCATCATGCACACGACTTTGCGGAGAGCTATCACAGTCTGCTCAAGCGCGGCATCATCGGCGCGTTCCACCATATCAGCGACAAGCACATTCCGCGCTATCTGGCGGAGTTTGATCGTCGCTGGAACACACGCAAGGATAGTGACGGAGACCGGGCTGTACGCGTGATTGAGACGGCTTTTGGGAAAAGACTTTCCTACAAGGATGCAACAGCTTAAGAGGGGCGCAACATACCACAACACGTTTGTGGTTGAATCTTTAACCTCTCGGGTCTAAATCAACCTCACATCCGAAGCGAGATTCGGGATGTGCCGCCCGCAAGGGTTCCGCGAAATGTGGTCGTAAGGGTCTTCTCGCACAATGGCTCTCTCCCCTCGGGGAGGGGGCCATTTAACTTTGGGCAGGTGGACACGTCGTGTGAACGAGTCTCGCAAATTTCACCGATTGCAATCGAACACGCGCAGGCAAGTCGGGCTTCTGATACGCGCTGATAATGTGCAGAATGCCATCAATGCCAGGGATTCGATTAGCTTTGCGGAGATTGAAGAATACAGGATATTGGATGCCATCGGCTTCAGCATAGAATAAGTGCCGCAAAACGCCATTGCTGTCGCGGCTCTCGAAAGCCTTCCCCGCCACATGATATTCGACAATCTGGCGTAAGTCGATTGAGCATCCATAGCGAACGGAGCAAAATGCTCGCCGCTCCCCATCGGCAAGAAACCCATGATCCGCAAGATGCCTTGCGCCATCCCACTTCTCGCTGAAAACATGGTGACTGAACGTGACCCGCAAGGTTGCAGGTGACGCAAGCGGGTCCCTCGCCGGAACGGTCACGTCAAAGGGCTCCAAATGGCCCAAGGGGTAATTAACTCCCCCTAAAGTGAATGTCCCGAATGCCATTGGATTCCGCCAAAAACTGGTGTATAAAAATGGTGCCCCCGCCCGGTATCGAACCGGGAAGGCCAAAGGCCACCAGCTTCCTTAGCTGGCGCGTCTTCCGTTTCCGCCACGGGGGCACAGTCGGTTAAATGGGTTTTGCCCACCGGGTCGATGAGAGCTTCCATCTCTCTCGATCCGGCCTGACCCTCAGGCTATGCCCACAGCGCAAATCAGTTTCTCTCGGCGTGTGGGCTATCTGGCAGGTGGTGGCATGACGAATGTCCTTTCCTCGCCCATATGAATGAAACCCGATTGTGGCGCAAGTTAAAAAAGGGCTAAGCGTATACTCTGTAACTTGACATTTGGGGATAAGCCATTCAGACAGGCTCCGAAGGGATTTTGTCATGAGCGATGAAGCCAACAAACCGAAGCGGTTCCGGTCGCCGCCGTATCCGATGTTTGATCTAGGGAGGGCCATTGAACGCGCCACAGAATTGCATTCGAAGGCTAATGCCCATCCTGTCGGTGTTCAGGTGCTTGCGGAAGCATGGGGGATGAAGTCGGTTGATGGGAAGGTGTGGCGGACTGCCGCCTCATTGATCCAGTATGGCCTTGCGCAAGATAGCGGAACTGGGAAGGCTCGTAAATTTCAGATTACAGATAGCGCGAAGCGCATCATTCTTGATGGCAACCCTGACTCTGACAGGCGGCGTGAGACAATCCAAAAGGCTGCCCTTTCTCCAATGATTCATAAAGAGTTGTGGGAGAAATATGGGGTTGCCGAAGGGCTGTCAGATATGGTCATGAAAACGCACCTGACAATTGATCGCGAGGAGTCTGGTGAGGCTCCTTATAGTCCGACAGCCGCCGACGAGGTGATTTCCACTTATCGCGTCACCTTGGCCTTTGCAGGACTCACCGAGTCTGGTAAGGTAGACCTCCAACTAGAGGATACGGCAGCCAACGATACGAAGGATTTGTCCGAACGCCAATCTGTGAAGGCGAAAATAGGGGACTACGTTCGCTGGATATCGAGCGGAGTCATCCAATTTGATGCCCGCAAGGTTGATTGGATTTCTGAGGATGGCTCCCACCTTCGCGTCTTTGGAAGCCCGACAGGAATACCAATGGACCAGATCGAACTAGTAAAACCGCCCATGAACGCGCCCACTGTGCCATCAGTTCGGGCGGAAGAAGCACCTACAAACTCGACGGGCGGGACCAAGGGCCTCAAGATCAATGTCACCGCCTATGTCGAAAAAGGTCGACTCCAACTGACCGCAGACGTGGGCGCTGATGAGATCGCGGACCTTAGGGATATGCTCGAAAAATACGAAGCAATCCTAAAAATGCTTAATTGATGTCTGACGAGAAGCCAGTCAGCCTCACGCCGCTCGATCTAAGCCGTGCTATGAAGGGATTGCTCGCAATCCCCGACCCCGACGCGACTAAGCCCAAACGCAAGAAACCCCCGCCCACCCCGGCGAAGGAGTGAGCGAGGCTTGGCAATGCTGCGGATTTTAGAGTGGGTGCACGGATGGCCGGAAGCAGGTGACGCCCTTATATGGGTGGATGTGGAAAAGGCTGATGCCGCTTGGCGGCGTGATGACTTCTATATTCCTCCAGGCGCTCCCAATCATCGTTTGAAATATGACCGTTTTGGCCAATGGCTCGCAACAACCTCCAGTCCCATACAAATGCCTCATGTCACGCTGCGATATTGGACGCTCAGCTTCACCGACGGACGGCATCGGTTTGCGTGGCTTCGGGATCAGGGCGCTCAGACGATAGCTGTAACAACGGACCCAAAAACCGTGGAACGCATGGCCCGCGTCATTGGCTCAATGCGCCGCGAGACCGTAGCGAAAGGGCTGAAATTGGTCCAAACATCTACATGATCGCCAAAATTACCCACAGATTGTGGCGACAGTCGCTAAGGCAAGGGATGTCAACCAATTGATAGCAAGCAGCAATTGGCCGTGTCGCGACGCGCCAATAGTTTCCTGAATCTTTGAGGTTTGGCGACGCGTGCCAGACTTGAGAGGGGGGGGGCATAGCGCCTCCGACGCGGCCTAGTGTGGTTGGGCCCCCTCCAATGCCGCCTTAGCATCGTCGGCCCGAGCCTGCGCCCGCTTAAAGCGCATCTCAAGCACGTCTTCGATCTCCACTTGCAGGCTTATTCGCTGCATCGCCTGCATGCACTTCGTATCGCTGCAACCGATTGGCTGTAGCGCGACGGACATGAATGGTCCGCACTTTGCGATTATCGCCTTGGCCACAGTCTCCGCTGGCGTCGTGCCGTCATCGCGAGCTTCGATGTTGTCGGCACAGCCGACCTGGGCCAATATCTGACCAACCACCCTCCCGGCCTGCGCGTTCTGCACTTTGGCCTTTGCGATGAAGGCCGGAGTATGGGCCTCATAGTAGTAGTAACCGACGTACGCGAGGTACGCGCCTATACAGATGGTCCAACCGGCTATCTGCCCTCGTGTCACTGCGGAACTGCTTGACGGCACGCAAACAGAGCCACGTCTGCGGAGGCGTCTTCCGCGTTGGCCAAGCACAGACGCATCGCGGCGTTGTAGGCCTCGGAACGCGTGCGCCAGGCCATGACGCCCGGCCATGCGACCCACGCAGCGGCCAGCGCCACGGCTCCGAGGGCGGCCCAAAGGGCGAGCTTAAGTCGGCGATCCATCCTTTAGTCCCCAGCCTGGTAGGCCATCAGCACATTTCGGCGCATGTTCTGTCCTTCGGCTCAACTGAACCACCCGCCCCCAGCGCGGAGTAAGAACAATACGTTGGTTTGGAATACCACGCAATGTACATGGACGGTCGTTCGCCACAGGAACAAATCGTTCCCATGGAGCCCTTGGCGACACGGTTGCGAGAACGAGCGCGCGAACTCGAATTGTCAGACGCGGAGGTTGGTCGGCGCGCTGGCCTGTCCGAACGCAGGTATGGCAACTACGTTCGCGGCACCCGAGAGCCGGATTTGGCGACGGTGCTGCGCATTTGTTCGGTGCTGGACATCACGCCGAACGATTTGTTGGTCACGAATCGTCCGACCGCACAGCCGGAAAGAGAACGGTGGCTATCGAGACTTGTCGCGGCTGGTCGAAACCTATCCGTCGAGGACCTCAAATTGGCAGTCGATCTGGTGGCGGCCATCGGCGCGAACAGCGCCGGACGGTCGAGCGGTTAGCCAAGGCCTTGAAGATCGAGGACTGGCAGCTTCTCAAATCGTAATGGCCTCCCGATCATGCCGGCCGGCCGCGACCCAGGCCGCCCGCCGTCTTCTGATTTTTTCCAGACCCCCCGCCAATTTTTGGATTGATTCCGCGCTCAGACACGGCCCGGATTTTTGGGAGTCGCCGCCGGAATTCTTTGGGCCGCCCATCCAATTTTTCAGGCCGCCGCCGGAAATGACTGTTGATGGCGATAGACACGCGCGCGAGCGATCGCGGCCCCACCCCCACGCCACCCCCGGTCTATTGAGAATGATATGCCAGGGCCGATGTGTTCGTCAGGCTTCCAGGCCACAAGCGGCCATGGTGACCATCCGGGAGGGTTACGCGATCCCCCCGACGAACCCGGCTGTGTCTTGAGGTGACGGCATGGCCAACCGCATGTGCCCATTACAACCACGCTGACGGCATCGTGCGCGGGCTTCAACCTCACCAAGCGTAAGTCGGGCGGCCCCCTTGCGGGCCAGCAGTTCGGATGCAGTCAGCCAACGCATCCGTCCGCAAGAACGGCAGGTCAGTTCAAGCCGATCATCCGGCTCTAGGTCGAGCACCTGAATGTTGCCGCGCCAGTTCACCAGAAATCCTCGGCAGTGGGGATGCGGGTGAACGATATTTTGCCGCCGACGTTGCCACCAGGTGGAGGCTGCCAAAAGCCGACGCTGGCGACTGTCTTGCCGTATTTGAGGTTCAGGCGATCAAGCGCCATGCCGAGGCGTTCCCATTTCTGGCGCTCGGTATCGTCGTTCAGCAGGAAGTCGAGCTGGCGGCTGTCTGCCGGAGTGAGGTCGCCGAGGGTAACCCCAACACGAAGCACCCTGGACTTGGGCGCAACGGCTGCATTCACTCGCTCCCACAGCGTGGCCAGTCCCGTAAGGAATGCCTGATCGTCATTCACCTGCGGCAAAGTCAGGGTATCGAACCAGCTGCGGTCGAAGCATTGCAGCCAGAGCATGAGCGAGGCGGCATAGTATCCGGCCCGTCGCACCCGCCTGGCTGCCTTTGTCAGTAGGAGGCGTGATATGGTGCGGGCATCCGTTAATGTCCGGGCATCCGGTGGGAGTACACGGGCATGACCGAACATGCCTCGCTCGGTTGGCGGGGCTTCCACCGCATAGCCGTGTAGGGCATACCATAGCCGTTCGCCGGTCACATTTCGCCACAGTGCGCGCATCTGCTTGGGCTGGGTGGCAAGCAAATCGGCGGTTGATGCGATGCCTGCCAGCGCCAGCCGCTTTCCCATCCGACTACCAATGCCGGGAATGTCCTCAAGCGGCACGCGCAGCAAGGGGCCGGGCATGAGCGACGGATGCCAGATGGTGAGACCATCGGGCTTTCCAGTGCCACCGGCAATCTTCGCCAGATGCCGATTGGCAGCAAAGCCGATTGAGCACGTCACCGTTGCACCGATGTTATAGCGAATGGCCTGCTTGATGTCCGCAGCCACGCGGGCAGGATCAGAGCGTTGCCGTTCGTCCAGACGGCAGCTCAATTCGTCGATGGATTTGACCTGATCGACCGGTACGACGGAGCCGATCTCGGACACCAGCGCGTTATGGGCACGGCGGTAGAGATCGGGCTTTTGCGGCACCAGCACGAGGTCGCGGCACAGCCTGCGCGCCTCATCGACCATCATGATGTTTTTGACGCCCCGTGCCTTGGCCTCGCGCGAACAGGCAATGATGCAGGTTCGCCCTCCCTCATAGGGGATCACGCCGACAGGACGCCCTCGCAGGCTTGGATCGCGCAGTTGCTCGACCGAGGCAAAGAAGCCATCAAAATCGAGATAGAGATGTTCGACGCTATCCGGCAGCCGCATGGGAAGTTCCGATTCGGAGGGGGACCGGAAAAGAACATTAGAAGAACACAAATGCAAGCTGCTTGCCTCTAGCAGCGGGAAATTGACATCGCCACCGCTGCGCCCCAGCCTACCGTCTATGTGTGTGCGCTATGATCGAGGCCACCTTGAACGGGTCGCCAAGCTGTTTGCGGCTGAGCTTGCGGACGACTTCAATGAGGGGCCGGTGACAATACACCCCAAAGACCCCGGAATGGTCGTGAGGGTCGAAGCTGGACGCCGGTTAGTCCAGCAGATGACGTGGGGCTTTCCCGTTGTCCTGACCGGCAAGAAGGGCCAGCCGCTCAAGCCCAAGGCGGTGAACAATGCCCGCTTCGACAAACTGGGCACGTTCTGGCGGCGCTGGGCCGCCGATCCACGCCAACGCTGTCTGATCCCGGCGGTGCGCTATGCCGAGGCTGTGGGCGAGAAGGGCGTGATGACCGAGACATGGCTATCGGTGAAGGACGCGCCGGTATTTGCATGGGCAGGTCTGTGGCGTTCGTCCGATGAATGGGGTGACTGCTACACTGGCGTTATGACGGACAACGCGCCAGAGCTTGCCTACATCCATGATCGGTCCCCGGTTATCCTTGAGCCGGAACATTGGGAAACGTGGCTGACTGCACCGCTGGCGGGCCTCTACCAGTTCGACAGGGCCTATCCGGCTGAGTGCATGGCAGTGGAGGCGACTACCGTGCCGTGGTCGAAGGCATAAGCGCGGCGGCACATTCACCAACCGCCCCTGTTTGCGGATTTTCGAAACGCAATGGGGGACGACTGTGGGGACCATTCCAGTCGTATGAGAATTATAGCTGCAAAATCAATTGGTTGCAGCGTGGTAATGGATGCCCCGCGAGGATTCGAACCTCGATAAACGGAGTCAGAGTCCGGTGTCTTACCGTTAGACGACGGGGCAATCGCCGCGTGCCTCTAGGGGGGCAGGCGATCTCCGTCAAGACGGCGGACTTGCAGGCAAGCCCGCGCGCGGCTAGAAATGGTGTCAGGTACGTGGTCCAAAGGCCACGAAAACAATAAAGAGTGCTGATGTAATGGCGGAACATATCCCGTCGGCAATGCAGGCAGAAGCGGCACGGGGCGCGGATGCCGCTCCGGCGCAGACAGGAAACGAGGCTTGCGCCGATGGCTGGCGCGCTTCGCCTTTCCCGCGCCATTCCCCAAGACAGGCCTATGCCGCGATCGACCTTGGCACCAACAATTGCCGTCTGTTGATCGCGCGACCCTCGGGCGAGAATTTCGCCGTGATCGATGCCTTCAGCCGGGTGGTCCGGCTGGGCGAGGGGCTGGGGCAGACCGGGCGGCTGAGCCAGGCAGCTATGGACCGCTCGCTGGGCGCGTTACAGGTCTGCGCCGACAAGCTGCGGCGGCGCAATGTCCATCTCGCCCGCTCGGTGGCAACCCAGGCCTGCCGCCAGGCGACCAATGGCGAGGCATTTATCGAGCGGGTCAAGCAGGAAACCGGGATTGCGCTCGACGTCATCACCGCGCGCGAGGAAGCGCGGCTGGCGGTGCTCGGCTGCCATATATTGCTCGAGCCCGGCAATGGTCCGGCGATGATCTTCGACATCGGCGGCGGCTCGACCGAACTGGTGCTGATCGAAAGCACCGCCACCGTGCCGCGCATTCTCGACTGGCAGAGCGTCCCCTGGGGCGTGGTTTCGCTGACCGAGACCTTCGGACCGGAGGGCGAGGATCGCAGTGCGCGCCAGGCGCGCTATGCCGGTATGCGCGAGCGGGTGGCGCAAAGTTTCGCCGATTTCGCCGACCGCGTCGCCAAGGCCGGTTGTTCAGCCCCGCCCGTCGGCATGCTGCGGCTGCTGGGAACCAGCGGCACGGTGACGACGCTCGCCAGCCTGCATCTCGACCTGCCGCAATACGACCGCCGCGCCGTCGACGGGCTGATCGTGCCGGCCGATTCGATGCGGGCGATCAGCGCGCAGCTGTCGGCGATGTCACTGGCAGAGCGGCAGGAGCTGCCCTGCATCGGGCGCGAGCGCGCCGATCTGGTGGTCGCGGGCTGCGCCATCCTTGAGGCTATCCTCGACCTGTGGCCCGCCGGGCGGCTGGGCGTCGCCGACCGCGGCATCCGCGAGGGCATCTTGCGCAGCCTGATCGCCGCCAATGGCGAAGGCGACCGCCTGCGCGCCGAAGTCACCCGGCTGCGGCGGGAAGGGATGTGAGGGGCGAAGGCAAGGGCGCTGGCAAGGGCGCTGGTAAGTTTGGGGGCCAGCGCCTGCGCACCGCCAAGGGCCGCACCGCCAGCTCGACAAAATGGCTGTCGCGCCAGCTGGCCGATCCCTATGTCAAAAAGGCGCGGGCCGAAGGCTATCGCAGCCGCGCTGCCTACAAGCTGGCCGAACTCGACGAGAAATTCACCCTGCTGAAAGGCGCGAGCCGGGTGATCGATCTCGGCATCGCGCCGGGCGGCTGGAGCCAGATGGTGCGTCAGCGCCGCCCGCAGGCAATGGTCGCCGGGATCGACCTGCTGCCCACCGATCCGATCCAGGGCGTCACGATCTTCGAGATGGATTTCATGGCCAATGAGGCCCCCGCCGCGCTGGCAGGCGCATTGGACGGGCCGCCCGATCTGGTCCTGTCAGACATGGCCGCCAACACCGTCGGCCACAAACAAACCGACCACCTGCGCACCATGGGGCTGGTCGAAGCGGCGGCGGACTTTGCTATCGCCGTGCTGGCACCGGGCGGCGCTTTCGTCGCCAAAGTGCTGGCCGGGGGCACCGATGCGGAATTGCTGGCCTTGCTCAAGCGCCATTTCACCGCAGTCAAACACGCCAAACCGCCCGCCAGCCGCAAGGATTCGTCGGAATGGTATGTGATTGCCCAGGGGTTCAAGGGGCGGGCGTAGCAAAGGGGCGAGATGCGCCAACCGCAAAAACACCCTCTGTTCCCCCGCGCAGGCGGGGGCCTCAGGCCTTCGCACGCTACGTTGAATCTTGCCGCCCGAGACCCCCGCCTTCGCGGGGGAACAGCAGAATCGAATTGACTGGGATCAGTGCGCCACCGGTGCAGCAGCTGCTGCGCCTTCCGCCGGTTTGGCCGCAGCGTCCGCTGCCGCCGCACCCTCGACCGGGGCCGCAGCGGCGGGGGCCTTGGGCAGCGGCAGGTTCGAGCCCTGGGTGTTGAGCCAGGCGATGAGATTGGCGCGATCCTGGGTGACGTCGAGACCGGCAAAGGTCATCTTGGTGCCGGATACCATTGCCTTGGGGTTGGTCAGCCAGTGGTTGAGCGAAGTGAAGTCCCAATTGCCGCCCTTGGCCGCCAGATCGGGCGAATAGGCAAACCCTGCCGCATGCTTGCCGACCGGCTTGCCGACGATACCAAACAGATTCGGCCCGATGCCATTGGCGCCGCCCGAGGCAATCGTGTGGCACGAGGCGCACTTCTTGAACACTGCCTCGCCCTTGGCCGGATCGGCACTGGCCAGCAGCGTCTCGATCGGCACTTCGGCGGTCGCACCGGCTGCGCTGGAGACGACACCGGCGATAGCATAGCCCATCTTCTCCGGCCGCTCGGGCTTGTCGGCCCGGAAATGGTGGCCGCTAATGCTGGAAAGGCCGAGTGCGACGATGCCGGAAAATAGCGTCCATCCGGCGATGGTGTTGAAACTGTCGTCCATCGAAAAAAGCCCCGTGGGAAATGGCCTGGCAATTGCGCGTCGCTCTAGTCAGCCGCTCTGCCGAGTGCAAGGCCCATTGCGGCTTTTATGCAAGAGCCTTAAGCGCCCAACAGCCATGCACAGTTTCCCCGAGCCCGCACTCGCCCTGGTCGGCGAAATGACCCAGGCCGCCGCCGCCGATCCGGCGCGCGCGGTCTCGTTTCAGGGCGCGCCAGGTTGCAACGGGCATCGCGCCGCGATGGAATATGATCCCACCTGCCTGCCGCTGCCCTGCTTCAGCTTCGAAGATGCGCT
>JAHFPT010000253.1 GCA_023266625.1 Novosphingobium sp. | reverse complement strand
CATGGTCACATTGTCAACACTTCGTCGATGTCGGGTATTTGTGCGCCCAGCAACGGCATTGGCGGCAGCTATGCCGCCGCCAAGTTCGGCGTCGTCGGCCTGTCCGAGACTTTGCGGTTGGAGCTTGCCCCGCACGGCGTTGGCGTCAGCATCCTGTGCCCCGGGATGACCGCCACCGGCATTGCGCAAAACAGCGTAGCGCTGGGCGGCGGGGTGCGCATGCCGGTACCAAGCGAAGCGACCGAAGCGCAGGCGAGGCCGGCAAGCCCTTTCGAACACGGGACGGCAGAAGAACTTGCGGTTCTGGTGCTGCGCGGGATCGGGAGCAACGCTCCCTATATCGTAACGCACGGCCGGGGCTGGTGGCCGCTTGCCCATTCCCGGCACCAGGCGTTAGAGCAGGCGTTCGAGGGCATGCACGACTAGCACGACTTGCGCTTGTGCCCGTTTACAGAACATTGTATAGTAACTACTATGTTAAATTGGCGGGACGAAACCGCCGCAAGTCTGGAGCCAGGTTGTCATGGGAAGTCTGCAAGTTACAGAGATTCACCCCGGCTTCGGCGTGCAAGTCTCCGGTCTTGAGCCAAGGGTGCCCCTGGCCGATGACGTGATCGCGCTGCTGCGCCGACTCTTCGACGAAAAAGGCCTGCTGGTATTCCGCGACATCGATGCGGACCTGCGGTTCCAGACCTATCTGTCGCTGCTGCTGATCGGCGAGGATCCCCTTGCCAATCCGGCCGAAAGCCTCGATACGCCTGCCGCCCGGCGCGAACTGCTGGTTTCCAACCGCGAAGAGGGCAGCAGCGCGCCGGTCGGCCGCCTGCTCTATCATTCGGACTATATGTGGCGCGACGATGTGTTTCGCCTGTTGTCGCTCTATGGCCTGAAGGTTGAGCAGCCGACCAGCCCGACCATGTTCGCCAGCGCGGCCCATGCCTGGGAAACGCTGCCTGCCGATCTGCGCGCCCGGGTGGAAGGCCTCTATGCCATCCACGGGCAGGACGCCTCCTATGAAGCGCGCAGCGGGGGCGATGGCGATGTGCTGGTTTCCAAGTTCGACGAGTTGGAGACCATCCGCTTGCCGATCGGCCATCGCCACCCGCGCACAGGGGAGACTGTGCTCTATGTCACGCCGCAGTTTACCCAGCGGATCGACGGCCTGAGCGATGCGGACAGCGAGGCGCTGCTGGGCGAACTGTTCGATCACCTCTATCGTCCGGAAGCGGAAGTGCAGCACCAATGGCGCGAAGGCGATTTGGTCCTGTGGGACAATATCGCCCTGCAGCACGCGCGGCCCAACATCACCTATGAAGGCCCGGCACGCACCCTGCGCAAGACCTTCGCCCCGCCACCGGGTGCGAATGGCAGCAAGCGGCCGCAATTCACCACCGTCGGAGCCTGACTTGCGCCGACCGGCGGGCGTGTTAATGGCCATGGGATGACAAATCATCCCGGCAACCCGCCGGTCGCCTCGACCCCGCCACGCCGCCCCAGTTCGATCCGCCGGACGACCACGCACGATTCCAATCGGCCGCAAGGGCTGGACGGGCCCGTCGCCCATGTGGCCATGGGGCGCGACTTCCTGACTGGTGCCGACGGTCAGGCGCGCGTGCTCGACGAGACGCGGATCGAAGCCACGGTCGACTATTCCCGGGTGGCGATTGTTGCCATCGCGAGCATTCCGCCCGATCCCGCATTGGGCAAACTGGCGGGGAAGGGCGCCTATTCGGGCTTTCGCCGCTCGGTCGAGGAAGCGCTGCCGGGCGAGATGGCATCGCACAGGGTTCGCGCGCAACTGCTCGACGATTTCCCGCCCGCCGTCATGGGCAACGGGCGGGCGCTGCGGGCCGTAGGCAAGCGGATCGGTATTGCCCGGCGCAAAACCCTGCCTGTGGATCAGTGCGCCGGATGGGCAGATGGCGGAACCCTGATCCAGGGCTTTTCCGAGCTTGGGCCACCGATGCAGATCGGCCCGCGATGTCCGCCGCTGGCAGACAGCGGCGATCCGCTCGGCTGGCATGCCTTCGCGCCGCTGGCGCCCCACGGTACGCGCCGCGCCCGGCGGATCGATCTATGGCAGGACGGTGGAATGGGTCACGGCGACTGTTTCTTCCGCGACAGCCATGTCGACCGGTCGGGCGTCGAAACGGTTATTCACGAATGGTGGCTGCTGATCGTTTTCGATCCTCGCCTGCGCTGCTTCGTCAGCGCCGAGGCGGAGGCAGGCCCGCTGCCCTATCCCGAATGTCCGGCATCGGGAAACAGCGCCTCGCGTCTTGCCGGTGCTTCGATCGATGGACTGCGCCGCGCCGTCCGGCAGGATTACGTCGGCCCATCGACCTGCACGCATCTCAACGACACGTTCCGCGCGCTGGAAGACGTTGGAGCACTGTTCGATCGTCTTGCGTTGAGCGCATGAGGTCAAGACTCCTTCCCCCGCTGCGGGTGGGAAACTTGGTGATTATGGCGGGTGGCAAGGGCAGCGTTGGCATTCGCAAGCGGAAAGGATTGAACAATGGAAGAAGCGCCACTGATGCTGGTTGAAGAGGACGATGGCATCCTGATCGTGACGCTGAACCGTCCAGACAAATATAATGCGCTCAATCTGGCCATGATGAGGACTATTTCCGACGCGGTGGACCAGCTGCGCGATACGCCGGAACTCAAGGTCATGCTCATCCGCTCGACCGGGAAATATTTTTCCGCCGGCGCCGATCTGAAGGAAGGGATGGGCAAGGAACGGCCCAAGACCGGATCGGGCCTGCGTGAAATGCATCGCCGCATGCCCTCTGACATGCGCCGGATATGGGATGAGATGGAAGCGATCGAAAAGCCCTTCGTCGTGGCCCATCAGGGGCCTTGCGTGGGCGGCGGGCTGGAAATGTCGCTGTCGTGCGATTTCCGCCTTGCTTCGACCAGCGCGCGCTATGCCTTCCCCGAAGGCAAGTTTGCGATCCTCCCCGCCACCAATGGCGTCAGCCGGCTCACCCGCCTGGTCGGCGCGGCCTGGGCGCGCTATCTGGTGATGGCCAACCGCGAAGTCGATGCCGAGCGGGCGCTGATGATCGGACTGGTCCACGAAGTCTATCCGGCCGAAACTTTCCAGGAGGATGCGCTGGAATTCTGCCGCCATCTGGCGCGGCAGAACGGCGAGCAGATGGGAACCGCCAAGATCGCCATCGAACTGGCGCGTGATCTGCCCGCCCATCAGGCCGCCTCGGTCGAGCGGCTGGCCAATTCCGCGCTGATGCTGATGCCGGGCTATGCCGACGTCCAGAAAGCCCACGTCGCCACGATCGGCAAGGGTGCCAAAGGCAGTTGATGCCGCGACGTTCTACTGGCGCGCGGCACGCTGCCGGGCGACCGCAAATGAATCGACTTAACAAGGACACTATTTGATGAGCGACCATGATCTGCTGGATTTGGAAGGCCAGGTGGCGATCGTCACCGGCGCGGGGCAGGGTGCCGGCCGGGCGATCGCGCGCGAACTGGCGCGGCACAATTGCGGCGGCGTGGCGGTCAATGATTTCGTCGCCGAACGGGCAGAAGCGGTGGCCGGCGAAATCCGGGCTACGGGAGTTGCGGCCATGCCGGTCTCGTTCGATGTCGGCGACATTGCAGCGGTGCGCGCGGCCAACCAGGCGATCAAGGACGAGCTTGGCGCGGCGACGATCCTGGTCAACAATGCCGGCAATGCCGGCCCTGTCGATGACATCAACCTTTCCCCGATGTTCTGGGACGAGGACCCCTCCGCCTGGGACAAGTTCTTTCGCACCAACATGTACGGGGTGATGAACTGCTGCCACACCTTCATACCAAACATGGTGGAGGCCCGGCGTGGCCGGGTGGTGACGATCGTTTCCGATGCCGGGCGCGTCGGCGAGGCCCGGTTGGTAGCCTATTCCACGGCCAAAGCTGGCGCCGCGGGTTTCGTGCGCTCCATCGCCAAGGAAGCAGGGCGATTCAACATAACCAGCAACGCCATCTCGCTCTCCTCCCTGGAGCCGCCATTTCCGCCGGAGCAGCTGGCTGAGTTCCTCGCCTCGGATCACGCCAGGGCCCATGCCGCACGCTATGTGATCCGCCGTTATGGCAAGCCCGAGGATGTCGCCGGCCTGGCGGCCTTCCTGTGCTCCAAGGCGGCGGAATGGATTACCGGGCAGACCTATCCGGTGAACGGCGGCTATAGCTTCGCCATGTGATCCGCCTGGCCGCTCCGATCCCCGGTAGATCCTGTCGGAGGCGGAGCGGCTGGCATCATCCCGCGCCGCAGCATGTCGAGCGCCAGGTCGATGCTGGCGGATACATTGCTGCCGTAACTGTCGAGCCCGCCGCCTGCGAGCATCAGGGCCGCGCGGTGAATATCGTCGAACGTGAAATCGGCCCGGACCAGCCCCGCCGCTTTGGCCCGCGCCAGCGGCCCGACGAGGGCCTGATCGACGCAGCTGCGGAAGGTCTCGCTCGCTGCCGGCGCCTTCCGGTGCATCGGCACAATCTTGGCCAGGCCGCCCGAGACGATTGTCTTGGTGGCAAGCAGTTTCAGCGCCAGAAACAGCCCATCATCGCGGTCGGCCCACTGCGCTATCCGCTCCGTCAGCTCGTCCATGTGAACCTTGAGCACGGCGGCCGAAAGCGCGTCGCGGTCGGGGAAGTTGCGGTGCAGCGTAGGTCGGCTGACGCCGGCGCGCTCGGCGATCTTTTCGAAAGGCACGTCATAGCCGTCGCTGGCATAGAGTTCGACTGCCGCGTCAATCAGGCGGTCGAGCCGCTCCTGCGCGTCTTTTCGCAATGCCGTAGTGCGCTGTTTCACGGAAAATGGCCTCCGGAAATTTTTCTGTCAGGAGAATGACTAAAACAAGTGTACATTGATGTCCACTTGTTTTAGTCTACGATTCGTCAATGGCCACAGGCACGCTCTTCAGCCTGTGGTAGCTAGGGAGATTTAAGATGGAAAAGCTCACAATTGTCTCGGTAGATGGCCATGCGCAGATGCCGCCCGAGGCCTGGCCGAAGTTTCTCGACAAGCGTTATCACGATCATTTGCCGGCGCTGATCAAGGAAAATGCCAGCTACACGAAGATCAGCGGGCACTTTCTGGGGCGTATGCATAATTCCGACCTCTACGACATCTACGATCACGAACACGCGCTGCGCAATGGCGGCATCATGGGCGTCTGGAATTGCAAGACACGCATCCAGGAAATGGACCGCGAAGGCATCGCCTCCGAATTCGTCTACAGCGGCGACCCGCGCGCTTCGGGGCTATTCTACCAGTCTTCGAACTGGACGACGACGATGGAACTCTGCCAGGCGGGCGTGAAGGCATACAACCGCTGGCTGCTGGATGAATTCGGCTCGGAATCCGACCGCCTGCACCTCATCGGCATCATCGGCTCGGCTCCCTGGCGCGACGTCGACGAGATGATCGTCGAGCTCGACTGGCTGGCCGACAACGGCTTCAAGGCCACTTCGATCCCCGGATTCACCGCCTATCCCGGTCAGCCGCCGCTGTTCGACAAATACTGGGACCCGTTCTGGGCCCGCTGCCAGGAACGCGACATCACGCTGTGGATGCATGCGGGCCAGGGCGAAGGCCAGGGCGAACTGGGCGCGATCTTCCAGCGCATCGGCGATCAGATCGAAGATGAAACGGGCGATGTCGGCGCTGCGGTCGACAAGCTCTCCAAGGAGTTCTTCAAGGGCAAGATCTTCTCCAGCATCAAGCCGCGCCGCGCGATGTGGCAGATGATGATGGGCGGCGTCTTCGACCGCTTCCCCAAGCTGCGGCTGATGCTCAGCGAGATCTACGGCGACTGGCTCGGCCCGACGTTCAAATACCTCGACGAACAGTTCGAGCAGAACCGCGCCAACCTGCCCGCCAAGCGCAAGCCGAGCGATTATTACAAGTCGAACTGCATGAACGGGCTGTCTTTCATCCGCCGCTGCGAAGTAGACCTGCGTCACGATCTCGGCGTCGAGAACCTGGCATTCGGTCGCGACTATCCGCACGGCGAAGGCACCTGGCCGAACACGATCCCCTGGCTGCGCGACGCCCTGCATGACATTCCAAAGGAAGAGGCCATCGGCATCATGGGCGGCAATGCCATGCGCTTCCTGAAGCTGGACAAGGCCAAACTCGATGCAATCGCGCAGCGCGTCGGCCCGGAAATGGATGCGATCTTCGGCGAACATCCACCGCTGCCCGAAAACCTGATTGCCCACTTCAACACCCGCGCGCAGTATCTCGGCGAACCCGAGCGCGAAACGCGCATCCCCGAGATCGACCGCGCGATGAAGGAAGATCTCTGGCGCGCCAAGGCTTTCGCCTGATCGTTTCCATTCTTTCGCGATGACAAGCGGGCGGCCCGCAGGCAAAAAGGAAGTGTTCTTCATTGTACGCTTAGAGAGTAATGTGATACCACCCGGCCTGCGGATGCGCAGGAAAACCCCGGCAACGGAAGCAGGAGAGACCACATGGAAAAGCTGACAA
>JAHFPT010000012.1 GCA_023266625.1 Novosphingobium sp. | reverse complement strand
TCGGCGCATCAGCAGGGTCTGCGCTGCGCTATCCCGAGGGCTCCACGCAGCCCCTGCTGTTCCCCAACCTGTGACATTTCTATATGGCGGAAATAGGGACTTCTCTAAATGGCAGGAACACTGATTGTAAGCGGGCGGATTCTAGACCGAAGTGCGAAAACTCGCCCTATTCGCGGGTTTCAACCCGTGAGGATCGCACATGCGCTGCTACACCCACTTGGATCTCAATGACCGCCGGAGACTATATCAGCTGATCAATGCCGGCCGCAGCCCTTGTCAGGCTGCCGTCGAGCTCGGCCGCCACGCCTCGACAATCTACCGCGAATTGAAGCGGAATCGGCATCTCGATGAAGAGCCGATCTTTCGCGGATATTTCCCGGTCACAGCCCAAGGCAAGGCCGCGGCCAGACGTCTTCGCGGGGGAAAGATCATCCGGCGACATGAACTCGCCGCCTATGTGGTCGACCGACTGCGGGCCGCCTGGTCGCCCGAGCAGATCGCTGGTTATCTGCGCCGGCATCAGCGCCACCGGCTGAGCGTGAGCCATGAGACCATCTATCAATATGTCTATAGCCCGGTCGGCCGTGACCAAGGCCTTGGCCACCTGCTCCCATCGTCTCGACGATCGCGCCGCCGCCGTTATGCGCGCAAACCACGAGGTTTGAACATTCCGTCGGCGCATATGATCGCGGCGCGGCCTGCGGAGATCGGCGAACGCACGAGTTTCGGCCATTGGGAAGGTGACCTCATCGCGTTCCGGCAGGAATATGGCAAAGCCAATCTCACCTCGCTGGTCGAGCGACGCAGCCGCTTCACGGTGTTGATGCCAAACCCGAGCCGTCATTCGGCCGGCATCATGGCAGGTATCGCCCAGCAACTTCGTTCCCTGCCCCCTACCCTTCGTCGTACGATAACCTTCGACCGCGGCACGGAGTTTGCGAACTACCGTCGTCTTCAGGACACGCTGGGTATGACGGCATATTTCTGCCAGCCATCAGCCCCGTGGCAGAAGGGCAGCGTCGAAAACAATAACGGTCGGATCCGCCGCTTTCTGCCGTCGGACACCGATATTGCACGCCTGCCGGCGAAGGAGCTCCAGCGCCTCGTTGAGCGCCTCAACGACACACCGCGCAAATGCCTAGGCTACCGCACGCCTCGGGATGTGCTCGCCGAGCAGCTCGACGGCGCGAGAATAGCTGGTGAGCGGTTTGACCGGGCCCACTGCTAGCGCAGCGGGTCCAAGAACGCCGGAACCAGGAAGTCATCGCATCAGCAGGGGTGGGCTGCGCTGTTTGGATGGCTCCACCCACCCCTGCTGCCCCAAAGCGATGTCGCACTTCGGCTTGAAACTTCAGCGCAACTTAGAGAGGTCGCTCCCCGCAAGTTAGAGATGCCACTCGGGGGCGTCGGCGAAACAACGGTGTTCATGCCTTCACCCGCCGCTTGGCAGGTGGCGAGTTGGCACAGACAGTCTCGATCGTTGAGTCGTGCAACGGGCGGCCCAAACTGCGGTCTGGCGGCTCCACGCTTCGAACTGGCGTGGGCCAAGACGAGGTTCGCACTCGGGGACTCTGATGCGTCAGTACGGTGCGCTCCTGATAGCGCCGGAGGCGCATAGCCATTTTTAAAACCGAAGTTTGAGTTCAGTAGCGAATTGCAGGCCCAAGACGTACGCTGAGAGGATCCGCAGCGACGACCCATCCCATTTCGAACACCCTGAGGGCAAATCAGAGGAACAGGCAGCATGAAGCAGGCCAAGGGTGGCAACCTCGTCGCACAACAACCTGTCAGAGTGCCATATCCTCGACCCATGAGGGCAGCTGCGCCACGCTGCGATCTGCTTGAAAAAATCGTCAAGGGGCACGGCCAGCATATCGCCCCCAGCAGGAGCGAGCCGCCGGTGAAGTCCGGGAAGCGTTGCGGCGTTTTCAGCACGTAACAGCTTCCACAGGCGCAAAGCCCCAATGACAAGTTTATCTGCTGCGTGCAGTTCACCCAAACCTCTTTGGCCGCATAGCGCACGTTGAATCATCGCTACCTTTCGCGTGATCGCCAACTCTCTCCCCCAAAACGCAGCGGTTCAATCTCTCATTGCATTTTGGCCCACTAGCATGAAGTCAGCGTGAACCGAATATTACGTCGTCCTAATCAAGGGCTTGCATTAGTACCCGCCGTCAGCGCACCAAGAAATCATCGAACGGATCGCGAATTCGGCGGGGCCATCAAAGTTAGGTGCACAACCAATAGTGACAATGCCGGTCAGCCGAGGAGGCCAGAAAAATACCAGCGGGGCATCGCTGCGGTCCGCATCAATGCGCAGCCACAAGCTCGACAATGCGAGCGCTGAATGCCTGTGACGTCACGGTCGATGTTACCAACCGGTCGGTGAGAGCCAGTGGTACAATCCGCGATCCGATCCTCTTTAACCATCCCCTGTCCTCACTGATGACTATGCCCAATCCGCACGTTCTCGAAACGTTTTGCAAGGTGATCGTTCGGCGAAAAGTCAATCTCGCCGACACGTTCGGCTTGGTGCCTTATTTTGCTCCAGAACTACCGTTTTGTTGTTCACAGTCGCCGTAGCTTCATCGCCAACAAACGGCTGTCCCGGCGCCGGTGCAGTCATCCGGGCGGGCGCCGCTGCCTTAGATTCGCGAAGGTCGAGCGTCGTGCCGTCACTCATGAAATCGATGAAAACCAGGCTGTTGTCATTGCAGCGGTAGGTATGACTTGCTGAGATTGATGGCGGGAGCGATGGCCTGCTGCCAGCGCCCGACGCCTTGTCCGTCGGGCTCTCGTTGCCCTTGTTTGAACAGGCGGGCAATGCAAGCAACGCAAAGCACAAGACGAGCAAGTTTGCGCGGCGTGTACACCGCGCGCTGTAAATCATATTCCCTAAATCGGACGACATAGTCTTACTCCTGATGATAGTTTGCGAGCATGACCAGATCGTCATGAACATCGCTGCCCGATGAGAGAGACCGCAGCGAGAAGTGCGGAAAAAACCCCTGCCGCGCCGAGCAAGCCAAGTCTCGGCCCGAGATCGGCTTCAAACGGCCCATTCTTTTGAATGGTAATTACCGATACGGCGATGCCAGCTATAAAATAGCCGGCGATGAACTCCAAAACCCCTGCAGCAAAAGTCGCCGCCCACCATGACAAACAAGGCGAGCCCTCTCGGCCTTGGCCGGAAAGCGAGAAGATAAGAATCGCAAAGAGAGTGGCGAACAATAGTCTACGAAAGAGAAGAAGACGGCGCAGCAGCACCGCTCGCCAATAGGAATGCCTGCGCGTTCCGTCGCCGTTTGCCATAATCTCTCGGGCACGGCCGGGCTCCTTCAGGTGATTTTGAGATCGTCTCATCGACGCAACAACTGTGCAACGCGACATCCACAACGAACCTCTGGTCGCTGTCGCGGGAGACCCGCCAAATCGGATATAAACAGCGCGGTCGCGACTATTTCATGCACATGAGGCGGGATCCACTGAGCAGCTGCCAAAAGCTCAAGGCGCAAATTTCGCCGTGGGTACAGCCAGGGAAACCAATACCCACGGCGTGGCCCGAGCAGCACAGCGGAGTAGCCTTTCCAGTGGCCTCTTTCTCGCTGTGCCGACAGGAGCCAAGCAGAGTCGCATCTCAAATCGAGGCCAAACGAAGGGGCTGTGCGTCCCGATAGCCTGGCCTCGTCCTTAAAAAACTCCCGAGGCCGCGCGCGCAGTGCAAGGCGCGATGGACATCGCCCGCGGCGTGTAACGCACCGTTCCAATGGCCGCGCGCGGGACGGTATCATTGACCTGGCTCGCTTTCTGTTTGCCGGTTGGCCGCTTTTTTTAGCGGACGCGAGCTGCGAAGCGTAAGGAAGGTCATCAGGCTGAGAAATGCCGCGATATCGTAGAGCCCATATCCCACTGCAGCGCCCAAGGCGCCAGTAGCCCAAAGGCTTGCCGCGGTTGCCGTGCCAGAAGCTTGCCCCCCATGCTTGAGGATCGCGCCTCCACCGATGAACCCGACGCCGGTGATCAAGCCCTCTAGAATTCGGGCTTGACCGGTGGATTCCCTGCCAAGCACGGCGATTGCAATCAGCACGAAGCCGCAGCTCGCTACTGCCACCAACGGAAAGGTACGAATACCGGCGCTACGCTCTTCTCTTTCCCGATCCCACCCTATCGGAAGAGCAAGGCCATAAGCGGCGCCGAGATTGATGAGATGGGAACCAATCTCGTAAAGAGAGCTAGGCGCGATAAGCATAGGACCCGTCCGCTCCATCTTCAGTTGCAAGGCGGATGACGGATCGCCGGGCCTTTGAAACTTCGGCCCCGTGTCGAGCTCGGCTTGGCTTCAGCATATCATTAATCGCCATCAAGGGTTTTCCGCAGCATATGGAACTCCCGCTCCCGGCGTCTCCGGCGTGGGCAAGAGCGTTAAAGGCTCCTCCCCCAATTCTGGGGGCGACTGGTCGTCGAGAACAGGCCCAATCTGCAATCTGGACAAGCCCCTACGACCGATGGAACTGACAGGAGCGCTCTCGCGATCCTCAAGCACGGGCGCAAAAAGTGCACCGCCAAATAGGCCGAGTTCTCTGGCTTCAGCCCGGCCCATCGCCGCCAGAAGCGCAAATGCCGCGACATACGCATCGCGTTGCGCGGTCACGAGCTGGACTTGGCTGTTGAGCAGTTCCTGCTCGGCGTTGAGGACATCGAGCACATTCCTGTTGCCGACACTGTTCTCCGCGCGCACGCCCTCCAGCGCTAGTTCATTTGCAGAGACTGCCGTGCGCGACGACACGATCACCGCCTGTGTCGCGCGATGTCGGGAAAATGCCGCGCGCGCATCCGCAACGACGCGGCGCTCCACCAGGACGATCTGCTCGAGCGTCTGACTGGACAATGCCTGTGCGCGTCTCACCTGTGCGGCGGGCAATCCACCCTGGAACAACGGAATTGTCGCTGAAAGACCGACTGTCGCAGTCCGCTGCGATTGTTGGAAAACCCGTCCTGGCACTGAGCTATCGAGAGACCCAAGGTAATTATTATAGTTGCCGCTGCCGATCGCCGAGAGTCGCGGTAACCGCGCTGCTCCAGCCACCCGGATATCGAAGCGCGCGGCATCGGCATCGGCTTTTGCCGCAACGAGTTGGGGATTATTTGCCAATGCAATATCGACTGCAGCGGCCGAGGTAGACGGCAGACCGGGCAATTCGGGGGGCTGCTCCAGAGACCGTGCGGGCAAGCCGACAAATCGAAGGTAATTTTCAAGGCTTGCATCGAGTTGCGAGCTTACCAATTCGAGCTGGCCCCGCGCGAGCGCGAGCCGCGCCTGGGATTGGGCGACGTCCGTCCGTGTCAGGTCGCCGATTTCAAACCGGTCGCGAGATGCTTGGAGGTTCGTTTCGAGCACCCTGACATTGCGCGCATTGAGGTTGACGATCGCGGTATCACGAATGACGTCCATATAGACTGACACGATGGCGGTGAATACGTCCGCTTCGCTGCTTCGAAGATTGGCTCGCCCGGCCTCAACCCGAGCATCGGCAGCTCTTATGGCGTTGCGAACGCGTCCGCCCTGGTACAGTGGGAATGAGAGGTTGGCACTGCTGCTGACGGCTCGCAGCGGTGCAGAAAAGCTGTTTGCTGATCTGACCAGGAATTCTTGATAGTCGGCCGTCGCACTAAGTGTTGGTCGCGCCGCTGCCTTCGCTATCGGAACGCCCTCGTCGGTTGCACGCAGGCCGGCCCGAGCGCCGGTCAGAGACGGGTTGGTGCGGTAGGCAGCTACGAGCGCCTCTCTCAGGGTCTCGGCGTTGCTCGGTGCGGTGGCGAATAGCGATAATGGAAGCAGAAGCTGAATTATCGTGCGCTTTCTCATCGCACTCCCCTCGCAGACTGCGGGTAGGCAGCTCCGTCGCGGCGACGATCTTGGCCGGTCAGGGGGCTATGGGCATCGCCATTGTGTTTGTGTGGTTCAGGGCGATAGCCGCTCTCCCACACGCGCGATGCGGTCTGTGACAGAGACCCACAAAGGCCTCTTCTCATCACAGGGCGGTTCGGATCAAGTGTGGCCACGAGCCCCGCTCGCCCGCCGGAGTGCCGATACGAACGACCCGGGAACGCTACCTTGGCATGGACCGCCGCGTCGTAGGATTTCAATGTAACCCGCCCCCCGGTCATTGCTTTGCACCCTCGAGCAACCGACGCTCCGCACGCCATTGATCCCGGCTACGTCGATAGCAGCCAGTTTGCCCTCCAGACCCGACCGGCGAGCAGCTATCAGGCCTTCCGTTCCGGCTCGCAGCGTCTAGCTCCTGGACCCGGCTGCCCCATGCTTCTTCCATCCGCACAACCTGACTTCTGCGAAGTCCTGGTGGAATACGATAGCGATCCGCTTCCGGCTGGCGTCCACAAACGACGATCACGCTGTCGCTAGCTTCAGGCGAGCGTGGGCAGGGATCCTCGCCATAGACTTCCAGCGACACAATCCGCTCAGGCGGTGACGC
>JAHFPT010000011.1 GCA_023266625.1 Novosphingobium sp. | reverse complement strand
CTCACGCGGGCGCCGATCACGCGCGGCTCGCCGAGGAAGATGGCGTCTGCGTTGACCGAGGTGAGAGAGCCGGAGTTCGCAACCCAGTACTTCTGCTTGGTTACATTGGTGGCGAACAGCCCCAGATCGATGCCCTTGCCGGCGACATCGTTCCAGTTGAGGTTCAGGTTCAGCAGGTTAGTCGCCGGCAGCAGGCTCGAGTCGAACGGTACCACCCCGGCATCGAAGAACGGCTTACCGGCATAGCTGTTACGCTGCTGGTCTGTGTGCGTGAAGGTGGCGCCGAGCGAGAGCTTGCCCAGCGACGGATCGAGCGGGAAGGTGTAGGTGCCGGTAATGGTGACACGGTTCTTGGGTGAATAGAGCAGCGCCCCTAATGGCTGACTCGTGGCGGTCGAACAGACATAGGAAGCGGTGTTGCAGGCCGTCGGCGGTCCCACTTTCACCAGTTGGGCATCAAGATAGGCATAGGCAAGCTCGGCGCGGAAGCCTTCGAACAGATCGAGCGTGGTGTCCACTTCCACGCCCTTGATGTGCGAAGTACCCGAATTGACGATGAGCTGCGCACCGGAACTGACGGGCTGGGTGCAGACACTGGCCCCTTGCGCAGAAGCGGTGCATTGTGAAACAAAGACGGATGTCTGCTGACCTTGGTAGTTGTTGTAGAAGCCATTGACATTAAAGGTGCCGCGGATCTTCCCGCGGAATGTCGCCTTGATGCCCAGTTCAAAATCGTCGATCCTTTCCGGTTGCCACACTGCCGAAGCACCGGTGGCATCGTTGATCTGCGGATTGATTCCGCCAGCGCGATAGCCGCGGGCATATTTCGCATAGATCAACAGATCGTCAGTGGGCTTGTAATCGAGGCCGATCAGCCAGGTTGGCTTGGCTGATTTGACACTATAGAAAAGATCGCACTTGTTGAATATCTCGGCGTAAGTGCCTGACCCGATGACGGGCGGAGTGCAGTTGAAAGTGGCGTTCGAAAGGCCGTTGATAGGAGTGGCGGGCACGCCGTTGACCGAGAGTGTGCCGATGTTCGCGGGGAGCGGGCGGATGGTGAAGTTGTGCGAATGTGAATACTGGCGATCCCATGTGTAGCGGAACCCTGCCGTCAGGCTCAGCTTGTCGGTAAAGTCGTATGTACCTTGAGCGTAGAGCGCGTAGTTGCGGAACTTGTAGTTGTTGCGAGAGACACCGATCGACCCGACACCGAATGTCCCAACGCCCGGTATGGTCGTCGCCAAAAGAACGCAGTTCTTCAACGTGTATATGTCTTCGCATTTGCCCTGGCCGAGCGCGAACTGCGATTGCTGGCCCACCGGATCGCTTATCTCCAGATAGCCGCCGGCCTGCCATTTGAACTTGTCACCGGCGTTGCCCTGGAACTGCAGTTCTTCGGTGAAAGTGCGCTGGTTGCCTTGCTGGCCATCGGGGCCCGGATATGTCTGCGTCACCGGAAAGGGGTAGACGTCGCCAAAGATGTTCTGGGCGTAAAGCTCCTGCGCGCGCGACATGCTGGCGATGTTCTTGATCGTCAGTGAATTGGTCGCCTTCCAGGTGGTGGTATTGATTACCTGGAAGGTCTTTTGCCGGTTGAACGGATTGGGGATGCTGTTGGCGACATCGTAGTAGCCGGCATTCTGGAACGCATTGTACTGCGCGAAGGCCAGCGGTTTCAGGTCGGTGAGCGATGGCCGGAGTGCCGGGGGCAGGGTCGATGTGGGCGCTGTTACCGCCTCCGCAAACCGCCCCATCGTGCCATGCGTGCTGCTGCGAACGAAGCTGACGATCGTGTAGTTCTCGAGGTCCGGCGTCAGATCGATCACCAGGCTGCCGCGCACCGCGATATAGTTGATGTCGTTGAAGTCGTCAGGGCCAACCCCGCCCAGATCCTTGCGATTGTGGAGATAGCCGTCACGGGTATAACGATCCGTGGAAATGCGGGCACGGATGGTATCACTCAGCGGCACGTTGACCGCGCCTTGGATGCGCCACCCGTTGAAGCTGGTGGCAGTGCCCTCAAGATAGCCTTCGAACTTGTCGGTCGGTTTTTTCGGGGTGATCTGGATCGCGCCGCCGGTGGTGTTGCGGCCGAACAGTGTGCCTTGCGGACCCTTCAGCACGGAAATTCCCTGCAGGTCGTACAGGACGCCTGCGCCCGCACCATTGCCCGACTGAATATTCGACTGGATGCGCGGCGCGACAACGTCGGCGATATAGACCGCCACTGAAGGCGCGGTCAGCATGTCGGCCGAAAAACCACGAAGAATGAACGATGCCTTGTCGGGCCCATAGCGGGTGTTGACGCTCAGCGAAGGGGTGTATTTCGCCAGATCGACGCTGCTGGCGATATTGCGATTGGTCAATTGCTCCTGAGAGTACACCGTGATCGAAATCGGCACGTCCTGCAGCTTTTCCTCAAAGCGGCGCGCGGTGACGATGATGTCTGCCGGATTGTCACTCTGGTCGGTGCTGTCCTGTGCAAGTGCCGGCATGGCCAGCAGCGAGGTTAAAGCGCTCGCGCCAAGCGCAAATCTGCGGACTATCGAAATTGGCATGATTTCCTCCCGTTTGATATCCCGTCATTCCGGCGTTTCGCAACTCCGTGTCCGGTTCCGCCACCCCTGTTTTCAGCAATGAGACCTGAAGCAATCAGGCCTTGCGGCGCTGGATTAGTTGCCGAAGCTGTACTTCAGGCGGAAGCCCCACATGCGCGGTTCGCCCAGCAGCATGTCGCCGATGCCCGATCCGACCCAGGCACCGCCGGTGTTGACCACATAGGCCTTGTTGGTGAGGTTGGTGACGAAGAACGAAGCATCAATCGGCGTGCCGGCAACCTTGTTCCAGTTGATATTGAGGTTGAGCAAGGTGCGTGAAGGCAGGATGCCGCCACCAACCGGGGTCAGGAACGCCGGGACCGCGCCATTCGCTATCTGACTGGAAGTATAGGCCATGGTCATTCCGGCCGAGAGCTTGCCCACGCTTTCGGGGAGCGGCAAGGTGTAGGTCGCGCCCAGCGTCAACTTGTGGTTTGGTGCCAGAGTGAACTCACTACCGGCACTGGCAGTTGGGAAAATTCCTCCGAACGGCGTTCCGACAAGGGTCGCTGCAAGATCGGCTGCCGACGGCAATGTATCGATCTTGGTGTTGAGATAGGCATAGCCGAGGTCGAAACGAAGCGCGCCATCGGCCATCGACAGCGAACCATCGACTTCGATGCCATAGCTGTGCGCATTGCCCGCATTGATGATCGCGGCACCACCCGCGACGCCGGATGCAGCGCCTGCCGCACTCGCCTGCAAGCCGGCGAACAACTGAAAGCCGCGCAACTTGTTGTAATAGCCCGCGAAGTTGAGATAGCCGCTTACTGCCCCACGGAACGAGGCTTTCGCGCCAATCTCAAAGCTGTCGAGATGTTCGGGCTTCCACGATTCAAGTCCTGGATTAGTGAAGTTCAAACCGCCCTGGCGATAGCCGCGCGACCACTTGGCATAAACCATCGCGTCTGGTGAGATCTTGAACTGCGGATTGATGGTCCAGGTGGGCGCAGTCGAAGGGTTCTTCAGATCGGTACGGCACAGGTTGAAATCGCCACCAGGGACAATACCGTTACCGAGGCGGAACGAGTCGGTGCACTGACGGGTCAAATGAACGCCGGTCCGGGCATCAACCGCTGCCGTCGCATAGCGCGGATCAAGCGGATTGAGGATGATCGTAGCGCGGGTAGAGACCGTGTAGCCAAAGATGTTGTCAAAGGTATAGCGGATGCCGGCTGTAAGTGAGAACCGGTCATCGAAGTTGTAGGTTCCCTGAGCAAAAATACCGTGGTTGTTGAAGCTGAGCGCCACGCGCGATTCTGATATGCTTCCGAAGAACAGCGGATTGGCGCAGGCGAGATCCTGCGGGCTGGTGCAGTTCTGGAATATGCCCGTGCGACCCGCACTCAGGCCGATCGGGCGGGCAAATTCGAGATAACCGCCCATCACGTAGTTGAACTTGTCACCAAAATTGCCCTGGAATTGGAGCTCATCAGTGAAAGTCTTTTCTGCGGAGTTGGTACCTCCGGGCGCGGTAATATCGAGTTCGACATATTTGTATGGCGCGCCTGCCGTGGCAAAGAACGGCAACTGCGGGCTGATATTGCGCAAATCGAAGCCGCCGACCGGGACCGTGTAATTGCTGGTGTAAAGGTCGAAGTGGGTCGCTTCCCGGAATTCGCCATAGCTGGCGATGTTCTTCACCGTCAGATTATCGCTGGCGTGCCAGGTGGTGGTGTTGATGACCTGCCACTGCTTGATTCGCAGGTATGGATTGAGCACCGACGATTCAACGTCATACAGCCCATCGCCCCGCGCAGTCTGCCGGGCAAGCTGCTCGCCGCATGACAGCGCAGTGAGGTGGCGCGCCCCGCTATAACCTGCCGTGCCGGGGGTTATATTGAGCCCGTTCGACGCATTTGCACAGGCGATTATTTTCGCGCCATAGCCATAGGTGTGCGAATTGCTGTACTGGAAGATCGTATAGTTCTCAAGGTCCGGCGTGATATTGACGACAACACTTGCGCGATACGATTCATAGTTGCGATCGTTGAAGAATGGCGCACTGCCCGCAATTCCCGAACGGTTGATCACGTAACCGTCGCGCTGGTTCTTCTCGGCAGCAAAACGCACCTTGAACGAGTCAGAAATCGGAATATTCACCGCGCCGGTGATCTTCCACATGCTGTAGTTGCCAGCCGATCCTTCGACATAGCCTTCAAACCGATCGCTCGGTTTCTTCGGCGTCAACAGGATCGCGCCGCCAGTGGTGTTGCGGCCAAACAAGGTGCCTTGCGGCCCCTTGAGCACCTGGACATTGGCCAGATCCATGAACGCGCCCGCGCCAACAGTGTTGCCCGAAGTCGTACCGCCCTGGGCGCGAACTCCGACCACTTCGGCAAAATAGACGCCCACTGTCGGTGCTGTTGACTGATCCTGATTGAATCCACGCAGTGAGAATGACTGCTTTTCCGGACCATAGCGTTCGTTTGATGAGAGCGAAGGGGTGTAGGTCGTCAGGTCGTTGGCGATAGTGATGTTGCGGTCGCTGATCTGCTGGGTATTCATCACCGTGATCGAAATCGGCACGTCCTGGAGCTTTTCCTCAACGCGCCGGGCGGTGACGATAATGTCCGTCCCGCTGGCCTCATCCGCGCCCGGCGCGGCCTTGCCTTGCGCCATGACCGGTGCGGCTCCGAAAACCCCAATGGAAGCTGCGCTCAACAGCAAGCCAAACTTAATCGCCAGAAATTTCATTGCATTGTTCCTCCCCTGCCACCTCTTGCTGCGCCTTTCAGGCGCGGGCATGCACTCGACTGAATAATGTATTGCATATTGCATATTAAGAAAGCGCTTTGTGCCGATGCCGCGCGCTTTTTGTTCCGCCAGGACGGAAAATAGACATATAATCCGTAATGACGGAATATTACGCGATATATTCCAGGATCGAGCAGTGTGGATCGGTGTCAGCGCCCTCATCGATCATTGTCCGAAAATCCGGTGCAGTGCATTAAAACCCCAAAGTCACTGCCGCACCAACCTGAGATCCGCCGCGTTGAAAACTTTGCTGATTTCCCCCGTCTCGGCGCTGTGCGGTTGCGGAATATGCCGGTCGAGAGCACCACCGCGTCGGTTGGCTCGTGGCTTTCCGCGTTAGTGTGGATGTCGGAGAGCAAGACCGCGCCCGGCTGGATCGCGCGCAACCATTTGCTCGGTCGCAATCGCACGCCTGCCGCCTTCATCCGCCTAACGATGTAGCGCTCTTCCCAGTTGTCAGTGTTGCGCCCCGAAACGGGCGAGTAGGTCGCGGTGACGAACTGGACGTCGGCCCCGCCCAGATGCGCATTGGGTTCGATCAGCGCGACGCGGCGAGGCTCGCGCCGCTTCCATTCCACCCGGCCCGGCCTTCCGGAGAACCGCTTCTTGCCGGAAGGGCGGGTTAGGTCTTCGGCTAAAGCCTCTTGCCTGACGCCGTCAATCCGGAGAGACGGTAGCGACAACAAGCATCGGGAGACTCGACCATTGCTACACAATCCACCCGCCACCTAGTCGCGCCCGAACTCGCAGGTGCCATCGATCTGTTTCCGGCGATGGATTTTACCGATGATATGGCAACTTATCGCACTGGCATAGCCCGGCAGGAGATACCGCCAATACCGCCCCAGCTTGAGGTTGTGCCCTGCGAGGAGCGCTTGCTCCCCGGTGCACCGGGCAATCCCGATGTGCGGGTGCTGCTTTATACCCCGCCTGGCACTCCCATCGGCCTTCGCCCGGCCATACTCGACATCCACGGCGGCGGTTATATCATGGGCAATCCGGAGATGGGCGACGCCTTGAACCGGGCAACCGTGCTCGAGTTGGGCTGTGTCGTCGTCTCGGTCGATTACCGGCTTGCGCCGGAAACCGCTTGGCCCGGCTCCCGCGATGACAATTACGCAGCATTGTGCTGGCTTGCCGGAAACGCTCAA
>JAHFPT010000066.1 GCA_023266625.1 Novosphingobium sp. | reverse complement strand
CGAGATCGCAAAGCAAGCAGTGCCGGGGCATGCCCCGGCACTGCTTGTCATCCCTTCAACCATCAGCCAAACAATGGAAGGACTCTACCTCTGAGTGGTAACAATCAGGGGAGCACGTCAGATACTAAATCGTGTAAATAAGTCAAGATCGGCGATAGACTTGAACAATGTTAGGCAACTTGCTGACAATGTTGGCCTTGAGGGTGGGCCGGATAGTTTTAAACATAATATAGATTATACTGTTCAGCCAACCGATGATGGGAAAAAGATTTATGCTGAAACGGAAGCTGGTGCCCCCTAAATCAAGTTCATGATTGAAGTGTTGGCAAACGATCTGACCGCTACTGCTATTGAGCGCAATCAGCTTGAACAGCAAGCTGAAGCACAAAGGCAGCAGGCCGCCCAGTCTGCAGCCCTCGGCACCCAACGCAAGGCAGGTTTGGATCTGGCTACAGCCCAATTTAAGCTGTCCATGCAAGTCATCAATGCTGTCTGGAAAGCGATCGATCCGAACATTCGCAAGCAGCTCTTGCCAATTCAGCGCGCGTGGATTTCTAAGACGAAGGCTGACTGTCAGATCGAGGCTGCTTCAGCATCAACCGAGCATGACGAAATTGAAGCCGCTCGCCTGAATTGTGAGACAGAGAGAAATGCCTCTCGAACTGCCGAACTCAGGCAATATCCAACTAATTCCAATACTGCTGCAGCTGAAGCAGCAGCTTCAGATGCAGCGGCAGCTGCTGCACATGATTTCAATAATTAGCCCGTAACCCATAGTTAGATAATAATGTTATAGAATTGTGGTGACAGCTTACTTGCCCCCCAAATTTCGGCTATAGTGTAGATGTTTGGACCATCACAAGCGTTCTTCCGCCTTCTCTTTCCCGAGCCGATAGCCGTGCCCATATTCTGTCGAGCCAGCGGGAATTGCGTATGCCGGGATGCCGGGTGGATTCGAGCCGGGCATCAGTGACTGCCATCCGTCGATATACCCTCGTGTAAATTCATCCATCGCATGCTCCATAAATGGTTGCCGCTCACCTTCCATTGGTGATCGGGGCTTTCTTGCGTTTGGGGATACGGTGCCACTTTACTTAACCCCTAGACCCCCAAGCATACCCCCTCCGCGCCTCCGCGCGAATAATCCTTCTCTCTTCCCTGTCCTTCGGTCCTTCGACAGGCTCAGGGCTCAGGCCGAGCGGGGGATGGGAGAAAGGCATAATGCACCCCAAAGGCTTTCCTACATCCCGGCACGCTGCCAGACTGCACGCACCCCGCTCTTTCTCATTGTCGCCCCCGTCCCGCACAGTCGGGCTCGCAGCCTATAATTCCCGCTCATCCTGAGCTTGTCGAAGGACCCTCGTGCTCCAGCACCCTCACCGTAACAGGCATGTGCTTCGACAAGCTCAGCATGAGCGGGTCTGGGTCAGGTTGACGCTCGGCGGTTGGGACGCCAACAGAGAGCCCGAGATTTTATTTTTCCCGCGCGTCCTCAAGCCCTCTACCCCCCGAAAACCCCGCAATTCCGCGCCTTTCCAGCCCACTCGCTAAGTTGACACGGTGTCAACCGTGTCAACTTAGACTCGTTCCAAATAGAATCGAATCAAACCCAAACCCAAACCCGCTCACCCTGAGCTTGTCGAGCCGAAGGCGACCGTAGGCCAACGGCTGTCCTTGTTCTTGAGGCTGGATGTGCGGCACGAAGCGAAGTGCAGCCCTTCGACAAGCTCAGGGTGAGCGGAAGAGGGAAAATCGGAGTACCTCAATCAAAACCGGAAAGACTCTAACGCCATTGCAGCCCCGCAGCGGAATGCACGACAGGCGTGCCTCCGCATGGTGTTCATTCTGCTCTATCCGATTGCCCGGCCACGCTGCCGGTCAGAACAGTTGTTGAGGCGTGAGTTCTTCCCCAAGCATGACCGCACCGAGCAGCCGATAGGCGTCGGCGTGGCACGAAGCATGCTGCGTCGCGACGTGAATGTCGCGAAACCGCGTTTGCAGCGAAGAGCCGTCGAACACGGAGGAACTTCCACCGGCGGTGTAGGCCCAGTCGACGATCTCGACACATTCGCTGGTGATGTAGTTGGCCATGAGGCGGGTGGTAAGAATCTGCTGCGGCGCAAGATCGCGCCGCGCCTCGCCGGTCGCCCAGCACTCATCGGCGAACCTGTCGAGCATCGCCTTCGCGGCGGCAAGTTGCACTGTGCGGCGGCCCAAATCATGCCGGAAGGCAATATCGTCCCCCATGAGCGCGGCAGGGTTCATCGACGCGCGCTTGGTCTTCGCCAGTTCGGTCAAATCGTCGATCGCCCCCTGTGCGATACCCAGAGCAAGCGCGCAATGCGGGAATGACAGAGCCACCCGCAGCGGCAACCGCGCAACCGGCGTGTCGAAGCAGGTCGACGGTGCCATCAGGTTGAACGTCATCGCAGTCGGCACGAAGACGTCCTTCACCTTCACGTCGCAGCTGTCGGTTCCGCGCATGCCGATGACATGCCAGGTGTCGAGAAACTCGACTTCAGAGGCGGGCATCATCGCAATGATCGCTTCCGGGTGCCCGGTCGGTCCAAGGCGCGGCTTGCCGTCCACCATGACGATGGAATTGCCGGACACATAATCGGGCTTCGGCCCCCCCGTGGCGAACGGCCATTGTCCCGAGATCAGAAAGCCGCCCTCGACCGGCACCGCGACACCCTTGGGAGCGATCACGCCGCGTGTGCGAACATACTCGTTATCGCCAAAGATCTTCTGCACGGTTTCTTCGGGGTAAAGGCCCGAGCCGATCGACTGGGACGTGCCGACCATGATCAGCCAGCCGAGCGATCCGAGTCCCCGCGCACCTTCGAACACCAGCGCGTTAAGCTGCGCGAGCGACATCTCGAGGCCGCCGAACTTCCTGGGAGCGCACACGCGAAACGCGCCGGTGCTCTCGAGCTCGTCGAACAGATCGGCAGGAAACTTGGCCGCGCGGTCGATTTCGTCACGCCTCTGCGCAGCCTTCTGGGCCACGGCACGAACGCCGCTCAGCATTGCTCCAAATTTTTCATCGCGGTCACCAACCAACGCCTGAACTCGGGACACCACAATTCCTTTCCAATATAAATATACTGATATTGATTCTAATAAGTCCGCCAATCCAAGACAAGTCAGGCAATAATATCCCTGGTCTTGTGATCGAGCATGGCGATATTATACCGGGCGGTATGGGCTGTATTGAAAGACTCGGTCTGATAGGTGGTTGAATTCACCATGAAGGTGGCGAAACCGAATGGCAGGAAAGCCGCGAACTGGTGCATCAGTTCATCCAGGCTGGGAGCCGCCACACCATTGCGCAGCAACACGTCCCGATAATGTGCCACCAGATCCCTGTCGTTGCGACGCCGCTCGCCGTGATCGAGGACATTGGTGATGAAATAGGAAATCTCGATCATCGGCGCAGTGCGCATGGGCAGTGAATCGTAAAAGCCGGGCGTGCCGTCTGGCTCCTCGAAAAGATTGCCGGCATGGGTATCGCCATGGATGACGCAATTGGGCAACGAATCGCTCAGCCCGGTCATGTAGTCCATCGCCCGGACGACCCAGTCCCGGTCATGGAACTCGACCGCCACGGCAGCACCGCGCGGAAGTCCGCAGAATTTCTTCCATTCCTCCGGCTGCGCAACATGGTCGATGTAGCCACGAAATATTCTCGCGGGATTGCGCGCAAACAGCGCCCAGCGCCCCTCAAGTTCGCCGCTTCCCCAGCTGCGGGCGTGAAACTCGGCGAGGCTGGTCAGGCGGCGACGGACCTGATCGACTGTATGCGGAACCAGGCCATGCCCAAACCGTGCGTCACGCTCCAGGAGATCCTCCATGAGCAGGATCACCTGCTTTGCCTCGACATCGACTTGCGCGAAGAAGCAGTCCGGCATGTTGAGGCCGAGGTCCGGCTTCATGACCTTGTAAGCGCCCGTCTCCATCAGGAAGGGGCCAATCGCAAAATCTCCGGCGATGCCGCGCGTGGTGGGCTCGAAGCCGCCCTTGAGGATGAGGCGCGACGGCACACCGGCGACCTTGCCGCCTTCTTCGAACTCAAGGTCCAGGCGCACGATCGTGGTGAAGCCGTGATGCACATTGACGATGTTGAATCCGCTGACCCCGACCCCGGGGAAGCGTTCCGCGAGAGCAGCCGAGAGAAACTCGGGAGAAATTTCCTCGATCGTGAGCGGCAATTCCAGGGAACCATCGGTGGGTGCATAAAATTCCGCCGGAACGCCAGCAATCTCCGCCCCAGCAATCTCCGCCATAGCCTCAATCCCTTAATCGTGACTCCAGCCACTCTGCGTTGGCTAGCATGTCACTGCCATCGTTGTAAACGATACAGTTTCGATAGATGCCTGAAACCCCCTGTACAACGCGATATTTGACGATGCCAATGTATCGGTGTTTACGAAACGGTTGTGCGTCGATGCTTCCGGCAATGCCGAATGATCAACCACGTTTAAGCTCACGCCTTGGGCAGCGAACTACGCGCGTGAACCTGCTACCACACCGGCCTTCCGGTCCTGGTCGCCCAATCCTTGATGACCTGGTCATACTGGACCTGGTCGATAAGTTCCGCCTTGTTGTCGAAAGTCATCCGCCCGAGCCCGAGCCACAAGCTCACGTTGTAACGCCCCATCATCTTGATTTCGAGCCATTCTTTCGCGAAACAGCCGCACTGTCAATAGAACGGATTAGTATCGTTCCGAAAGGTCGAACCAGCCTGCCAGCCAGCTGCCGATCGGGACGGATCTGCGGCAAACAGCTTCCCTGCCCCGCTCAGGCCGCGCAAAGGGCACTGCGGCCGGGCGACTATGCCTTCCCGGATCCTCGCAGGGAGGAAGCCTCCCTCTTTACAACCCTTGCCTCAATCCCCATAGGCAGAGCATGTCATTCCGGCGCTTCCTGGCATTGGGCCTTACCCTGCGACTTATCCGCCCCTGGGCGTGAGCTGACGCGTCGTTCCGTGCGGCGCGCATGGCGCCCGGGGGGACATTCAGCCAGACAATCGCAGCCAGCCTATCGAGACTATGCCATGACCATGCTCAAAAATCCCTCAGCCAAATACCGCCCCTTCCCGCAAATTAACTTGCCCGACCGGCAATGGCCTTCACAAACCATCACAGCCGCACCCAGATGGCTCTCAACCGATCTGCGCGACGGCAACCAGTCGCTGATCGATCCGATGGGCGCGGAGAAGAAGACACGGTTTTTCGATCTGCTGATCGGCATCGGCCTCAAGGAGATCGAAGTCGGCTTTCCCGCCGCCGGGGCGACCGAATTCGATTTCATCTCGGGCCTGGTGCGCTCGGGCCGCATCCCCGGCGACGTGCTGGTGCAGGTGCTCACCCAGTCGCGCGAGGATCTGATCAAGACCTCGTTCGAAAGTCTGGAAGGCGCGCGGGCGGCGATTGTCCACCTCTACAACGCCGTTGCGCCGCTGTGGAGGCAGGTCGTGTTTGGCATGGAGCGCCCGCAAATCCGCGACATTGCGCTCAGCGGCGCGAAGGTGCTGCGCGATCAGGCGGCACGTTTCCCGCAGACCGACTGGTATTTCGAATATAGCCCGGAGACCTTCTCCACCGCCGAACTCGATTTCAGCATCGAGTGCTGCGAGGCGGTGATGCAGGTGCTGGCCCCCACGCCTGAACACCCGATCATCCTCAACCTGCCGGCGACGGTCGAAGCGGCGACGCCCAATATCTATGCCGACCAGATCGAATATTTCTGCCGCAACCTGCCGAACCGCGACAGCGCGGTGATCAGCCTGCACACCCACAACGACCGCGGCACCGGCGTGGCGGCGGCCGAGCTGGGGCTGATGGCCGGGGCGGACCGGATCGAAGGCTGCCTGTTCGGCAATGGCGAGCGCACCGGAAATTGCTGTCTGGTGACCCTCGGCCTCAACATGTACACCCAGGGCGTGGATCCTGGGCTCGACTTCTCAAATATCGACGAGGTCATCCAGACCGTCGAATATTGCAACCAGCTTCCAGTCCATCCGCGCCATCCCTATGGCGGCGAACTGGTGTTCACCGCCTTTTCCGGCAGCCATCAGGACGCGATCAAGAAGGGCTTCGCCGCGCAGGAACAGCGCAACGACGAGCTGTGGGCGGTGCCCTATCTGCCGATCGACCCCGCCGATTTGGGCCGCAACTATGAAGCGGTCATCCGGGTCAATTCCCAAAGCGGCAAGGGCGGCTTTGCCTGGGTTCTGGAACAGGATCAGGGGCTCAAGCTGCCCAAGCGGATGCAGGCGCATTTCTCGCGCCATGTCCAGAATCTCGCCGATGAGCTGGGGCGCGAGCTGTTTGCCGAAGATATCTGGGAAGTCTTCCAGCGCGTCTATCGGCTCAGCGGGCCGCAGCATTTCCAGCTCGAGGACTACGAAGAAACCCGCGCCGCCGATGGCACCCGCATCTTTGCCGGCAAGATCGGCGTCGATGGCCAGGTGCAGTCGGTGTCGGGACGGGGCAATGGCTTACTGTCCTCGGTTGTCGCAACGCTAGCAGAAACATTCGGGGTCAGCTTCGAAATACACGACTATACCGAACACGCCATGGGGGCCGGGGCGAACGCCCGCGCGGCCGCCTTTATCGAGTGCTTCAAGCCCGATGGAACCCCTGTCTGGGGTGTCGGCATCGACGAAGATGTGGCGACCGCAGGCGTGAGAGCCGTGCTGAGCGCAGCCAATGCCGTATACAAATAGAACCGGCCGGGCCGAGACAAGAGCTTCTCAAGCCACCGGCTTGATCGATATATTTTTGGGAGCGCTGGAGCCCTGTGCTGCCTGGGCATGCGCTTGTCTATCGGTGAAAATGAGCGGTTTCGCACGATGCTCTGGCCACTTGCGAAAGTCCCTTGAGCCTGGCCACTCAATACAAAGTTCAAGCGATCACATTCAGCGCATAGAAAAAGGGGCCGGATCTCTCCGGCCCCTCTTCATTTGGTTTGGTCTGAAGCTCAGTTGCCCGAGCCGGGTCCAAATCCGATTTCCACGCGGCGGTTCTGCAGTTCGCGGACACCGTCAGCGGTGGGCACCCGGTTGTTGCTTTCACCGAAGCCCTGGGTGGTGATCGCACCATCCGAGACACCGTGCGAGACCATGTAACCCCTTGTGTTAACGGCGCGGCGATCTGACAGGCCCTGGTTGTAGCCGGGGCTGCCCGAACGATCGGCGTAACCTGCAATCATCACCGGCACCCGCGCACAGTTACCATAGGCACTGACGGCGCTGTCGAGAATGGTTGCTGCCTCTGCCGTGATGTCCGACTTATCCCAATCGAAGAACACGATGTAGGGACCCTTGTTGCACGCTGCCACAGGCGGCGGCGGGGGCGGAGGAGGCGGCGGGGGCGGCGGGGGCGGAGGAGGCGGGGGAGCCATTTCCGTGTGTCCGCCACCGAAGCTGAAGTCGAACCCGGCCCGGATTGCACCGACCTTGTTGTTTCCGCCGAAGTCATAAGACCCGGAGAGCCACATTCCGACCCGCTCGCCGAGCGACATGTCGACACCCAGTTCGACCGTTCCGTAGCCCTTCGGATGGGCACCTGACAGGACAAACGCGCTTCCGCCGGCAAGGTAGGTATAGGACCGATCCTGGCCGATATCGCCCTGGAAGGTATAGGCCAGCCGACCGAAGGGCCGCAGAGCGAAGCCTTCCGGATCGCCAACGTTGGCCGTGAACTTCACACCGATCTGCGGGTTGAACACCGACTTCGACTTGCTGGCCGAGGTGACGCCGATGCCGCCGCCTCCGGTTTCCGTGAAGCCGTTGAGCTTCCAGTGGCGGATGGCCAGTTCGCCGTAAGGCGTGATGGTCGCGCCGCCCATCGGGAAGTCATAGCCAACCTGCAGCGAGGCATCGAACTGGGTGCCCTTGAACTCGGCATGCGGGGTGCGGGCAAGCAAGGCGAGAGTCCGCGAGACATCGAACTTCGAGAAGCCATAGGCCAGCTTGAGGTTGGCATAGAGCGGTCCGAAGCCCTGCGTCACGTAAGCACCGAAGGTGAAGGTGTGCGCATTGACCGATTCCGCCGTGCCGCGGGCGTCGATGTCATGCTTGGCATAGCCAACACCCAGACCGAAGGCACCGGTATCGCTATAGGCGATATCGAGACCCATCGCTCCGCCGGCGCTGTTCGCCTTGAGAGCCGACTGGCCTTCCGCACCAAGCGGTTCCGCGCCGTATTTGGCAAAGACGCCAACCGGGTTGAACCACAGACGGGCACCAATGCCGCCACCACCGCCGAGGAGCGCTGCTGCCTGCGAGGCCCCTGCCGAGCGGCGCTCGGTGAGGATGTCCACCGACTGGCCGAAGACACCGTTCTGATCGAGTGCCGCCAGCGAGCTGTATATTTCAGCCGATGACAGTTCGTTGAACACCTGCGCCACATTAGCGGTGCTGAGCCTCCAATCGAGCGCCGACGAGATGTTGGCAACATCCTGAGCGTAGCTAAGCGCCGTCTGCGTCGGGAACGCTGCTGCACCGGTTGCGTCCGCCTTAATGTTGGCGACTGCGGTTGCCAGAGCATTATCAAGACCGACTGCGGCACTCTTGGCGTTGGTGTTGGTAGCACCCGATGCATAGGAGCTGCGGGTTGTGTTCAGCTTGATCGCCTTATTCGCAGTGTCGTTGACCAGCGAGAAGCTGACGAAGGGCGAGGTAACGCCATTCGCTGTGCTCACCACCGCCGTCGGTGTGGCGGCAGTCCCCGTATAGGTGAAGAGGGTGTAACCATCGCCATTCGAATAGATGGCGTCCTTGGTGACATCGACCACAACCTTGCCGGCCAGGGCAGTGACGTTACCCGTCACATTGATCCGTGACGGCGTGCTCTGCACCGCACCAGCCTTGCTCGGGATAGTGAAGTAGGGCTGTGTGACTGCACCCGTAATCGGTCCGAGCAATTCGGTGGCAGCGCTGGCGTTGGTGACCAAAGGATTGGACGTACGGACCAGCGTCGGCGTCATGCCTACCGCCAAGGTGCCCGCTGCAGCCTGGTTGAAGTTACCGGTCTCGTTGATCGTGATGCCGCGAACGATTTCCGGACCAGTGCTGACCAGGCTGTCGCCGAAGGCAGTGATCTGGGTCGCCATACGACGTCCGATGACCAGGGTGCCGTTGATGTTGTTGACGTCACCCTTCAGGCCAAAGATGCTGGAGCTGCCGAATGTAGATTCGAACGTATCGGAAAGCGCCAGCTGCAGTTCGCCGCCATTGACAGCCACTGTGCCGATATTCAGCGAACCCACATCCATCGTCCATCCAGGCAGGAGAGACGGTGAAGAAGCCGGTACGAACTTGTTGCCGATGATCACGAAGGTACCGGCACCAGTCTTGTTGACTGCGGTAACCCCGGTCACGTTGACGCCAATACGTGCCGCGTAAGGCGCAACGTTTGCGGCGGTCGGCAAGCCATTGGGAACGAAGGTCAGTACACCCGTAGCTGGTGCAAAGATCGTTCCTGAAAACGACTTGGCATCGGCGCTCGAGATGGTTGGAATCGGCGACGCAAAGTTGTTTGCCGTAGCCGATATTCCAGACGCACCTGCGAAAGTCACGACCGGGGCTAGTTGCACGATGTACTGGTCGAGACCCAGATAGCCGCCACCGTTCAGGTTCACCGTGGTGTTGGTCAGGAACGTTCCCAGAGCGCCAAAGACGCTGCCGGAAGGTGCCTGATCGGCGGTGATGGAGCCAAGCGTGATCGAAGTATTGTTGAGGTTGATCGTGGCGTTGACGGTGCTTGTCTTGAGCCCGCCACCGGAACCGGAAAGCGCCGTCTTGCCCGACAGCGCCGGCCAATAAACCGCGCCGGTAACATTGAAGCCGCCCGAAATCTTGTTCTGGTTGGCCGTGTAGGTCTGAACAAAGAGCGGCGAAGTGACCGTGTTCACTGGACCAGACGTCCCAGCCGACGATACGTCAGTCAACGTCGTGACACCGGTGTAGTTCGCGGGAGTCGCGGCACCGAGAGTGGTAAGACCCCTGACAATGCCGTCGTTGGTCACCGTGCCGGTGGCGCCAGAGACGACAATCGAAGAGCCGGAACTGGCCATGATGAGACCGGTCGCGGAGTTGGTCACGGTCGCCGTGCCGCCTACCGCGATATTCTTGGTCGTGGTGACCGTGACATGCGTCGATGGATCGAGGTTCTTGGTGTCGTTATCCTCGACCTTCGTGACGGTATCGGTCCGCAGGGCAACCGCAGTGACCGTACCGCCGATGGTACCCGTGTTGGCAACGGAAGCCGAAGTCGTGCCAGTGGCAGTTGCGCCGCCATTGGCATTCAGCGAGGCAGTAGAGCCGGCGGGGTACGGCGGAGAGTTTACGCTGACACCGATGATGCCGTCATTTACGATGGACGCCGCCTTGCCGACGTTGGTTGACGTGGAGTCAGTCACCGAGCCCGGCTTGGGACCAGGATTGGTCAGAGTTTTGGTGCTGGTGGTGTCCGCACCCGCGCTCGTAGCCGAGACACTGCCGCCCACGCTCGAACCCTTGGTGATGACAACACTGGCGCCGGCAAGACCCGTCGCGGTAACAAACCCGGTAACGCTGTCATTCGGCGAGGTGGTGGCCGCAAGCGGGATCGGAGTTGTGCCCAGAAGCGGATTGCCGATCCCGGCAGCCTGGAGGGCGGCCGAGGTATCGACGGTTACCTTTGCAAGACCGCCAACGGCCTTGAAGTTGCTGGTCGAAACACCCTTGGTCTGATTCTTCAGAGCAGCATCGGCGGCGGGCGAGATTGAAACGGCCAGGCGCGCGTCACCGAGGAAAGTCGCATCGGATGCAAAGGCGTTGTCGGTTGTGGTTGTGGTCACACCGACCAAAGGCCCACCGGACGTAACTTCGACATTACCACCCGCCTTGCCTGTGATGCTCGCCGTAGCGTTGCCGCGAGCTGCGGTCACCGTTACGGCAGCACCGCCGACCGCAGCACCAAGCGTCGAATAATTGACCGAACCGATCACAGTGGCAGTCGCATCGCCGGAAGCCGCCGAAGGCCCTGATACGCTTGAGGCGGTGTTCGTAACCGTGGCGATCTTGGTGGTGGGATCATAAGCGTAAGTATTCTTGGAGCTGCCTGTGGCTTCGGTGCCGACAATTGACGTTACCGACACAAAAGAGTTGGTCTTGACACCGACATCGATTTGCGATGACGCCTTGAGACCGCTGACGGTGATGCCGCCGCGGATCGCCGCAGTGCCGGTAGCGTTGGCGCTGGCCACACCGCCGGTCACCGTGTTGGCGGTGTCTGACGAATTAGCCGCTGCCGTCGTGACAAACGCGCCCTTGGTATTGGTCTGTGAATAAGAACTCGCGGCAGTGGTGGAGCTGGTCGTTGCGCCGGTTGCAATCGACTTTACGTTGCCATCGGCAACACCGGAGATGGCAACGGTGCTGCTGTCGGTACCGGTCGAAGTGACATTGCCGGTCAAGGGGAAAAGGCTCGGGCTCGAGGTCGGCCGGTCGGTAACCTTGCCGGTAACCGTCACAGTGCTGTCGCCGCCCGCCGTCGATTTGGTGGTGGTGGTGCTCGTGGTGGTGAAGACCTTGGAGCCGGATGACGGCGGCCCCGGAGGAGCGGCGGTATCGTCGACGACCGTCGTCGTAGTGCTCGAGTCGGTCTGTGAGTTGGTACCAGTGCCCGCAGTCGAAGTGAGATCGCCATAGATGACGCCGCTGACTACCGCCTTGCTGGCCTTGTTGGCGATCTGCGTGACCGTGCCGACCCCGATCGGCGCAAAGTTCACTTCGCCGTTGACGCCGGCGTAGGTGCCGTCCACCGATCCGCCCGTGGCGGTGTTGCTATCTGATATGACCTGGAGCGTGGTGGTGGTGGTGATGGTGCCGGTGGTGCTCAATGTGCCGGTGTTCGTGGTGGTATTGACGTGGGTCTGCTGTTCGGGATCGACAAAAGTCGTCCCCGCCACCTGGCCGTTGTTAAGCACGGTCGCGCCCAGCGGAGCGAAGATGGTGACATTGCCACCAATATAGCCACCGGCATTGTTGATGAAGTTCACCGTGCCACCGAAGTTGGTGATGTCGTTGAGCGTCGTGGCGTTGACGAAATTGCCCACGGAGGTCACGACGTTAGTGACCTTGTTCAACGTCTGGACATTGCCAGCAACCTGGGCATTGAGCTTGACATTGCCGAAAACGCCGAGAACGCCTCCAGTGTTGAACACCTTGCCCGAGTTGGTGAAGTCCGCCGATTTGTAGCCCTTGACCTCAATGTTGCCGCTGTTGACAACGCCGGTGGCACCGATAGTTACCGACGCCGTGCTGGCGTTCCAGCCGGTTGTCACAGTCGTGGGTGCGGGAACCAGCGCAGGGATATTCTGCACCGTGCTGGTGGCGACCGTACCGGCCTGCGCATCGGCCGTGATATTGCCGGTGATCGTTCCGGCGTTGGTAACGGTCGCGCTGATGTCGCTCTGCGACAGGACGTTGCCCGTGATATTGCCGGTTGCATCGACCTGAACCAGTGTCGCGCCGCCTTCGAGCGTGTTGGCGGTAAAGGTCGTCTGGCCGATGACGACCGATGCGGCATCGGTCGTCTGCGTCACCTTCGTGACCGATGGCAAGACGAACCTCACGGTTCCCGCAGTAACGTTGCCCGTAGCCGTACCGGAAATGATCGCTGTAGCAGTGCCACCCGATCCGCCGATCGCGTTCACTGCAAGTACATTGCCAGCCGCCCCAATGGTGACAGTCGAGGAGTAGTTAGATGCGAGTTGCTGAGAAATCGACGAAGTGAAAGTCGAACTCGGCGCAACGGGGTTGCCGCCGGTAACTGTGGTAGGGACAAAGACGCTCAACAGGTTCCCCGATGAAACGTTGCCGGCGATGCCATTGACAACAACCGTCGCCTTACCGGAGGCGGGGGTCGAACTGTTAACGATCACATTTCCACGAGCGGCAGCTGTGCCAACATTCCCGTTGATCGTAACCGTAGCGTCGCCAGCACTCGTGGTATTCGTAGTGATACCCGCTGTAGTCGCGGAGACTGAGCTTGTTACAGCGGTAATGGTGACACCGCCAGTAATCACTGACGCCCCGGCATCCTGAGTATAGACGACATTGCCGCGGCCTCTAGCGGCAACGCCGCCATAGATCGTGCCCGTGCCGAGATTGCTGACCGTCACATTGCCGGCGAAGGTCGAGGTAGCACCAACGTCAAGGCCACCAGTAATCAAGTTATTGTTGGTCACATTGGCGATATTGGCTGCGTTCACGACCGCGCCACTGATGCCATCGACACGGACACCAATCGTATCCGTGATCGCTCCAGCAGTCACCACCCCGATCGTGCTGTTGTTTGTGAAGGTGATCGTGCCGTCGCCCTTGGTCGCCGCGACGAAGCCGGTCTGGAGCGTACCGCCGCCGGTGAGCGCGGCATTGACGATGACCGTATCGTTCGTCGCAGTGGTGTTCGTGACGATGATCGGGTTCTGCACCGCGACGGTCGAGGCCGAGCTAATGGTCGTATCGGCCTGCGAGACCGCAGGGATCGCGACTGCAGCAAGCGCCGTCGTCAGATAAAGCGCGGCGCGGGTCCGGCGCAGGTTAGCATTGGTCGTGCTGGCGGTGCCGGTATCACGTGAGGTCATCTTAAAATACTCCCTGTAAATTTGCGCTGCGCCCGTTGGACACAAAGAGGTTGTCGGCTGCTTGCCTTAAATGGTTACCAGTGTGTGAAGCTTTGTCACGAAAAAATTTCTGCATGTGCGCCAGGCGGCGCATTGGAATGCGACGGCATGCAAATCATCGAAACCCCCAATCAATAAGCCGACGATGTTCCCCGGCAGGCCAGTTCATTCCACCTTCGGGTAGCGCGAGAGCATTGGCCAATGCAAGCGTTACCATGAAAGCGGCATCCCATTCACTCCGCGTAAATAGCGGAACATTTGGCTAGCACAACAGAAAAAATCGTCTGCCGTCAAGCCGGTTGTGGAGAAAGCATGCCGGTTTTTCCACATGTTGCCCTTTCGCAACAGTTTAGACGACGAAACGATGGGTCTGCGCGGCGGATCGAAAGATGCCGCGCGGGTAGATTCGGTTCGGTCGCGAGTTCACCGCCAGTTCACCTCTTCGGCAACTGGATTTCCGCCTTGGCGGTGGCCTGAACCCCGCCCTTCTGATTCGCCATGCGGCAATCGACCTGGACGATATGGCGGCCTTCCTCGTCGATCGTCTTGCCGAGCACAGTGCCGGTCATCACGGTGATATCGCCCGACAAAGCGGGTCCGCGATAGTTGGCGGCGGAATGGACGACCATGCCCCATTCGCCCGCCCAGCCCGCGAAATAATCTGTGATCCAGGCGCCCATCGATGCGCCATAGCCATAGGCGCGCGGCATGCCGATGGTGCGCGCCCAGCGCGGGAACAAATGGCCGCGCGAGGCGCCATAGTAAGCGCCGTCGGTCAGCTCGGGGTTGATCCGCTCCATGACCGGATCGTTTTCATGGCCGGCCATCTCGGGCGAGAAGCCAAAATCCTCGAGATTGATCTCGCGCCGGTCGAGTGTGCCCCAGACGCTGAACAGATAGGAGCGCCACTCGGTGGCGAAGCTGGCGACGGTATGCGGGCCGAAGACGCGCGGCGGCAGCTGGTCGCCGGCATTGACATCGTCCCAGTAGCGCTTGCCGTGGCCGAGGTCGTGCATCATCTGGATCCACTCGAACTTGCGGGTCTCCAGCTCGGCAATCTCCGCGTCGGTCCATTCGGTTTCCTCGGCATCGTCCATATTGGTGTTCTGGGCCCCGGCATGGGCGAGATAGCGGATCGCGGTCGAGCGCTGCTTGGCGATCAGCTGCCCATGCTGGTTGCGATAGAAATTGTCGCCGCGCTGGAAACAGGTGGGGCCGGCAAAGCCGGTCTGCTTGACGACATAGTCGAAGGGAATGCGCTCGTTGGATAGCGTGTCGCCGCCGTAGACCTGCACCGGATAGAACCACCATTCGTCGCCGCCGAACAGCAGATGCGAATTGGGGATCTTGCCAACGCAGCCCGGGGCCGAGCCATGACCATCGTCGATGATGATTGGCAGCGATTGCGGCGCGACCAGCTTGCCCCAGCGACTTTCGGCGGCATATTTGGGATCGTAGTGCAGCAGGTTGGGATAATGCATCGCCTGCGCCCAGCGGCGGATATCATTATTGCCGAGCACTTCGCGGACCGGCGAGGATTCGATCGGCTTGCCGAGGTATTGATCGATGTCCGAGCAGTCGAGTGTCAGTTCTGTGGTGGCCATGACCCAGGGTTCCTTTCAGCTGCCACTCTTCGGGCGCGGGTGTTGCTGCTCCCTTCGGCGATGATCGCGCGGAAGGCAACTGCCGTTTCGGCGCGGAATAGGAGCGGAAGGAAGGAAAGATTTTCTCACACGAAGACACGAAGATGTTGCGCTGCGCCGCAGGCGTTCTGAATTGCTGTGAGTTTCTGATTTGCGGCAACGCCAAGGGGAGGAGCGGCTTTGCCGCATGCGACACCATCTTCGTGTCTTCGTGTGAGGAAACCTTTCTCTTGTCGCTTTCGGCTCTACTCCCCCGTCTCCCCCCACAGCGCCTCGGCCATGGCGTCGAGCTCGGTGAAGTCGGTGGCATGGCCCAGCGGATCGTGGCGGTTGAGCGACAGGCGATGGCGTAGCGGGTCGAGCAAGCGGCGGCGCAGCGCGCGCTGGAGCAGTTCCAGCCGCATCAGCGCCTGGTCCAGCGCGATCTGGGGTGCCTTGGTCCGCAGAGCCGACCAGCCTGCCTCGACCTGGCCGACCCGTTCGATCACCATCGCGTTATAGTCGCGATGCGGCCCGCGATGCAGTGGCAGGCCGATGCGCAGCGCCGCCTCGTCGCGGGCAGGCAGCAGCAAGCCGTTGCTGCGGAAATCGTCGAAGCCGACGCGCTCGCGGCCGATGGTGCCAAACAGCGCACCGAAACAGCGCTGGCCCAGCAGCTGGCGGGGCAAGAGGTGATGGCGCTGGAGGCCGGGATCATGATCGGGTGCCGAGCAGCGGTTGACCGCGCGGAACGAAAGCCGTTCGCGAACCGCGACCATAGACATGCCCCTGCGCATGCTCATGCCCGCACCTTCACGCCAGCAGCTTCAGCCATCGCGCCACACCTGCACGAATTTGCCATCGCCCGAAGGTTCGGCCAGCAAGGCTTCGCCGCCCGGCCCGACCAGCGCTTCGCGTTTGGCAATTGCCCCGTGGTTGACAAGATGATCGATCACGCGGGCGGCAAGCTTGACCGTATCCGCCGCTGCCTCCCCGCTGCGCGCTTCGACCCGCAATTCCTGGCCGATGAAAAAGGCGAGGCCGTCGCTCTCCACCCCGCCGTCAGCCGTGCGCTCGATCCCGGTCAGGCCCAGTGCCGGGAAGGCACCGCCCGCGCTCCAGCCTTCGACAATGCGGGAAAAATACTGGACATCCATCCAGCTGCCCGCCGGTTCCCAGCACACCGCCAGAGCACCGAGTTCAAGCGCCAGCGCGCTGGCGAGCGCAGCCATTGCCCGCACCACCGGAACCATCGCCCCGGCCCCGGCCAGATGCGGCCCGGGAAAGATCGCGATCGCCTCGAATTCGAATCTATCGGCATCGCGCGACAGGCCGAAAAAGTGCCGGGCCTCCGGAGCGGACAGGGCTGGTCCCGGTTCAAGACCGGTAAGATCGAATGTCAGACCGCTGGCCAGAATCTCCAGCCAGCCTTCGGCGCGTCCACGCTGGCTGCTGATCCGCGCGGCGATTTGTTTGCGAACTTCGGATTGTTTGCGAACTTCGGGCCGCTTGCGATCATCGGCACCGCTCAAGACAAGCTCGACATTCCCGGCAGACGGGCGGGCACCTGCCGGGAATAGCAGAGTCAGGCCAGCCTCAGCCTCAGCCTGTGCAGAGTCCCGATGTGTGTCTCTGGCGATCAGACCAGCCCCTAAACCCATTACCATTCTGTTTTCTGGCACCATTTCTGCCCATGCGTCGAGTCCCTGCGCGACAGATTGCACCACATTGGGTCATTCCGCTCAGAAAATACCCAAACGCAGCCCCTCGCCGAGCGCAGCGCCAAGTTCCCGGCATTGCTGCAATCGATCGGGCGCAACAGTCTTCGCAGCCAGGATCGCTTGTGGGCTCTGCGCCCCGAGATTGACGATCAGCGGTTCGGCAACCCGGCGCAAGCGCCAGCCGGTGACGATACGGTCAATCTGTGCCTGCGCTCCGCGACCGTCGCTGCCGGCGGCAATGGCCGTGGCATAGGGGCGGCCTTCGATGCGGCCGAGCAGCGGGTAATAGCTGCGGTCGAAGAATTCCTTCATTGCCCCGCTCATTGAGCCAAGGTTTTCCGGGCAGATGAAGAGAAAGCCCGCCGCCTGCAACAGCGCTTCCGGCTCAGCCTCGGCGGCGGCGATCAACTGGGCATCCGCGCCCGCACCCCCGTGCGCCGCCTCAGCCATCGCCTGCGCCGCGCCCGTCCGGCTATGCCAGACGATCGCAAGCATGAATCAGCAGCCCGAGCCGCCGCCAAGCGCGCCGCCAAGCATTCCGCCCAGCCCGCGCCTGGGCCGGCATTGCTGTTGCTGCCGCGCAGGAGCGGTATCCTCGTCACCGCCCTGCATGCCCATGTTCATTCCCGGAATATCCATCCAGCTGTTCGTCGATTTGTGACGGATGCGCGAGGTCCATTGCAGGTTCCAGGCCGCGCGTGGATCGACCGGGCGCGGCGGATAGGAGAATTCCTCCATTGGCCCAAAGGCGGTTAACGTTCCAACCCGGAAATCGGGGGCATCGCGCTTCACTTCGGCGGGAATGACGCAGCTGGTCGCACTCGGCGGCATCACTGTCCGGTCACGCACCAGCCCCGCAACCTGCCCCGGGGTCAGCCAGTCGGCCAGTCCGCCGCCGAACTGGCGCGAGGCGCTGCTCGACCACATCACCATATCGCCCATCTCGCGCCCGCCGGGACCTTGCTTGCCGCCAAACAGGGTGGCGAGATAGCCAGTGGCATCGGCAATGCCGGTCCAGGCGATCAGCGTCGAGCCGCTGGGGTTGGCGCTGGTCCGCACACTCAGGGGCTGCATGAAGTCCTTGGCGAGGGTGAAGGCGATCTCGGGCGAATAGTTCCCGGCGATGCGATGCGCGCCCGGCAGCGACGTATCGGGCTTGGCATATTTGCCGTCTTCGGCCGGCCAGCGCCCGAAGCTGCGGCTGTTCTGCAATGTCGGTCCCCAGTCGCGAACGATCGTGCTCGACCACAGGCCTGGCGGAACCTGACCTGCCGCCACTCTGGCAAAATCGATCACCACCGGCTGGCCGGCCGGCGCATGTTCGCCGCAGCCCCAATAGATCAGCATGCGGCCTTTCGGCTTCTGCGGCATTTCATCGGGAGCCCGCTCCTCCCGCGGCGTCACCAGTGCCACCGATTTCCCGAGCCTGGCATTGGGCGGCATGAAATGATCGGCCTTGGGCGAACCGGTGGCTGCGGTCGACGAGCCAAGTCGCAGCAGCAGCTCGTGCTGGACATTGTTGCCGCGCCCACCGCCCATCATCATCGCCATGCCACCGCCCTGACCCATCGCCCCCATGCCCGAAATCGTCCCGGCCCGCATGTCATAGCGGGCAATCGGGCCACTGGTGGGGCGCTGCACCGGGCGCTGCTGGGCAAATAGCGGAAGTGCGGCCAGGACAGCCGCCCCGGCGGTCACGGAAAAAGCCATCTTGTGACGCAAATTCATTGCCGAATCCTCTCGTTGCTTGTGCTCGGAGAGTAGCGGACGCCTGTTGCGGAATATTGTCAAATTCCGACATTACAGGACAAGGCTGTTCTCTCGCCCGCCAATCGGCTAGCTCTCGCCCCATGGCAACCCGCGCGGCTTCCGTTTTCGGCATCGAATCCTCGCTCGGCGGCAAGGCCTGGTGCTGGCGCGGCGGCAATATGGACCTGTCAGGCGGAGAGATGTCGATCGGGCCGGGCGGGCTGGGTGACGATATCGTCACCCAGCTGCTGCTTTCGCGCGGCGTTGCGCGCGATGATATCGAGCGCCAGCGCACCCCGTCATTGCGCAGCTTCCTGCCCGACCCGTCGGAATTCCGCGACATGGACGCCGGGGCCGAGCGTATGGCGCAAGCCGTGCTCACCGGCGAGACCGTGACGATTTACGGCGACTACGACGTCGACGGGGCAACCAGCGCGGCGCTGCTGATCCGCCTGCTGCGCAGCCTGGGCAATGAACCGCGTTATTACATTCCCGACCGCTTGCTCGAAGGCTATGGCCCCTCTGCCGAGGCGCTGGTGCGGATCGCCGGGGAAGGCTCGAGCCTGATCGTCACGGTGGACTGCGGCGCGATGGCGCATGAGGCGCTCGCCGCAGCCCATGCAGCGGGCGTCGATGTCATCGTTGTCGATCACCACAAATGTTCATCCGACCTTCCTGTTGCAACTGCTTTGGTTAATCCCAACCGGCTCGACGAGCGTGAAACCGGCGCTGCCCATGGTCATCTTGCAGCGGTTGGGGTGGCCTTTCTGCTGGCCGTAGCAATCTTGCGCTGCCTGCGCCAAACAGGTTACTTTGAGAGTAGATCAGAGCCTAATTTGTTTCTTTTGCTCGACCTGGTGGCGCTTGGAACGGTCGCCGATGTCGCTGCCCTGCATGGCCTCAACCGCGCTATGGTTGCACAGGGGCTGAAAATGATGGCGCGGCGCGAGAACGTCGGCATGGCCGCGCTGATCGATGCCGCAAGGCTCACCCGCCCGCCGACATGCAGCGACCTTGGCTTCGCGCTCGGCCCGCGAATCAACGCCGGCGGCAGGGTCGGAGAATCGACGCTGGGCGTGCGCCTGCTGACCACCGAAGACCCCGACGAAGCGCGCGCCATCGCCGAGCAGCTCTCACGGCTCAACGAGGAACGGCGCGGAATCGAGGCACTGGTGCAGGAGGAGGCCGAAGCGCAAATCGCTGGTCAGCACAACCGCGCCGTGCTGGTCCTCGCCGGGCGCGGCTGGCACCCCGGGGTGATCGGCATTGTCGCCGGACGGATCAAGGAAAAGGCCGGAAAACCAGCACTGGTCATCGCGCTCGATGCCGATGAGGCAGGCAATGGAAAAGGCTCGGGCCGTTCGATCTCGGGGGTCGATCTGGGTGCCGCAATCATCGCCGCCAAGGAAGCCGGGCTGCTGCTGGCGGGCGGGGGGCACGCTATGGCGGCGGGCCTGACGATCGCGCCCGGACAAACCGAAGCACTCGCCGACTGGCTCGACGCCAGGCTCGGCGCAGATGTTGCCGCCGCTGCTGCCAGCCAATCGCTAAATCTCGACCTAGCGATCACCCCCGGCGGGCTGACGCCGGACCTCGTCACCCTGCTCGAAAGCGCCGGACCCTTCGGCAATGGCTGGCCAGGCCCCAAAATCTGCGTCGGCCCGGTGCGGCTGATCAAGGCGGATGTGGTCGGCACCGATCACCTTCGCCTGATCGTGCGCGGCGATGACGGTGCCAGCTTCAAAGCCATCGCCTTCCGCGCCGCCAACAGCGAGATGGGCCAGACCCTGCTGCACGGGGCTCAGACCCGCAAGCTGTGGCTGGCAGGGCGGGCGAAGATCGATGACTGGTCGAGCCGGGTCCAGGCAGAGCTGCATCTGGAGGATGCCGCCTGGGCGGATTGAGGAACCCTAAAAGCCCCTCCCCTTCAGGGGAGGGGTTGGGGTGGGGGCTGTCGGTTAGCTCAGCGCCTGCCGGACAACCCCACCCCCATCCCATCCCCTGAAGGGGAGGGGGAACTGCGCCCTTGACCCTCTTCGCACCCTTGCCTAAAGGCGCGCCCTACCTCCGGCGCAAGCTGGAAAAAATGCCAGCGGCGCTTGCCGGTATGGCCCCATCGTCTAGCGGTTAGGACGCGGCCCTTTCACGGCTGAAACACGGGTTCGATTCCCGTTGGGGTCACCAAATGCTTGCCACGCACCAATGGCCCCTTCGTCTAGCGGTTAGGACGCGGCCCTCTCACGGCTGAAACACGGGTTCGATTCCCGTAGGGGTCACCAGCTTTTGACGCAGGGGCTTCGACAGGCTCAGGATGAGCGGTTGAGAGATATTTTCCCAAACCCCGCTCAGCCTGAGCTTGTCGAAGGCCGCGCGCGACAGTAGCCCCACGCGATGACCCGCTTCGCCCTCACCCTCGAATTCGACGGCAGCCCGTTCATGGGACTGCAACGCCAGGCGCATGGGCCTTCGGTGCAACAGTCCGTGGAACAAGCCGTGTTCGCCGTCACCGGCGAGACGGCGGTGATGCACGCCGCCGGGCGCACCGATGCCGGGGTGCATGCGCTGGCGATGCGCGCGCATATCGACGTGGCGAAGGACATCGCGCCCTTCCGGCTGATGGAGGCGCTCAACGCGAAGCTGCGGCCCCTGCCCATTGCCGTGATTGCCTGCGAGGGTATGGCTGAGGACTGGCATGCGCGGTTTTCCTGTATTGGCCGCGCCTATCGCTACCGCATCGTCAACCGCCGCGCGCCGCTGACGCTGGAGGCTGGCAAGGCATGGCTGGTCTCGCGTCCGCTCAATGCCGAGGCCATGCACCGCGCCGCGCAGGCACTGGTCGGCCACCACGATTTCACCACCTTCCGCTCGGCGCATTGCCAGGCGAAAGACCCGGTCAAGACGCTGGACCGGCTCGATGTACGGCGGGAAGGCGAGCTGGTGCTGATCGAGGCCGAGGCACGCAGTTTCCTGCACCATCAGGTGCGCTCGATGGTCGGCTGTCTGGTGCTGGTCGGGCTGGGGCGCTGGCCGGAAGTGCAGATCGCCGAGGCGCTGGCGGCGTGCGACCGCGCCGCGCTGGGGCTCAATGCACCGCCGCAGGGGTTGTACTTTGTCGGGGCGAAGTACGACGACCGATAATCCTCCCCGGCACGGGGAGGGGAACCATTCCCTTCGGCTGGCCGGAAGGCCGGCCGCTCAGGATAAACTGCGCCATTCGGCGCAGGATGGTGGAGGGGCACCCTCGGATAGCGTGACGCCGGTAGGACAGGAAATGGGGCCTGTGCCCCTCCACCAGCTGCGCTGGTCCCCCTCCCCGTTCCGGGGAGGATTTTACCCCTTCCCCACCACACTTTCCGGCAAGTCCGTGCCGAACACCCGCTGGTAATATTCCGCCACCAGCATCCGCTCGGTCTCGTCGCATTTGTTCAAAAACGACAGGCGGAAGGCAAAGCCCGCATCCTTGAAGATCGCGGTGTTCTGCGCCCAGGTGATCACCGTGCGCGGGCTCATCACGGTGGAGATGTCGCCATTGATGAAGCCCTGCCGGGTGAGGTCGGCGACCTTGACCATGTCGGCGACCACCTTCTCGTCCATGCCTTCGGTCTTCGACAGGACGATCTGGCATTCGACTTCGGCGGCCAGATAATTGAGCCCGACGACGATGTTCCAGCGGTCCATCTGGCCCTGGTTGATCGCCTGAGTGCCGTGGTAGAGGCCCGAGGTGTCGCCGAGGCCGACGGTGTTGGCGGTGGAGAACAGGCGAAACCACGGATTGGGGCGGATCACCCGGTTCTGGTCCAGCAAAGTGAGCTTGCCCTCGCTCTCCAGCACCCGCTGGATGACGAACATCACGTCGGGCCGCCCGGCGTCATATTCGTCGAACACCAGCGCGGTCGGGGTTTGCAGTGCCCAGGGCAGCAGACCCTCGCGAAATTCGGTGACCTGCAAGCCGTCGCGCAGCACGATCGCATCGCGGCCGATCAGGTCGATGCGGCTGATATGTGCATCGAGATTGATGCGGATGCACGGCCAGTTGAGCCGGGCCGCGACCTGCTCGATATGGGTCGACTTGCCGGTGCCGTGATAGCCCTGGACCATCACCCGCCGGTTGAAGGCAAAGCCTGCGAGGATTGCCAGGGTGGTGTCGGGATCGAACACATAACTGGCGTCGAAATCGGGCACGCGCTCGTCGGCCTCGGAGAAGGCGGGAACCTTCATATCGACGTCGATGCCGAAGAGCTCGCGCACCGAGATTTCGCGGTCGGGCGCTTCGAGGATCGTGCCTTCGCGGCTGTCGGGCTGGATATTGGGAATGTCGGTCATAGGCAGATCGCCTATACACGCTGACGCGGGGCTGCAATAAGCTTTGCATAGCGTAATGCGACTCATCGGGAGATTCACATGCAAGTTTTCGGTGCCCTACTCTCACCCTTCGTCCGCAAGGTCTGCCTGGTCGCGGAGGAAAAGGGCATTGCCTATGAGCTGGTCATGGCTGCTCCCGGTAACCCCAATCCGGATTTCGTCGCCG
>JAHFPT010000252.1 GCA_023266625.1 Novosphingobium sp. | reverse complement strand
GCGGTTCAATCAATGACCATTGGCGATCCGTCAGGCATAGGCGTGTCATTCAAAACTCCCTTCATGGAGCTTGAATCACAATCCATCGTCGTTGTGAATCCTGAATCTCAACAAACCCTAATTCAACACCCTCGGCGCACTGTCCGGGGCCACCCCACCCTCAAGCAGCCATTCCGGGAAGACCCCAAGGTTCCATTCCAGCCGTTGATAGGTCAGCAGGAAGACCTCAAGAACGCTGCGCACGCCTTCCCCGGGGAGCGCCATAACCGCCGTATTCGCCCCATCGTCGGTCAGCGTCCATAGCACCTCGCCGTGCTCTTCGCTCAGGTGGATGGTCTGGCACAGCCATCGGCTTGCGCCTTCCTGCGGCTGGACGTCTGCCACGCGGTTTTCCTCGCGTTCGATCCGCAATTGCTGCTGGCTCATCGCCAGGCCGATCTCCTTGGGCACGCCGGGTCTGGCCTGCTGCTCGACACGCTCCACGAGCAGCGGGACAAATCTGTCGGCCAGCCGCCGCGTCAGGGAAATCGACTGAGTCTCGCCTGCGGGATCGATCGCATCGAGCCGGATGCGGTCCTCGGCGTAGTCGGCCTGTGCGGTGAAGGTCAGAATCGCGAACATGGCCTAGCTTACCAGTGATTCCAGGATCCGGATCGTGCCCACGCTGGCATCGATCTCTGCCTCGACGCCGACCGGGATGCTCAGCTGCCCGGCGATATGCCCAATCTCCGCGCCCTGGAATGCCGGAACGCCAAGCTTGGCGAGATGCTGTTCAAGCACCTCATAGATGGTGAAATTGCTGTAGGACGGACCGGGGTTCGCGCAATTGGTGCATTGGCCGAAAGCCACCCCGGCAACGCGGCCCAGAATTCCGCTGAGCGCGAGCTGCGAGAGCATGCGGTCGATGCGGTATTCGGCCTCGTTGGTATCCTCAAGGAACAGGATCGCGCCGGTAAAATCGGGCAGGTACGGGGTTCCCACCAGTGCCGAGAGCACGGAGAGATTGCCGCCCAGCAGCCGCCCTCGCGCCGTGCCGGGGTGGAAGCTGCGGATGCGCGAGGCGCGCGGGACGAGACGGTCTTCGGCTGCGTCATCGGCGGTGTAGACCGGCGTTTCCGCGCCGAACACCAGCCGGTGAAACGAATCCCAGGCCACTGCATTCCACGCGCTGGCCAGATTGGGCCCATGCAGGCTGGGACAGGCGGTGCGCGCGGCGATGGCGAGGTGCAGCGCGGTGATATCGCTGGAGCCGATCAGTAGTTTGGGATCGGCATCGAGCGAACGGAAATCGAGCAATGGCAGGATGCGCTCGCAGCCCCAGCCGCCCCGCACCGCAAAAATCGCCCGCACCGCGCGGTCGCGGAACATGGCGTTGAGTGCATTGGCACGGCTGTCGTCGGTGCCGGCGAGGTAGCCGTGGCGTTCGAGCAGATTGGACGCAAATTTCGGGACCAGACCCATCGCCCGCACTGTCGCCCCCAGCTCGTCGAGGCCGAAACGGTCGGCGACGAAACCGGCAGGGGCAACCAGCCCGACGGTATCGCCCGGCCGCAGCCGCGGCGGCCGCGTGAGTTTGCGTGGCGCAGCCAGTACCCGTCCTGCCAGAATCAGCGCGGTAGCGGCCCCTACTCCGGCAATAGCGGATCTTCGATCGATCATCGCGCCATGCTAGCGGGAGTTGGAGGAAATTTGAACAGGCATGCGCAATGAAGTCGCTGCTGCGTTCCGCTCGTTCGTTGCCATGAGATTTCGGTTGCGCTATCGAAGCAAAGATCGGCACTGCGGCCATTCCCTTTGATTGAGAACGATCGATGATAGTCTCCACATTTGCATTGCTGCTCCTGGCACCGCTTCCAGCCGCTTCCCCGGTCATGACGGAAAGCGCATCGTCTCCTTCGGTTCATCTTCAGCCAGCGATCTTTACCGGCCGCAGGCCCGGTTGGAGAAGCAAAAGGGAGGCCGTTCCTGTCAGGGGAGCGGAAGAGCAAGCCCAGGCCGCGCAAACAGCCGGCTTGTCGGTGCAAAGAATTTGCAGGGGCAGTGCTCCGTCGATGTTTTCCGGTCGCGCCAAGCGGGAGAACTGCGAAATGGTGGTGGTCCAGCCGCGATGCAAATCCAGCGCTCCGACGATGTTTTCCGGCCGCGCCAGGACGCAGAATTGCGTAGTCGAGATGCAACGGCCGCATGTCGCAACATATGCGCCCTCAATCTTCTCCGGACGCGCGCCGAAACCGGCCAGCGCCTATGCGCCGCCGCCGGCGTCCAGCGCCTATGCGCCGCCGCCGGCGTCCAGCGCCTATGCGCCGCCGGCGTCTAGCTATGCCGTGGCGGCGGACGGGGTCGCAACGCCGCAGGTCACCTATCGAACGCGAGTAGAAGCGCCAAAGGTGCAGCCGAGGCGGCGTTTGCCTACAATGTTCACGGGGCGTCGCCCGAGAGCCCCGGCCACTCCGCCGTCGCAATGAGGCGATTTGGGTAGGCTCTATTTGTTTGTTGTCGCATCGCTTTTTGCGAAAAACCGGTTCCCACTTTTTCGCGCGATGCTCTAAGCGCCCGCAAGCCTCGCTCAGCCCGTCAGCACCCGCGCAACTGCGACGAACTCCGCTACAGTGAGCGTCTCGGCGCGGCGCTGCGAGTCGATGTCCAGCTGTTCCAGCGCCGCCAGTGCGCCCGGCAGGGGTTTGAGGCTCTGGCGCAGCATCTTGCGGCGCTGGCCGAAGGCGGCTTCGGTCACCCGCTCCAGCATCCGCGCCGAAACCCCCTGCGGCATCGCGGTTGGTGTCACATGCACCACTGCCGACATCACTTTGGGAGCCGGGGTAAAAGCGCTGCGGTGGACTTTCATCGCGAGCTTTGCCGAGGCGCGCCATTGGGCGAGGATGGCCAGGCGGCCATAGGCGGATGCGCCCGGCGCAGCGACAATCCGCTCGGCCACCTCATGCTGGAACATCAGGCTGAGCGATGACCAGCGCGGCGGCCAGCTTTCCCCGCCGAGCCAGCCGATGAGCAGCGCTGTACCGACGTTATAGGGCAGATTGGCGAGGATATGGTAGGGTCCGGGAAGCAGCGTCGCCGGATCGATCTTCACCGCATCGCCTTCGATCACGCGCAGCTGGCCGGGGAAGGCTTCGGCCAGTTCGGCCAGCGCCGGCAGACAGCGCCGGTCCATCTCGATAGCCGTCACCCGCGCCCCGGCGCGCAGCAGGGCGCGGGTGAGGCCGCCCGGGCCGGGGCCGACTTCGAGAACATCGCGGTCTGTGAGGTCGCCGGGGATCGCGGCGATCCTGCCCAGCAGCTGTTCGTCGAGCAGGAAGTTCTGGCCGAGCGCCTTGGTGGCGGAGAGGCCGTGGCGGGCGATGACTTCGCGCAGGGGGGGAAGGGTGGGATTCATTTGGTGCTGGCCTCGCGCATGTGCTTCGACAAGCTCAGCATGAGCGGAACTCTTTCCATGACCCGCTCAGGCTGAGCTTGTCGAAGCCCACGCACTACGCTCTGACCAACCGCCGTGCCGCGCATTCCCCGGCCATGCGGATCGCGGCAATGGTTGCCCCGGCGCTCGCCTTGCCGGTGCCGGCAATGGCAAAGGCAGTGCCGTGATCGGGCGAGGTGCGCACCACGGGCAGGCCGAGCGTCACATTCACCCCCTGGTCGAAGTCGAGCGACTTGATCGGGATCAGCGCCTGATCGTGATACATGCAGATGGCCACGTCAAAGCCGGTGCGTTGATGCGCGGCGAACAGCGCGTCGGCGGGATGCGGGCCGGTCGCGTCGATGCCTCGGGCGCGTAGCGCGGCGATGGCCGGCGCGATGATCCTTGCTTCCTCGCTGCCCATTCGGCCGTCCTCGCCGGCATGCGGATTGAGCGCGGCAATGGCGAGACGCGGGGAGGGGATGGCGAAGTCGCGTTGCAGCGCCGCGTTGACGATCACGGCGCGCCGGACGATCAAGTCAACAGTTAGCAGCGCGGGAACATTGGCCAGCGCAACATGGACTGTCAGCGGCACTGTGCGCAGGCTCGGCCCGGCGAGCATCATCACCGCGTCTTGCGCTGCGACCCCGCAGGCGGCGGCGACGAATTCGGTCTGGCCGGGATGGGTGAATCCGACCTCGGCGAGCCGGGCCTTGGCGATGGGGCCAGTGACGAGACCGCTTGCCATGCCTGATACCGTCAGCCGCGCGCCCTCGGTCAAGGAGGCGAGGGCGAGCGCCGCGCCGTCCCGGTCAGGCTCGCCGGGGCGATAGCTGCCGTCAAGCGCGCCCAGCACGGGAAGGGCGCTGGCAAAAGCTGTTGCAGCCTCTGCCGGATCGTCGATTCGCGCGATGGGTACAGCAAGTCCGCGTCTTGCTGCCGCAGCGGCAATCACCTCTGCCCCGCCCACCGCGAAGAAGGGTATCAGCCGCTCCACCTCGCGCCGTGTCCAGGCCTCGGCCAGCAGTTCTGGTCCAACCCCCGCCGGATCGCCCAAGGAAACTGCCAGGGGCGCGGGTATCATTGCACCATCAATTGTAATCGATGACCGCGTCGCGGCGCAGGTCGCGCAGATACATCTGGGCGCGCTTGTTGACGCGGTCGTCTTCCATTTGCGACATCAGCTGGTCGAAGCTGGGGTCGCTGGCACCCTTGGGATCGTCGCGGCCGCACAGCATCAGCACCCGCACCCCTTCCTCGACCGAACCGAACGGCGGCGAGGTTTCGCCGACTGGCAGGTTGAGCAGCGCCTGTTGCAATTGTGCCGGCAGATCGCGCGCCTTGACCTGATCGTTGGCCACCACCTGGGCACCAAGCGGACCGGCGACGGCTTCGACCCCGCCGCAGCCGCGCGCCGCTTTCATCGCAGTGGCAAATTCGGTGGCCTTTTTCTGGGCATCGGCAGCGCTGGTCCCGGCGGGGAAATTGATCGAGATTTGCTTGAGCGCCAGCAAGGCGTCGCGCGGATCGGCGGTCAGCACCTGGCGCTTGTCGATCAGATAGATGATCGAATAGCCCGCGCGCAGCTCGATCGGCCCGACCAGCTGACCGGGCGAAAGCTCGCGCGCCGCCGTACCCAGTTCGGCCGGCAGCTGCTCGAGCCGCACCCAGCCAAGGTCGCCGCCGACCGCCGCCGTCGAGGCCTCGGAATATTGCCGCGCATAGGCGACAAAACTGCCGCCCTTGCGCAATTGCTCGACAATCCGGTTGGCATTTTCGAGCACTGCCGGCTTGGCTTCCGGCGCGGCCGACAGGTAAATTTCGCCGATGCGGAATTCCGCAGTACCCTTGGCGGCCTTGAGCCGGTCAATCATCTCGCGCACTTCCTCGTCGGAGACATTGACGAAAGGCTGGACATTGCGGCGCAGCAGCCGCTGCCAGGAAAGCTCGCCGCGGATCTGGCGCTTCAGCGAGCCGGGCGAGGAGCCGACGCGGACCAGATAGGCGTCCATAGCCTTGGTATTCTGGCCGAAGTTCTGCTGGGCGACGCGAACATAGGTCTGCTCGATCTCGGCATCTTCGATTTCGATATCGGCGATTTTGGCCGCCTGAATCTGCAGCGTTTCGTCGATCAGATTGCGCAACACCTGCATCTTCAGCCGCTGCACTTCCTCGGGCGGAAGCTTGTTGTCGTTGGCGGCAACGATCAGCGCCAGGCGCTGATCGACATCGGTGCCGGTGACGATGTCGCCATTGACCACTGCGGTTGCGCGGCGATGATTGGGATCGTTCTGGGCAAAGATGGTGACATCTTTGGGGATGACGATCTGGCCCTGTTGGGACTCGGCAGCGGGTGAGGCGTCTTGCGCCACTGCATTCGTCGCCAGCGCTGCGGCGAGCAGGCCCAATGAGCAGACACCAAGTGTGCAAACCATATTTCGCGCGATTATCTTCACTATGCGACCGTTCCTGTCTGCGGCGGGGAAACCCCCGGCCCGATTGCTGGCGCATTTCCATCTGCGCGGCTTAACCGAAGCTGAGCGCGCCGATAGCGCGTTTGCTTGCCCATGCCAACGCCGGATGCTGGAGCGGCTTTCAAGCTGGGTTGGATATCAGCGGAAGCCGAGATTGCGCAGGGCAAAGCGGATTTCGAAAGTGTCGCCCTTCTGGGCATCGCCGTTGGTGACGAAGTCGCGCCGCCAGGTCAGCCCGAATTCCAGGCAATCGTCCTGATAGGCGAAGCCGAGCCGGGTGCGAAGCGGCTGGAAGGACTTGCCAAGCCCTTGAATCTGGGTCGATTGTTCGTTGATGCTGACCACGCCAGAGCCGAACAGAGACCAATAGTGCGCAAAGGCAATGCGCCCGGCGGCACGCAGCTCTTCGCTGTCCTGGAGATCTTCGATAGTGGCGGAAATATCGCGGTTCAGCTTCGAATAGCCCAGCTCGAGATAGGTGCCCTGATTCCCGATGGCGGCGTCGATCTCGTTGCCGCGGAAAGCGGCGCTGTCTTTGTCGATGCGGAAGCGATGGGTCAGCTTGATGAAGTTGCGGTATTGCACTTCGGTGCGCCCGACGATGTCCGAAGTGCGGTTCGACAGGCCAGTGC
>JAHFPT010000251.1 GCA_023266625.1 Novosphingobium sp. | reverse complement strand
TCGCCAGCCCGAGCGTATGCGCCGCGCGTTTCTGCGCGGATTCGGCCAATCGCCCAGCGCGATGCGTGCCGCTTTCGTCGTGCGCGACCGCAAACGGTCGTGAGTCCTTTGGAGGGGCTGTTCCGCCTCCCGGCGCTCAGACCAAATCGACGTTGCCATCAAGGATCAGTGTCTTGCTTTCAAGATAAGGCATCAAGCCTGCCAGGCCGCCCTCGCGTCCGATTCCTGATTGCTTGAAGCCGCCGAAGCCGATGCCGAAATCGCTGCGGAACGCGTTATGCCCGACCGTACCAGAACACAGTCGTTTGCCCACGGCGACGGCTCGTTCCAGATCGTGCGTGAAGATCGAATTATTTAGGCCCATATTGGTGTCATTGGCCAAGGCTATAGCGTGCTCTTCGTCATCGGCGGGGATGACGCTCAGCAAGGGGCCGAAGACTTCTTCGCGCGAAATGCGCGCTTCGTGCGGGACATGTCCGAAGACTGCCGGACGAACGTAGAAGCCCCGATCTAGCCCGGCGGGCCTATCTCCGCCCGTTGCTGGCGAGAGACCTTCCGATCGCGCGCTGGCAAGAAAATCGTTCAGCCGGTCCAGTTGGCGGCGCATGGCCATTGGGCCCATTTGCGACGACGGATCGAACGGATCGCCCACTACGATGCTCTCTGTCTGGGCGACCAGCGCATCAAGCAAGTCGTCGTGCCGGTGACGGCTGACGATGACCCGGCTGAGGGCCGAGCAGAACTGCATGGACAGCATACTGAACTGGGGAACGAGCGCTTGCGCGACCAGCTCGGGTTCGAAATCGTCCATGATGACAGCTGCCGACTTGCCGCCAAGTTCGAGAGTTGCACGCGCAACGCGACTAGCGCAGATCGAACCGACATGTTTGCCCACAGCAGTTGACCCGGTGAAGCTTATCTTGTCGACACGCGGGTCACGGACAAGCAGTTCAGATTCGATGCGGTCGGCCATCAGGATGTTGACCACGCCGGAAGGAAGACCGATTTCCTGCAGGATTTCCCCGATCAGAATGCCCTCAAGTGGTGCTTCCGGCGATGTCTTGCAGACGGCCGTGCAGCCTGCCGCCAGGGCCGGGGCAAGCTTGGTCGCAAACATCAGCAACGGCGAGTTCCACGGGATGATCATTCCGACCACGCCAACCGGCTCGTGCAAGAGGTAGCCAGCCGCGCCGCCAGCAGTCGGGGTATGCCGTTCCGTGAACGCGAACTGGCTTGCCAGCCGGGCATACTCCCTGATGATGCCGGTGGTCATTGCCACCATCCCTCCGCCGTGTCCGATGAGGCCACCAACCTCGTTGGCCCAGAGAAACGCGAGCGTCTCGGCATGGCTATCGATCGCGTCGGCGAATGCGTGGAGCAGCCTTCCCCGTTCCGCCGGAATGGTCGATGCCCACGGTCCGTGGTCAAGGGCGCTTCGCGCTGCACTTACAGCAGCTTCGATATCGCCAGCCTGGGCGCAGGGAACCGTGGCGAAAATCTCTTCTGTCGCAGGCGATACGATGTCGAACCTAGCATGATCCGGGCCTGCATCGACCCACTGTCCGTCGATGAATAGCCGTCCCAGCTTGATTCGATTCACGAGTTGTAAATCCAGCATATCACTCTCTCCCAACAGCCGTTGGCCCTAGCCTCGTTAGGCCATTTTTACAGGATTAATCAATCATTGTAGGCTTAAATCGACTTTATGGCAACATACAAGCCCAGATCCGAGCCAGCCAGTGCAGCGGATTTCCCGAAAAATGCACCGATTTCCTAAGGCATCTGATTGGCAATGCAATCTTCAAAAAGGATTTGCATTATAAAATATTGGTGATAGATAAATGATCGAAGATTGACGATAATACGGCCTTCGCATGCACGCGAAGCTGGGCAAAGGGTGAGGGATTTATGAACCATGTAAGGATTCTAGCTGCAGGGCTCCTGTGCGGAGGCGGCTATATGGCAACAACAGGCATGGCATTCGCACAGGATGTCGCTCGGAACGCGTTGGCTGGGGATGCGCCAAGCGGTCTGGCCGATATCGTCGTCACGGCGCAGCGCCAGTCGCAATCTATCCAGAAAGTTCCGATTTCCGTCAGCGCCATCTCGTCGGACAGTCTCGAAAGCCGACAGATCACCGATACGATCCAGATCGCGGCGGCTGTTCCCAATCTCACGATGACCCAGAGCGGCTACGTCGCAACCCCATTCCTGCGCGGCGTCGGGTCGAATCAGTCCGGTCCAGCCGATGAGCCTTCGGTCGCCACCTATATCGACGGCGTCTACATTCCGTCTCCGGCAGGGAATATTTTCCGCCTCAACAATATCGAGCGAATCGAAGTTCTAAAGGGGCCGCAGGGCACTCTGTTCGGACGCAACGCGACCGGTGGCGTGATCCAGATCATCACCAAAGACCCATCGCACGACCCAGAAGCCCGTGGTTCGATCAGCTATGGTTCCTTTGAAACGCTGGAGGGTTCGGCTTACCTGAGCACCGGTCTTGGCAAAGACCTCGCGATCGACGTGTCTTCCGTGTTCTCTGAAAACAACAAGGGTTTCGGGTTTGACATCAATCGCAAGGCCGAAACGATGAAGCGCAACAACCTGTCGGTTCGCTCGAAGCTATTGTGGACGCCGGGCGAGACGACCGAGGTTCGCATCGCTGGCGGCTATACCCGCGTTCGTTCGTCGGGAACTGATTTTCAGCCGGTGTTTGGCGTCAAACCGATCCTGGGTGTGCCAAGCACTTTGCCGCCCCGGACCACAAACACCGATTTTGCCAATTCAAACAACTCCGATACCTATGACCTATCGCTCAATATCCGACAGGATCTCGGCTTTGCCCGCCTTGTCAGCATAACCGGCTACAGGGACGTAGATGGACTCGCCACTCTCGACCAGGATTCGACGCCAATTCCCGCAGTTCGCGCAGACATCAATTACCGCGCTAAAAGCTGGTCGCAGGAGCTTCAACTGCTTTCGCCATTGGGCTCGAAAATAAACTGGCTGGTCGGACTTTATGCTTTCGAGGGCAAGTTCGGTTATGATCCACTGAACGTTCGTGGCATTGCGACATTTAATTCCCAAACGCGCACGCGTTCGCTGGCAGGTTTCGGCCAGGTTACCGTACCACTTGGCGATACGACAAACTTCACAGCTGGGCTTCGCTACACGCACGAACGGCAACGGCTCCTTTTCGGGCTCAACGCGTTTCCTGTGGTGGAAAAGAATCAGGGTATCGAGCGATTGACCTGGCGCGCTTCGATCGACCACCAGTTCACGCCCGACGTCATGGGCTATGTTTCATACAACCGCGGCATCAAGAGTGGTGGCTTTGGCCTGACCAATGCCAAGGGGTACCGCCCCGAAGTGCTTGATGCCTACGAAGTGGGCTTCAAGTCGCAAATGTTCGACAATAGAATTCGCCTTAATGCAGCGGTTTTTTATTACAACTACAAGGACATCCAGGTCTCGTTCATTGCCAACGGCGCGATTTCAACCGAGAACGCCGCACGCGCGCGCATTTATGGCTTTGATGCCGACCTCACATTCAAGATGTCGGACAACTTGACCCTCAACGCGGGGTTTGGGTACACAAACGCCAAATACAAAGACTTCCCGAGTGCACCATTCTTTCCGCTTGACGCCGGCCCTGCAACACAAGGCGACGCCAGCGGCAACACGCTGACCGGTGCGCCGCCGGTCACGGCGAATGCGTCGCTGAATTATTCCGTGCCGACCGAATTCGGCAAGATCGGCGCAAACTTCACGGTGAGCTATCGCGGCAAAGTCTTCTCCGGGCCGGACAATCGGCTTGCCTTGCCCGAATACACGCTCGCAAATGCAACCGTTTCGTGGAAGTCGCGCGACGAGCGTTTCTCGGTGAGCCTGTGGGCGCGGAATCTGTTCAACAAGGAATACGTCGTCAACCGCACGGAACAGGCCAATCTCGGTGCGATCCAAGCCTGGGGCGACCCACGTGTTCTGGGCGCGACCGTCGGCGTCGGATTCTGACCATAAGTTTGGATCACCTCAATTCGCTCCCGCCTGCGGACTTTGCAAGGACGCAGACGGCAGCCTGATGCTACCGGAAGAGCGGTGTCGGATTGCATTGGCCGACGCCGCTTTTCTGTCTGTTGCTGGGAGTTGGCCCGCTGGTTGGCATCGTGATCGTGACTCACAAGCGCTCCGATATCGGGCAACGTGTTCCCTGCATATGGGCAAGCGCCGGACAGTGGCTATGCACCGGGCTTCATAGATCATCGTTGGGATGCAACTGCGCCCGACAGACACCAAACAGGCGATGCCGAAGATCGGAATCAAAGTGTCTGCGGGAAGTTGTAGAAACTTGCCGCCGAGTACGCTGATCGACCGAAGGCACCAAAGAGCTGCACCGAGCCTTGCGTCAAATGCAAGCAAATATCACAAACGCAGGCGCAGCAGTTCGCGCTGTTCTGACATGCCACCGGGAACCGCTGCCCTGTTCTGGAGACATTAAAGCGTTGAAAGAAAATCCAGAGCCCGGTCGTGAGCGGCAGGCGCTCCTGCACATGTAATCTTGTCATCCCCACCATCAGCTGCGCCGACCCGACTGATGTCCTTTGTCAGGTGTGGCCCGACCCGGCCACAGCTGCAGGGATTGGTATCGCCCCACCGAATCGTAACCTTGTCGCCCGTAAGGAACCCGCCCCACATTTCGGTACGGGTGAGATCATAAACGCCAAGCCTGCCGGTTTGTTCACCCGTCCGGGGCAGCGGTTCACCGGTTTCTATGCTGAGAATATAGGGGATGTACGCCGGCGGGAGATGATAGTACCCCGCCGGACAGCTGCGGGTTGCCGCAACCAGCTCGGTCATACCGAACCCGTCTCTTAGGCCGGTAACTCCCAGGAAGTTAGTGACCGTCTTATACCAATCGGACGGAAGCACCCGCCCCTTCATCCCACCGCCCATCATGATCAGGCTTTCAGGGGCGAAGACGTTCATGTGGCCGCTTGCCGCGCCTACCTCCGCAATGTCGAAGATTTGACCGATCGATCCGAGAACCGCGACCCGCTGCCCCTTGAAGCGGTCTGCCATGGCGGCGAAAAAGATCCGCGAATCCTCGGCGGCCCTGTCGCGTGCGGCCAAGAAGGCGTCGCGGCGCTCGATCAACTTGGGCGACAGCTTGAACTCGCCCAGCTCGCCCTTCGATTCCGCTGCGGACAGGCGCCCGCCGAGCGAAAGCGCGTCAGCGCTCATCCGGCCGGGATTGAGCGTGACCACCATCGATTCATCGCCGCCGAACATTGTTTCGACCATCTTGTCGAGCAGGCGATGCTGATGCATTGCGCCCTTGCGATAGCTTGGAAAAATGACCGGCATCGTTTCGAACCCGCTTACGTCGGCGTCGGGTTCATTGCCGAACCCGCAAAAGTAATCCTGCCAACCCTGGAGGCCGCGAGAATAATCGGTCGGGCCGCCGGGCAGGAACGACAGCTTGCCGGATGTGCCGGAAGAATGGCGAATGCGGATCGGCGAGTTTGTATCGATGAAGTCGATCCAGTCGTCGATCGTATCGATCTCGCTCGCATCGAGGCCGGAAAGATCGAAGGTCGTCAACTTGTCTAGCCATTGAGTCAGCTTGTCGAACCGGTTATTTTCCAAATATGACATCGGATAGGACTTGTAGATCGAATGCTGGAACAGTAGCGCCGCGCCATCCTCGATTTCGGTAATCCTGGTCACGCCATTGCCGTCGGCGAGCTTCTTGACCATCGGAATACGCTCGACCAGATCGGCGAACCGATTAGCGAGGGCCGCGCGCTGGATTTCGTGGACTTCCTCGAGCGGGATCGAATAGACTTCGGTGACCGAGAGGTCCCAGAAGCGGTCAGGATCGCTCTTCAAATCGGCGGTCGTTGGCTTTGCGTGATCGGACATGGCTTTATCCTGATGATTCCCGGGTTCGACAGTGGGATGAAATGGTGGGACCGTTCGGCTAGGCTTACGCAACGAGGAGGATGCCGTCGGCTCCCGCAAGCCCGGCGAGCAGATCGGTCGGCGTGCGCCGCTCGTCGCTTATCCACTTGCACATGCGCCGCAGCGGCTCGATCCCGTCCTGCGGGCCACCGAGGACGACCGCCTGGGCACCGCCCAGCGACACCAACCTTTGCGCACCCTGCACGGCCAGCCGGTCGCGGATGACATCCTTGAGCGGCTCGGGGTAAATACCGATTGTCTGGGTATAGGCCGTAACCGAGCGGATCGGCGTTTCAAGATCGTCGACCGGGACGAGGTTGGCAACGCGGTTGCCCAGTATGCGGGCAAAGTCGACAGGTTCGTCGGTCAGCGACACGATGATCGCGCCTGCCTTGCCGCCACCGATCACCGCATGATCGTCGCTGCTGAGTTTGAGCGTTTCGATCTCGTCACGTAACACCGGATCAAGGGAGACCGCGGGCTCGCTGAAATGCGAGGGCAGGCTCTGGATTGCGCGATAGACCAGTTCGCCGAAGCGGCGCGCAAGTTGCAGCCCTT
>JAHFPT010000250.1 GCA_023266625.1 Novosphingobium sp. | reverse complement strand
TCCCGCGCGCCAGCCTGCATGATGAGGTCGGCAAGCTGGCGGGGCAACTCTGCGCGCGCGATCCGCTGGCGCTGGGGATGATGAAGGCCAATGCGGTCTCGGCAGAGACGCTGCCCTTTGACGACTATATCGAGATCGAGACCGCCCGGCACTTACGCTGCGCCAATCGCCCGGACTTTGGCGAGCGCATGGCCGAGCTCTTCGCCAAGTCGCAGGCACAATGAGCGCGCAGGGTCTGCTCGCGCCGGACGAAGTGCTCACCCTCGCCGAGCGCGAGAGCGGTGCCTATGGGCTTGCCGACGAAGGGCTCAAGGCGCGGCTGGGCAAGGTGGTCGAATGGGCCAATGCGGCGGGGCCGTTCACCCCGGATCGGCTCTCCGGCATCCGCCAGCAAGTGCAGCGGATGCTCGCCAGCCGCCTGCGCCTCGCGCTTGACCGCCAGACCACACCGGCCATTGCCGAAGTCAGAATCGAGCGGCCGATCTTCGTCATCGGCCTCCCGCGCACGGGCACCACGCTGCTGCATGCACTGCTGGCCGAAGACCCGGAAGTCCACGCCCCGCAAAGCTGGCACATGCTCTCGCCCTCGCCGCCGCCGGGCAAGGGACCGGTGGCAGCTGGCCGCATCGCCCATGCCCAGCGGATCATCGAGGACTGGATGGACTTCTGCCCGGCGCAGAAGATGATGCACCCCTATATCGACAAGGGTGCCTTCCAGCTGACCGAGGACGAAGAAGTCTACTGCCTCGATTTTCGCAACGTCTATCCGTTCCACTATTACAAGGTGCCGACCGCCGATTTCGGTGTACGGCTGGGTGACGATGCGCTGGCGGCCTACCAGTTCCACCGCGAGTTCCTCCAGCATCACCAATGGAACACCGATCGCCACCGGTGGGTGTGCAAAAGCCCCAGCGCGCAGGGCTATCTCGATGTCATCTTCAAGGTTTATCCCGATGCACTCTGCGTCTGGGCGCACCGGCCGTTGGGCGAGATCTACGCTTCCAACGTCGCGCTCAGGGCCGCCGTGTTCGATACGATCAGCGGCAGGCCGAACGACTGGAACAGCAGGTCGCGCGCTATCGCCGAGCAGATGAAGGCGGGCATCGACAAGATGCTGGCGCAGGATTTGCTGGACGATCCAAGGGTGATACATTTGCCGTTCCGCGAGCTGGCTGCCGACCCGCTGGGAGTGGTGCGCAAGGTCTATGCCTGGGCCGGGCTGGAGGTGAGCGTGACTTTTGCCACGCGCGTTCAGGCATGGCTGGATGCGCCGGAAAACCGGGTGGATCGCTATGGCCGCTATCCCTATGCCTATGAGCCGCTCGGGCTGAGCCGCGAATGGATCGAGGAATTGTTCGCCGATTATTCGCAGCGCTTCGGGCTGGATTGAGCTGGGGCGAATTGGTCCGGCTCCTCTCCTGCGAGGGGAGAGGAGTGAGTGGTGCAGATTTCACGCAATCCACTCTTGGAGATACCCAATGGATTTCGACGACCAGATGCGGCGCTACTTCGGCACCGCCGAGCTGACCTCGCTCGCCCCCGCAGCTCTCGAGGCCGGGATCGAGCGCATGGCGGTCGAATTCGGCCTCGAAAAGGACCGCAGCCGCCGCTTTGCCTTGTGGACGCTGATGTTCATGCTCGGCGCGGCGCCCGATCTCGATGTCGCCTTCAAGGAAGCGGAAGACCGCAACGCCGCGCGCGACTTCATGGATATGATCGACCGGGCGCAGGACGGCTGAAGCTCGTCGCGAGTTTGACTTGGCATTGGTAGCGCGCTACCATCCGCCGATGAACGCCGAAACGCCCGCTTCCCAGGACAAATTCCGCCGCTACCGCGCTGCCAAGAAGGCGCGCGGGCTGAAGGAGATTCGCATGTGGCTTCCCGACGTCCATAGCGCCGAATTCAAGGCGGAGATGGAGCGGTTCGCGGAATATCAACGCAATTCAGCTGAAGAGCGCGAGGTCATGGAGTTCGGCGAAGCCTTGATGGCCGACACCCTCAAGGACATGCCACCCTATTGAAACGCGGGGACCTTCTTCCCGTTGTGATTCCAGGTGACCATGGCAAGCCGCGTCCGGCTGTCATCATTCAGACAGATGGCGCGGTTGGCATCGAAACCTTGATCATCTGTATGGTCACGAGTGATCGGGAAGAGCCATGGAGTTTCCGGGTCGATCTGCCGGTCTCGACGGCGAACGGGCTTATCAAACCGTCACGAATCATGACCGACAAGATGTTCACGGTCAAAAAGGCAAAATGCGGCAAAGTGTTCGGCAATATCGGGCCAGACGCATTGGCCGAATTGAACCGCGCGATCGCGATCATCACCGGTCTTGCCGATTGAGGTCAGACCTAGAGTGCGCATCGAGGAGCGCGAGGCAGCGGCACCCGATTTATGACGCAGCCACCACATCGGTCCGGGCAAAATCATCGCCCTTGAACAGCAGCGGCTCGCCGCGTTCCCTGGCGAGCGCATAGGCGAAGCAATCGCCAAAGTTCAGCCGCGCCGGGTGGCCGCTGTGTTTGCCGAATTCGCGGTAGGCGGCGCGGGCGAGTTCCGCTTGGCTTTCGGAGAACGGGACCAGCTTGATGGCGAGGTCGCTGATGAGGTCGTCCAGCCGCTGTGAAAGACGTGGATTGGCGAGACGATCAATAACGATTGACGCTTCCAGATAGCTCGCAGTCGACATGGCGAGGCCGTCCGCTGCGGTCAGCACTTCGCCAATTCGATCCGCTTCCGGCTCATCCTTGAGGATCGCGACGAGCACTGAGCTATCGACGATCAATTCGGCATTCCATCTTCGTCATAGAGCATGTCGCCATGTTCCATCGACTTCCACGGTTCGAACCACAGCGGTCCGCATTCCTTGCTGATCGCCCGCACCCGCGCCAGCTTTTCCTCGCGGGTCAATTCGTTGAGCCGCTTGCGCAGTGCCGCAGTGACCGCTGCGGTCGCGGTCTCTCCAGTGCGCACGACGATCTCGTCGAGCAATGCCCGCGCTTCCTGGTTCTTGATATTGATCTGGATACCCATGGTAGAAACTCCTGAACGAACTTCTTTAATACCATTCTTTACTCGCAATCACAAGCGTCACTCGCCATCTCGTTCCGGCGCCCGGGTGAAATCAAACCGGATGCGGACCCAGGCGCCGATTATCGGCTTGCCATCGATCCGCGGCGGGCGGACGAGGAATTGCCAGGCGGCCAGCCGCAGCGCGCGCGCCAGGCCCGATCCGGGCGGGGATTCGCCGAGCTGCATGCAATTTTCGACGTGGTAGTGCTCGATTGTCTTGCAGGCGATCATCCCCCAGCTGCCCGGTGGCGCGCCGTTTGGCAGATAGCCGCCGATCTCGGCATGCGACGGTTCGCGATACCATTCGGCGTTGAAGAGTTTCGCGCCGCCGGGCCCTTCGCCGGGGCCATAGGCCGAAGCGCCGCTGCCTGCCGATGCGCCCGCGTGATTGCCCATCCTCGAAATGTCCGCTGCGGCCATGTCCGCCTTTGACATTTCGATCATCCTGACCGGCGGGATCTTTGATATTACGGGCGGTGGCGGTACATGGCGCGGCACGGGCATGACCGGCTGGCTCACTTGCGGGGCGGCGCTTTTGCTGGCCTTCTCGTGCTCCTGCTTTTGCCTTTGCTGATTTCTGCTGGACATGGTGACCGCTGTCAGATGCTCGCCTGCGCCGCCCGGCAGCTTGTCGAGCATGCCCATCGCTATCAGCGTCGCAATCAGCAGGGCAATCACCCCCGCTGACAGCAGCAACGCGGTCAGCCTGGTGCGTAGTGATGGACGATTGTCGTAAGCTGTCAGCATAGGCGGGGATGATCGCATTACGCGGGCGGGTACACGCCCAGCCCCTGGCTCACAATCCAATCAATGTCGCAAATTACCAATTCTAGCGACAGAAGCTGCTGCCGGAGAGTTCCACATGCAGATGGTTCTGGTGCGCCGCATTGTAATCCGGCCCCAGCACCGTGCCGAAGCGCTTGCAGGCGCTGGTGTGGATCACGCGCAGGAATTGCCGCTCAGCCGATGAACCTTCCGACCAGTCGCCCAGCACACTGATCCGCCGCCCGTCCGCCAGCACAAATCCCGAGACATCGATGGCGCTGGCGGTGGCGTGGGCCGACAGGCGCTCGGTCCCCGCGACAGTGCGGCAATTATAGCTGCCCATGGTCTCGATCCGAACCAGTTCGCTGCCGAGAATCTGCTGCGCCGCGCGGTCCACCCCGAAGCGCGCCCAGGCGGCGAAAGTATTGGCCAGCGGGCAGGTCACCGGGCCGAGATTGGTCAGGCCGAGCGCGCCGTCGTCGCTGCGCAGGCTGGCGAGGCGCACGGTGCCCAGCGTCGAACAGCCCGCGCCGAAATAGCGATCGGGCAGCGGCGTGAAAGAGGCCCGCGTCGCTCCCAGCCGCGACAGGCATTGCCGCACTTCCGGGCGCGGGGTGAAGTGCTGGACCGTTCGGCGCGGGCCGCGTGCTCCTTCGGAACAGGCACCGAGCAAAGCCACCACGGGCAACAGGGCAAGCAGCCATCGCATCAGCGGATATTCGGGTAACATGGTTAACGAAAGATTGATGCCAACCGGCAAACGCGGCTGCCCGATTGTCCGATGCGACAGACAAAAAGAGAGCGCCCCGAAGGCGCTCCCTTGGAACTAAAGCTTGCGCGGCGATCAGGCGAAGCGGAGGCGCACCGTCTGCTTCTGCTTGCGGCGCAGCGAAGCGCCGACCAGCGCGAAACCGGCGATCAGCATTATCCAGGTCGCGGGTTCGGGAACGGGAGCAACCTCTTCGAGACCAATGGTGCCTGTCGAGTAGAGGATGGCATTCGAACTTGCGCTGCGCGTCAATTGGATGAGGTCGGTAAAGCTCCCGGCGTCGAATTTGAAGAATGCCGTTCCATTGTTCAAATCGGCAAGACCGCCGCCGCCAAAGTGCAAGCCGATGTAGGTTATGCCGGAAAGCGGCGTGGCGAAATTGACGGAGGATGCACCCCCCGTGCCCAAGATCTTCTCCGCCGCAGCGAAATTATTATCCCAGTCAAAACCCAGAGAGAGAAGCGCATCATGCTGAGCGGTGATGTTGGCATCATTAATGAGATTGCCCAAAAAATACCCGGTGCAGGCAGAAGCATTGGGCACGATTTCTGTCAGGGAGCAGCTGTCGGTCAGAACGACGGCATCGGCCTGCGTCGAGAGACTGCCCGCAGCCAAAATTGTCATTGCTGACAGAGCAAATTTGGTGAGACTGCGCATTTTTCAATGCCCCTAAATGGCTGTCCGTCGCATTAAGCGTTCGGTTCAAGCCGAAACCGACTCAGAGCTTCAGCGGTTAACGAAAACTTAATTACCCGATTCGCGCTTTTATGGCGAATCCTGATCACACCGGCGTCCCCTTCAGGGACAGTTGCGCGTGCAATGCTTAACCACCGGCCAGCTTGACAAAGCCCGGCAGCGCCCTAGAGGCGGCGCCGGGCCACGCGGTCCCAACGCCGCGCGTGCTCTCTGCAAGGAGAGACTACATGACTGTACCTACCCCGGCGCGCAAACCTGCGCGTCCGTTCTTCTCTTCCGGTCCCTGCGCCAAGCCGCCCGGATATTCCCCCGACAAGCTCGCCACAGAATCCCTCGGCCGGTCGCACCGCGCGCGTGTCGGCAAGTCGCGTCTTGCCTATTGCATCGACCTGATGCGCGAGCTGCTGCAGCTGCCCGAAACGCACCGCATCGGCATCGTTCCCGGTTCCGACACCGGCGCTTTCGAAATGGCGATGTGGACGATGCTGGGCGCGCGCGGCGTGACCGCGCTGGCCTGGGAAAGCTTCGGCGATGGCTGGGTCACGGATGCCGTCAAGCAGCTCAAGTTAGAGCCCACGGTAATGCGCGCCGATTACGGCCAGCTCCCGGACCTCGACAAGGTCGACTGGTCGGACGACGTGCTGTTCACCTGGAACGGGACTACATCTGGCGTGCGTGTGCCCGACGGCGAATGGATTCCGGAAACCCGCGAAGGCCTGTCATTTGCCGACGCGACCAGCGCGGTCTTCGCCTATGACATCCCCTGGGACAAGATCGACGTCGCCACCTTCTCCTGGCAAAAAGTGCTGGGCGGCGAAGGCGGCCACGGGGTTTTGATCCTCGGCCCGCGCGCCGTTGAGCGGCTGGAAAGCTACACCCCGGCCTGGCCGCTGCCCAAGGTGTTCCGCCTGGTCTCCAAGGGCAAGCTCTCTGAAGGCATCTTCAAGGGCGAGACGATCAACACGCCCTCGATGCTGGCGGTGGAAGATGCGATCTTTGCGCTCGAATGGGCCAAGTCGGTCGGCGGGCTGGAAGGATTGAAGGCACGCTGCACCGCCAATTCGGATGCGCTGGCCAAGATCGTTGCGACCCGCGACTGGCTGGGGCACCTTGCTGTCGATCACGGCACCCGCTCGAAAACCTCGGTATGCCTTACTGTCGCAGGTGCCGACGAAGCCTTCATCAAGGCCTTTGCCGGGGCGCTCGAAAAGGAAGGCGCGGCCTATGACAT
>JAHFPT010000249.1 GCA_023266625.1 Novosphingobium sp. | reverse complement strand
CGACACCCCTCCACCAGCCTGCGGCTGGTCCCCCTCCCCGTGCCGGGGAGGTATTGGAAGAAGTGACCCTCATCGCCCATGTCTCCAAGGGCACCTACATCCGCAGTCTCGCCCGCGACATGGCCCGCGCGCTGGGCACAGTCGGCCATGTCACTGTGCTGCGCCGCCTGCGCGCCGGACCCTTCTCCCTCGAACAGGCGATTTCACTGGACAATCTCAATCAAATCGGTAAGGGCGCGGCGCTTGAGAACATTCTCTTGCCGCTGGAGGCGGGGCTGGACGACATCCCGGCTCTCACCCTCGGCCCGGAACAGGCAAGTGCGGTCCGACAGGGCCGGGTTCTGACCGGGCTGCCCCAACACGACGGGCTATACTGGGCGCGAAGCGGGCAAGTCCCCCTCGCACTCATCGAGCTTTCGGGCGGTGACGCCCGGGTCGTGAGGGGTTTCAATCTTCCCGATGTCGCGGAGTAATATCTATGTCAGTTACCGCTGCCAAAAAGCAGGAAATCATTGCCGACAACGGTCGCGGCAAAGGCGATACCGGTTCGCCGGAAGTCCAGGTCGCGATCCTCACCAGCCGCATCAACACCTTGCAGGGTCACTTCAAGACCCATGCCAAGGACAACCATTCACGGCGCGGCCTGCTGATGATGGTCAACAAGCGGCGCTCGCTGCTCGACTATCTCAAGAGCCGCGACGTCGAGCGCTACAACGCGCTGATCGCCAAGCTCGGCCTGCGCAAGTGACGTAATCGTTCGGCTCGCTTCGGCGGGCCGTTTACGTATTGCGTCATCCCCGCGAATGCGGGGATCTCGTGCCTCCAGGTACGACAATGCTGCCTAAGGCCCCCGCTTTCGCGGGGGAGCAGGGTAATAATTTGGGGCTCCGCCCGCATTTCGGCGGCGGAGGCCAAGGGGCCAAAAGCGCCCCAACCGGACCGGGACGGATTGACCCCGGCAGTAAATCCCGCAGCGCAATAGGGCCTGCGGGCTGAAGGAAAATACCATGTTCGACGTTAAAACCGTATCCATGGAGTGGGGCGGCAAGACCCTCACTCTGGAAACCGGCCGCATTGCCCGTCAGGCAGACGGCGCGGTCCTCGCCACTTATGGCGAAACAGTCGTGCTTTGCGCGGTGACCGCCGCCAAGGGCGTCAAGGAAGGGCAGGATTTCTTCCCGCTCACTGTCCACTATCAGGAAAAATTCTTCGCCGCCGGACGCATTCCGGGCGGCTTCTTCAAGCGTGAGCGCGGCGCGACGGAAAAGGAAACGCTGGTTTCCCGCCTGATCGACCGTCCGGTCCGTCCGCTGTTCCCCGAAGGCTTCTACAACGAGATCAACGTCATCGCTCACGTGCTGAGCTATGACGGCGAGATCGAGCCCGACGTTCTGGCGATGATCGCCGCCTCGGCTGCGCTGACCATCTCTGGCGTGCCCTTCATGGGCCCGATCGGCGCAGCGCGCGTCGGCTATGTCGATGGCGAATACACGCTCAACCCCAAGCAGGAAGAGGCCGCCAATGGCGCGCTTGACCTGATTGTCGCCGCCACCGGCAATGCCGTGATGATGGTCGAATCGGAAGCCAAGGAGCTTTCCGAGGAAGTGATGCTCGGCGCGGTGATCTTCGCCCACGACGAGATCAAGAAGGTCGTCAACCTGATCATCGATCTCGCGGAAAAGGCCGCTAAGGAACCCTGGACAGTCGCTACCACAGACAATTCGGCGATCAAGGACAAGCTCAAGGGCGTGATCGGCAAGGATATCGCCGCTGCCTACAAACTGACCGACAAATCCGAGCGTTCCAATGCGTTGAACGCTGCCCGCGCCAAGGCCAAGGAAGTGTTCGCTGGCGAAGACGGCCAGACGCAGATGGCGGCTGGCAAGGTCGTCAAGAAGCTCGAAGCAGAAATCGTTCGCGGCGCGATCATCAAGGGTGAGAAGCGCATCGACGGCCGTACCAACACGCAGGTTCGTCCCATCGAAGCCATCGTCGGCTTCCTGCCGCGCACCCACGGCTCGTCGCTGTTCACCCGCGGTGAAACGCAGGCGATCTGCACCACCACTCTGGGCACCCGCGAGAGCGAGCAGATGATCGACGGGCTGGAAGGCCTGACCTATTCGAACTTCATGCTGCACTATAACTTCCCGCCCTATTCGGTCGGCGAAGTGGGCCGCTTCGGCGCTCCCTCGCGCCGCGATACCGGCCATGGCAAGCTGGCATGGCGCGCGCTGCGTGCGGTGCTGCCCGCCAAGGAAGACTTCCCCTACACGATCCGCGTGGTTTCGGACATTACCGAGTCCAACGGGAGCTCCTCGATGGCCACCGTCTGCGGCGGTTCGCTGTCGATGATGGATGCCGGTGTGCCGATCACGCGTCCGGTTTCCGGCATCGCGATGGGCCTGATCCTGGAGGGCAAGGACTTCACCGTGCTGTCCGACATCCTGGGTGATGAAGATCACCTTGGCGATATGGACTTCAAGGTGGCCGGCACGTCCGAAGGCATCACCACGATGCAGATGGACATCAAGGTCGCCGGCATCACGCGGGAAATCTTCGAAGCCGCGCTGCATCAGGCCAAGGATGGCCGCGCCCATATCCTGGGCGAGATGACCAAGGCGCTGGGCTCTGCCCGCACCGAGCTGTCCGACTACGCGCCGCGCATCGAGACGTTGCAGATCGACAAGTCGAAGATCCGCGAAGTCATCGGCACCGGCGGCAAGGTGATCCGCGAGATCGTCGCCGAAACCGGCGCCAAGGTGGATATCGACGACGAAGGCCTGATCAAGCTCTCCAGCTCCGATCCGGCCCAGATCGAAGCCGCGCGCGCCTGGATTCTCGGCATTGTCGAGGAAGCGGAAGTCGGCAAGATCTATGACGGCAAGGTCGTCACGATTGTCGATTTCGGCGCATTCGTGAACTTCATGGGCGGCAAGGACGGCCTGGTCCACGTTTCCGAAATGAAGAACGAGCGGGTCGAACGGCCTGGCGACGTGGTTTCGGAAGGCATGGCCGTCAAGGTCAAGGTGCTCGAGATCGATCCGCGCGGCAAGGTGCGCCTGTCGATGCGGCTGGTCGATCAGGAGACCGGGGCTGAGCTCGAAGACACCCGTCCGCCCCGCGAGCCGCGCGGTGATCGTCCGGGTGGCGATCGCGGGGACCGTCGCCCGGGTGGCGGCGGTGATCGCGGCCGTGGCCCCAGAGGCGATGGGCGCCGTGATGGCGGCGGCGACCGTGATCGTGGACCCAGGAATGATCGGGGCCGCGAAGGCGGTGACCGTGGACCCAGAAGCGATGGGCGTCGCGAAGGCGGCGAAGGTGGCGATCCGAACCACATCCCGGCATTCCTCAAGAACGACGACTGATAGTGACTCAAGCCCCTCCCCTTCAGGGGAGGGGTTGGGGTGGGGCTTGTCCGGTAAGCGCGACGCGTGACCGACAGCCCCCACCCCCCCGACCCCCTCCCCTGAAGAGGAGGGGGAGCAACACCGAAGGGGGCTGCTGCGGCGGCCTCCTTTTTGCTTGTAGGGACTGGGGCCAATGTGAAACACTCCGCCCCTCTCGCAGGGAGGATGTGATGGCGCGCAGGCTTCATTTGACGACAGCGGCGGTGGGCCTATGGGCGCTTTCCGGCGCGGCCTGGGCGAGCGGCGATTATGGCTGCTCTGTCAGCTGGAAGCTGTTCGATACCAATCGCGATTGCGCCGATCGCGCGGTGATCGCGCCTTCCAATGACACCCGCGTCAACTTGCTGTTTCTGCTGCGCGATCATGCCGGGCTGGGCACGGCGGGGCTGTCCTATCCAAAGCAGGATTGGGACAACGAGGGCTTCGGACATACCTTCTTCGATTGGGACCAGCTGCGCGCCAGTCTCTATCCGGCAAAGCCCAATGCAGCTGAGGTCAAATCACCGGACTATGCCGGATCGCGCTGTGCCAGCCTGGCATCGGGCACGCCTGCCTTTGTCGCCGCCATGGCCGCAGCCCGCGGACTTCCTGCGGCAGAGCGCGACGGGCTGACAGCGGCGCGGGGCAGGCTGGACAAGGTCTGCGCGAACGGCGCCGAGGCGCGCTATGCGGTTTATCGCAGAAATTCCGGCGAAGCGCCCACAGCGCAACCATCCTTGCCCGAATGGCCCACCGTGATTGACAGCGCGCCGGGCAAGGCATTCCTCGCCTATCTGCAAGCCTCCGATGCCTTCTATGGCGAACGCTGGGGCGAGGCGCGGTTCAGCTTTGCCAGGCTGGTAAAATCGTCTGAACCCTGGGTCGCGGAAACCGCAAGCTATATGCTGTCGCGGGTCGAAATGAACGCGGCGCTGGCCAAGGCCTTCGATGAATACGGCAGTTTCGATGGCCTGGACAAAGTCGACAAGGAGGCCGTTGGCCGCGCGGATGCAGCGCTTGCCGCCTATCTCAAGACCTATCCGCAAGGCCGCTATACCGCTTCGGCGCAAGGGCTGAAGCGGCGGACGCTGTGGCTGGCGGGCAATAGCGATGCACTGGCGCGCGAATATGTGCGGATGCTGGGCGCAGTGCCCGGCGGCGATGAACAGGCGGCGCAGCTGGTCGAGGAGATCGACAGCAGGCTGCTGTTCCCGTTCGGCGAACAAAACCCCGGCGCAGCGCAGGGGCCATTGCTGCTCGCCATTCAAGACCTTGCAAATATGCGCTATGATCGCCCGGACGAGGGTGCAGATGGTGCATCGGGAAGCTCTCCCAAGCTCACCTCCGCAGACATCGCCGCGCAGCAAGCCAGCTTTGCCGGACAGCCGGAGCTCTATTCCTTCCTCCAGGCGAGCCATGCCTTCCATGTCGCGCATGATATGAAGATGGTGCTGCAACTGATCCCCGACGATGCCAAGCGCCCCGCTTACAATCCTTTGGCTTTCAGCCGCCAGATGCTGCGCGGCATGGCGCTGGCGGGGCTGGGGGATCGCAATGAGGCAGGTTTCTGGCTCGATCTGTTGAAGGGCGCGACCGGCTTGTGGCAGCGACCGACGGTCGAGCTGGCACTGGCGATGAATTATGAGCGGCATGGCAAATTGGCGGCGGTGTTTGCCAAGGATTCGCCGATTGCCGATAGCGATATCCGCATGATCCTGCTGAGCAATTCGGCGGGACCGGACCTGCTGCGGGCGCAGGCGCAGGATCGCACGCGGCCTGCAGCCGAGCGCAATGTTGCTCTGTACACCTTGCTCGAGAAACAGCTGAGTCGCAGCGACTATGCCGGTTTCGTCACCAATATCGAGATTGTCGTACCCCGCATGGAAGGCGAAGGCGCTGGCCTGGGATGGAATTCATCGCAGCGACTTCCCAGTTTCGCCAAGGGGCGCTGGTCCGATGGCTATCCCTGCCCTGCCGTGATCGAGACGGCCCGCACGCTGGCACGCAATCCTCAGGATATCCCTGCGCGGCTGTGCCTTGGCGATTTTTGGCGACTTAACGATTTTTATATGGGCGAAGGCCAGCTGACCAGGCCGGCCAAGGATGAATTGGGCGGGGCGGTCAACGGGTTCCCGGGCAAGCAAATTGCCCGCGGGCCGATCTATGCCTCAGTCATCGCCGACCCCCGCGCTTCGGCGAACGACAAGGCCTACGCGCTCTACCGCGCGGTAAACTGCTATGGGCCGAGCGGCTATAACGACTGCGGCGGATCCGATGTCGAGCAGCCTCAGCGCCGCGCCTGGTTCCAGCAGCTCAAGCGTGACTATCCCGCCAGCCCCTGGGCCAGGAAGCAGCGAATCTTCTGGTAGTGGGAAGGTACTGGCGGCTTGGCGGTGCGGTGCTCGCCGCCGTGCTGGCGCTGGCCTGCTGCCGGGCCGAGTCTGTCGGCAAGGTCGATCCGCGCCACTATGACGCCTTTTTCCTGTGGCCCGGCATGCGCCCACCCGATCTGGCGCCCGATCTGCCCGGCGGGCCGAAGGTGGTCTATCTCCTCGCGCGCGAACTACGTCGCGGCGATGCCAGGCACCTGGTCCCGCTGCGCGCTGTGCCGCATGTTCCCAGCGCCGAAGTCTGGCTGACCGTGCGGTGCGAACGGCTCGATTGGGGCGATGGGGTCTATCGCCATGTGCTGGGCGAACTGGCGCGCTGGCAGGCGGCGGGCAATCATGTCGCTGGGTTGCAGATCGATTTCGACGCGGCGACCAAAGGCCTCGATGGCTATGCGGCCTTCCTCGCCAATCTGCGTCGCCGCCTGCCGCCGCGCTACCGCCTGTCGGTCACCGGACTGATGGACTGGAGCGCGCACGGCGATCCTGCTGCGCTGGCGAAGCTGGGTGGTATCGTCGATGAGGTGGTGATCCAGACCTATCAGGGGCGCCGCACGATCCCTGGCTATGAGAGATATCTATCATCGCTGTCGCTCTTGCCGCTTCCCTATCGCGTTGGGCTTGTCGAAGGCGGCGAGTGGCGCGCGCCGGTAGCACTGGCGCGCGACCCGCATTTTCGTGGCTATGTCGTGTTCCTTGTCAACCGCTGACTTCACCCGGCTACGGCGAGGCGGGGCGTAGTGTCGTCGCGTGCGGTGCGGCGTTCGGCGATCC
>JAHFPT010000065.1 GCA_023266625.1 Novosphingobium sp. | reverse complement strand
TCCGCCCGAATCTGTCGCGATTGATCGCGGCGGGGCTACCCGCTGAAACCCGCTTCACGGTGCTCGATAATGCGGTTGAGATGGTCGCGCGGGTACGGGCCAGTCCCAACGTCTACGCTCTCTACCGGGGAGACACGCCGTCCGACAGTCACATCCAGTCGGTGCTTCTGACACCGGCCACATTGTCGATCTACGCCTCGCCTGACGTGGCTGCCGCCATTCGCAGTGGCGCCCGGTCAATGGAATCGATGCCGTTCATGTTACCGCGATCAAGTCCGAATATCCGCGATTTCACGATGCGTAAGCTGTTCGACGCAGAATTTTCGCCCGAGCAGTTCGTCGACGGTTCTCAATTCGCCGAGGACTGGACCGAGCAAATCGTCGACGGCCGTGCAATCGCGCTCTTCTATGACGACCACGTGCAGGATCTCGTCAACCGCAAGCTCATCGAGCCGATCCCGCCCAGGATCGGTTCTTCCTGGCTGGTCCTTGCCGCCAACCAGCGCGCCGACCCGAAGCTCTTCCTATCGATCGTGGAGGCCTGTCGCATCGAGTTGGACGCGTCGGGGTTCCACTGAGGACGGCTTCGCCATCATTCCGCAGGTCACGACCATCGAGCGAACGGAAAAGGCCCCGGAGACACTTGGCATGGGCATCGGGGATGGCGGGATTTATGTAGAGCCGCTTTCCCCATCGCGCGGTCAGTCGCAGGGGCTGGAGGATCGCCGCAGTATCCAGTTTCCGCACGATGCTTTCAAGCGTGACGATTGCGCCAACACCTTCCTACGCAAGGCGTATGCCGACATCGTGGAATGGGTAGCGGCACGCGACCTTGATCTCCTTGATTCCGGCACGAGCCAGTGAGGCAAGCTGTCCCGTGGCATCGGCGCTGCCATCCGGGGACAACACGATCGTGATCTTTACCAGCGACAACGGGGGCGAGCGCTTTTCCGATACCTGGCCGTTTACCGGCCGCAAGACCGAACTGCTCGAAGGCGGGCTTCGCATTCCGGCAATCATCCGCTGGCCCGGCGTGGTTGCTTCCGGCCAAAGCTGCGATCAGACAATGATCACGATGGACTGGCTGCCGACCTTGCTGGCCGCTGCCGGCACCTCCGCCGACCCTGCCTATCCCCCGGATGGAGAAAATCTGCTGCCAGTGCTGCGCGACCCGCGCAGGATTCACCAGCGCACGCTGGCCTGGCGCTATCTCAACCTGAACCAGGAAGCCTCGACCGGCGGTTTTCAGCAAGCGAACTGGCAGATCACTTCGGCATTGCGCAGACCAGGACGGTTCAATCGCACAAAGTGTTTAGTCCCGGCATTTGATGGTGTAATATTCAGCCATCAATGGAAGGACGCGCCCCCAACGGAAAGCTCCACCCAACAGAAAGCACTGTGCAAACGTGAATTTTGACCGCATTTTGCCGATTGCAGCTCCATTGCTCCGTCGGGCACTTAGATCGAAGCAAGCGCTCCGGCGCACCCAGTTCGAGGCGGTGCCGCGCTCTCCAGGCCGCGTCGTCTTTCTTGGCGACAGCATCACGGAATGGACTGCGTGGGAAGACTGGTTTCCGCAGCTTCGCACGACGAACCGCGGGATCGCAGGCCAGGCCATATGCGACGTGCAGGCACGGCTCGATTCCGCAATCGTGGAGCCAAAGGCTGTTTCTTTGCTTATTGGAACCAATGACCTTCATGGCCTCGGCCAGTCATCGAACGTTGATCGAATTGCCGACCAGATGCGTAGGCTGGTGCACTCCATTCGGGCTATGGCGCCTTCCGCTTCATTATTGATCAACAGCATCCTTCCAAGAACTACGCTTTTCCGGGACCGGATCATCAGGCTCAACGCACATTACCAACAGATTGCCGACGAGAATGGCGCAACCTATGTTGATGTCTGGCCTGCGCTCGCCGGTGCTGAGGGAGCGATCAGGCCCGAGATGACGGCGGACGATATCCATCTGTCCATCGCTGGCTATAAGGCATGGACAGATGTCCTGAGGCCACATCTGGCTCGATTCGCGGATTGAACCTAATGGGCTCCCGTCATGCGACTGGCTGGCCGGGCTGGCTCTCCCGGTGCAGCCAGGTGAGCCTCAGCGTGGTCACGCGCCATGCGCCGCCAACCTTTTCATAGGTGTTGTTATAGTGGCCGAAGCCATTGACCACCGTGCCGTCGGCCGTTTTGGCGAACATGTGCACGGCCCATATCCCCTTTGCAGTGGTGGGTGAGGTCAGCTCGATTTCGGGCATCAGTGCATGATGCACGGCTATGGCGGGGGTGGTGCTGATGCGGATGACAAAGTCCTCAACTCCCGATGTTTCGCCCCTGCCGCCCGAGCCTGTGTCGCAGTAGAAGTCGTCGATAACCGTCGTTCGAATGAGATCGGTGTCCCGGGTGTCGGCGGCGCGCAGAAAGCGTCCCTGAAGCTGCTTGATAGCCTCTATGTCGTCCAAGACCAATTCTCCCATCATGTTCCGGCGGCGATTGAGCCGCGGTATTGTTCAGCCAAAAGTGGACCAATGATCACAGACGTTTTGCTGAATGAAAACGACGAAGTTGAATGCTCTGTCGCGAGCCCGGGGATCGCTGAGGCTGAAGAGCGTCTATCTAGCTCACGACCTTCTGTTCGCGCAGGGCTGCGACGCGGCCGTCGTCGTAGCCGAGGATCTCCCTCAGCACCTCGTTGGTGTGCTCGCCAGATCGCGGGGCTGGGCGTACGTCGAAATCCTGGCCTTCGACCTTGATCGGCGTGCCGATCGCCTGCATCGGCCCCACGCCCGGAACGTCCTGTTCGAAGACGTTGTCGCGAGCAAGGAAGTGCGGGTCCTCAAGGGCGCCTTGAAGGTCGTAGATCGGGCCGCCGGGCACGTCGTTCTCCAGGAAGAAGGTGGTCCATTCGGCCTGGGTGCGGGTCTTGAAGATGGCTACGAGCTCGCGGCGGAGCGCCTCGTTTCCGTTGTCGTTGTTCATGGCGTCGGGCCGGCCAGCTGGCGCGTCGCCCAGCAGGTCAGGCCGGCCGATGACCTGGCAGAAATGGGTCCAGAACTTCGCTTCGAACGGGAAGAACATGATGTATTTCCGGTCCTTGGTCTCGTAGTTCTGGTAGCGTACCGCATCGCGCGAGCCGCGGGGGTTGCCGACGGCGCGGTGCTCTCCGGCGACGATCGGGGCGGCCTGGTTCACCTGGAAGAGCACGGCCGCGTCGGTCTGCGCGACCTCCAGCCGGCTGCCCTGGCCGGTGCGGCCCGCCTTGAGGAGCGCCGCCAGGACGCCGTTGGCGGCATAGAGCGCCCCGGCGATTGTGCCCACCGACATGGATTCCCCAATGTAGGGCAGGCCGTCTTCCTCGCGGAACTCCACCGGCGTGATCCCGGCGTAAGAATCGAAGAAGGCGCCGTGGGTGCCTAGGTCCTTGTATGGCCCGTAGGAACCCAGACCCGACAGCAAGCAGTAAACGATCTTCGGATTGACCGCGCGCATGGCTTCGTAGGTGAGGCCCCAGCGATCCATCGCATTGGGCCGGATGCCGACGATCACAATGTCCGACTTGGCGACCAGCTCCAGAAAGACCTCCTTACCGGCAGGCTTCTGTATATCGAGGCTCAGGCTGCGCTTGCCGCGATTGGCGAAGAGATGGAAGATGCCGGGCGCGCCTGCGATGCCGCGGAACGGCGCGAGCAGCGTGCGGTAGCGGTCTCCATGCGGTGGCTGCTCTACCTTGATCACGTCGGCGCCCAGTTCCGCCAGACGCATGCCGAGCATGGAGGGTGCCAGCAGGGAGATGTCCAGGACGCGAACGCCGTCCAGCAGGTCGTACATTGGAAATCCCCCTGGTTACTGAGCTGACTTGTAAGGTTTGTCGTGCCGCTGGAAGCCGTCAAAGTCTTCAGTGACCAGGAAAATGTCAGGCGACGCCCCCGCCATCACTTCGTCCCAGCGCGCCGCGACCTTCTCAATGGTGATTTCAGGTTCGGAAATCCCCGGCGTCTGCGCCATGTAAATACGGCGGACATGGCCTGCCATGACGTCGAAACATTCGCCGTTCACCGGGCAATCCTCATGCGCGAGGAAGGCGACTGCTGGCGCGACGACTTCAGCCGGCATATGGGCCTTGGTGCCCTGAAAAGTCCGGCAATCTTCTTCCTGCGAACCGATCACCATGCGGGTGAATGCGCCCGGCGCAATGGAGTTTACCTTGATACCCAGGCGGTTCCCTTCGGTCGCCATGGCGCGCGTCAGGGAGTAGACGCCACCCTTGCTTGCCGCGTATGCGGCTTGCAACGCGAAACCATACATCGACCCGGAGACGATATTGACGATGCGTCCATAGCCCGTTTTCTTCATGTGCGGCCATGCAGCGCGAGACGCCCAGATCGGCCCCATCAGATTGACGTCCATCTGGCGCTGGATGTCCGCGCCGGTTATTTCGTCGAAGGCGACGTTGATGCATATGCCGGCGTTATTGACCAGAATATCCACGCCGCCGAAAGCATCGAGGGCAGTCTGGATGATCGCGTTGGCGCCCTGTTCTGTCGCGACCGAATTGGCGTCGGCGACCGCCTTGCCGCCCAGGGCGACGATTTCATCGACCACGCCTTGCGCCGTCGCCGGACCGGGCGCGTGCGTGCTGCCGATATCATTGACGACAACATTGGCGCCGCGCGCAGCGAGCAACATGGCATAGACCCGGCCCAGGCTGGGATTGCCGCCCGCGCCGGTGACAATCGCGGTTTTGCCGTCAAAGCGCAGTTCTTTCATCGTGTGTCTACCTTGTATGGTTGTTGTTGGCGTCGCCGCTCTTCTGCTTACCTGGGCCGGGCGGCGGAGTGGAACAGAAAAGCGCCATTAAATTAAGAGGCCGTTGGGCTCGATACAGCAATAGCTGGTCGCCGGGTGAATGCGACTGTGCGCAAAGTTTGGGCCAGACCGACATGATCGACACCTTCAATCTTGTAGGCCCACGGGCGACGCGGATGATCGGCCTCGTAGACATGGACCTGGCAATCGATGATGCGATTTCCCCTCTCCTTTTGCCCAAAGCAGCTACAATGCCCACTGGCTGGCGGTGCCTGCATTTAAGCAGATGCAGTGGCACCGTGCACATGTAAGCGCGGCATGAATCTAGGTGATTCGAAAAGTAGGAGATTCGATCTGCCTCGTGCAGATAACGTGCACCACATGGCTGCACCAAGCGTATCGCCCGGCAATTCGGTGGATGGCTAGACGGCCGCCATGCCCGGATATGAGACGGTCGACGAGAAGGCGAGAAGGTCTGCGATGCAAATCGAACTAACTGGCGTTCGCCGCGCGCACTCGCGTCGGCGGGGCTTCTGGCCGATCATTGCCTCACAAGTCATAACATTTAGGAGACTGCGTTGACCTACGAATTTGACATCGTCATTCGCAACGGATCGGTCGCAGACGGGCGCGGATCGCCGCTCGAAGCGGCGGATGTGGCGGTGAAGGAGGGTCGCATCGTCGAGCTCGGCAAGGTCGCCGGGCGCGGTGCCGAAGAAATCGACGCGACGGGATATGTGGTGACCCCCGGCTTCGTCGATATTCATACACATTACGATGGCCAGGCATCATGGGAAGACACGCTCAAGCCTTCCTCCTGGCACGGCGTGACCACAGTGGTGATGGGGAATTGCGGCGTAGGCTTTGCCCCGGTCCGCGCTGGGGATCACGATGCGCTGATCGAGCTGATGGAAGGTGTCGAGGATATTCCCGGCACGGCGCTCCATGAAGGTATCGATTGGAAATGGGAATCCTTTGGCGAATATCTGGACATTCTGGCCAAGCGGACCTTCGATATCGATCTCTGCGCCCAGCTTCCTCATGCTCCGCTGCGCCTTTACGTCATGGGCGAACGGGCGATGCGCAAGGAACCTGCCACACTGGAGGATTCCGCCCGGATGCGCGCATTGGCGCGCGAGGCGATGGAGGCCGGAGCTATCGGCTTCTCCACATCCCGGTCGCTTGCCCACAAGACGGTGAAGGGCGAGGTCACGCCGAGCTATCTGGCGGACGAAGCTGAGTTGAACGCGATCGCACTGGGGCTGAAGGATGCCGGTCGCGGTGTCCTGCAGTGGGTTTCGGACTGGCACGACCAGGATGCCGAAATGGCGATGATCCTGCGGATCGTGCGGACATCGGGACGTCCCTTGTCGATCTCCGTCGGCCAGAGCCATGCATTCAATCAGGACTGGCGCAAGATCCTGGCGACAATCACTGAGGCAACCGCCGAAGGTCTGGAAATACGCGCGCAAGTGGCGCCGAGGCCCATCGGCATGATTTTCGGTCTGACCACGAGCCGTACCCCCTTGCACACCGCACGGAGCATCCGGGCAATTGCGGACAAACCTCTGCCCGAAAAGGTTGCGATCATGCGTGACCCCGATTTCCGCCGTGCGGTGCTGTCCGAGATGGAAAACAGCCCGGCACCGTCTATCTTCAATCCGTCACGAATGTTCCCGATCGAGGGCGTTCCAGACTATGGCAAGGATCCGGATAAATCGATCGCCGCCATCGCCGAGCGCGAAGGGCGATCGGCTAATGAAGTGATCTACGACCTTCTGCTTGAGCAGAATGGCGAAAGTCTGATGTTCTGCGCCGCGATGAATTATCTCGATCACAATTACGACGCGCTGGCGGAAATGTTCGCGCACCCCGGAACGGTGCTTGGCCTTAGCGACGGCGGGGCGCATGTGGGGATGATCGCCGACGGCAGTTTTCCCACGTCCGCGCTCACCTATTGGGGCCGCGACGCGGCGCAGGGCAAGGATGGCGCGCTGGTCGAGGCAATCCGGCGCCAGACTTCGGCGACCGCCGAAACGGTGGGCCTGCGCGACCGCGGCGTGATCGCGCCGGGCATGAAGGCCGACCTCAACGTGATCGATATCGCCGCGCTCGACGTCGGACCGCTGCGCGTGAGCCACGATCTGCCAGCAGGTGCCATGCGGCTGCTTCAGGGGGCCAAGGGGTACATCGCGACCATCGTATCGGGCATTGTCACCTATCGCGACGGGGCCGCCACCGGCGAACTTCCCGGACGTCTTGTGCGCGGGCCGCAGCAAGCTCAGGCCCCTGTTCAGGCAGAGGTGGTGCATTGAAGCCCGGCTGCGCCTGACAAGATATCATACCGGAAGGATCACATGGAATATCGTCTTCTTGGCCGTAGCGGCCTTTACGTTTCGGCCTTTTCGTTTGGCGCGATGACCTTCGGCGGCGGCATGTCGGGAGATGTCGGGCTGGACGAGGCGCGCGCCATGGTCGACCTCTGCCTCGATGCCGAGGTCAACCTGTTCGACACCGCCGACGTCTATTCCGACGGGCGTTCGGAAGAGATTCTGGGTGAAGTGCTGAAGGCACGCCGTCAGGATGTGCTGATCGCGACCAAGGCGTTCGGCAAAGTCGCTCCGGGACCAAACGGCCAGGGCCTTTCGCGCAAGCACCTGATGGATGCCTTCGACGCAAGCCTCAAGCGCCTGGGTACCGACTATGTCGACCTTTACCAGGTCCACAATTTTGACGGCCTGACACCGATGGAAGAGATCCTGCGCACGCTCGACGATCTCGTGAGCACGGGTAAGGTCCGCTATATCGGCCATTCGAACTGGGCGGCATGGCAGCTCGCCAAGGCGGCGGGCCTGGCCGAGAAGCACAATTTCGCGCCGTTCGTCAGCCAGCAGATCCAGTATTCGCTGCTCAAGCGGGACGCCGAATTCGAGATGCTGCCCGCCGGTGTCGATCAGGGAGTGGGCGCACTGATCTGGAGCCCATTGGCGCAGGGCTATCTGTCCGGCAAGTTTCGCACCGAGGTGCCGGAAGTGACCCGGCTCGGCTCGGTAGGGCGGGTGAACTACTGGGACGATGAGACCGGCCGCAAGGTGGTGCAAACGCTGGAAGAAGTCGCCGAGGGTTATCCCGGAGCAAACCTGTCGCAGGTCGCGCTGAACTTTGTGCGCCGCCAGCCGGGCGTTACATCCGTTCTTATCGGTGCGCGCACGATCGACCAGCTTAAGGACAATCTCGCAGCTGCCACCTGGTCGCTGAGCGATGCCGACATGGAAAAGCTCAACCGCGCCAGCCGCAAGACGCAACCTTACCCGGCATCGCACCACCGCACCTATGGGCGAGGCCGCATTCCCACGCTGCCGCTGCAACCGATCCCGGCTGACTGATCATGGCTGTGATCGACTCTCAGGTCCATCTCTACGAGCCAGATCATGAGAACCGCCCCTGCTCGCCGAAGATTGCATCCATGGACGGCGATACGCTGCGCGATCGCGTTAAGCTTCGCCTTGTCGAAGCCCAGGAAGCGCATGGCATTGCCGCCCATAATGCCGATGGCCTCTTCCTTCGGCACATCGTGCAGCGCGTCGCGCAGCCAGGGGATCGTGTTCGGCCATGTGCCTTCCCCGTGCGGATAGTCGCGGCCGAACGCCAGACGCCGAGGTTATCCTCGGGCTTCGCCCAGGGCCGCCGGCTTCCGACTAGCCCTGTGAGGTGGCAATACGAACTGCTTATCCGCGCCTCGATGGGAGGGAACTTGATTTGATAGCGCTGTCAACGTTGTTATAGTGCCATCATAAGAGTTTCACAGCTTGACTATGGCAATGGGCCCATTCGCCTTGGCCGGGAGACTAAGGATGAACAGGCCGGTACACACTCACGGCGCTTTCGCGGCGGTTACCGCGCTGTTTTTCGGTTGGGGTTTCATTACCTCGCTGGTCGATCCACTGGTGGCGGCGGTGAAAAACATCTTCAGTCTGAGCAATGTCGAGGCTCAGCTCAGCGCCTTTGCCTTTTTCATCGCCTATGCCGTCGTTTCGCTTCCCGCCGCATCGCTGGTGGGCCGCCTGCGGCAGGTTCGCAGCGTTATTGCCGCGCTGTCGCTGATGACGCTGGGTTGCTTGATTATCCTCGCGGGCAGCTCTGCCGAGATCTACGCAGGCGTATTGGTGGGACTATTCGTGATTGCCAGTGGCATCACTGTTCTACAGGTCGCGGCCAATCCGCTTGCGGCCGCGCTTGGCCCGCCCGGGCAAAGCCATTTCCGTCTGACGCTGAGTCAGGCGTTCAATTCCCTGGGCACGGTCCTCGGCCCGCTGATCGGCGCAGGCCTGCTGCTGCGTGGACTGGAAACCAAGCCCGGAAAGTCTCTGGATGCGGCATCCCGCCACGCAGCGCTTTCGTCGATTGACGGTGCTTTTGTGATGATCGTGTTCTTCATCCTGGCGCTCGGCCTCTTCATCTGGTCCATGCGGCACCGGATCGAAGCTGCCGCGCCGGCCGCGGGCAGGGCAATATCCGTAAGGCAGACGATCGCCGAAGGGCTGCGCTCGCCCTGGGCCTGCCTGGGTGGTGCGGCCATCTTTCTTTATGTCGGCGCCGAAGTATCGATCGGCACGCAGATGGCGCTGTTCCTGCATTCGCCCGAGATCTGGAACATTCCGCTCCAACGGGCGGGCTATTTCGTCAGTCTTTACTGGCTGGGTGCGATGATCGGGCGCTTTGTCGGCTCCGGGCTGATGATGGCACTGCCGGCCTATCGCCTGCTCACTGTCACAACTGCACTCGCGGCGGCGCTTTGTGTCATTGCCTTCGTCATGGGCGGCGCCCCTGCCGGCTACGCGGCGCTTGCAGTAGGTCTGTGCAACTCGATCATGTTTCCGACGATTTTCACCCTGACGCTGGAGAGATCGAGCGCCAGTCAGGAGGCGACGGCCGGCTTTCTGTGCACGGCCATTGTTGGCGGCGCCTTTCTGCCGCTTGCCGCCGGAGCGATTTCCGATGGCTTTGGCTACCAGCGCTCCTTCGCCATTCCGGCGCTGTGTTATGGCCTGTTGTGCCTTTTTGCGATTGCCGCCGGGCGCGCGCTGGTCCGGTCTGCCACGGGCGACGAGCCGCAGAAACCGGCCGCCCTGCATTAACCGGTTTTCGAGCAAGGCGGCATCACCACCGGGACGAACCCGGTACGGTCAATCCTTCCAGCGCCGCGCTCCAAGTCTGACGGTTTGAACGGAACCAAGCGCGGCAGCGGAATCGCCGAGGGCAAAGCCATAGGCCCCTGCGGCTATGGTCCAGCCTTTGTCCCAACGCGCCATGATGCGCGGATCGACGGAAAGCTGGACGCGCCGTGTCTCGCCCGGTGCCAGCGACAGCTTGGAAAACCCCGCCAGCCTTTGCAACGCGGTGCCCGCTGCGGAAACGAGATAAAGCTGCGGCACGGTCGCACCCGCGCGGCTGCCGCTGTTGGTGACGCTGAAGCTCGCGGTCACGGACTTCCCGGCGCTCAGCGACAAGCCGGAATAGGCGAACGTCGTGTAGCTGAGGCCATAGCCGAACGGGAACAGCGGCGTTATGCCCTGGCGCGCGAACCAGCGATAGCCGACGTCAGACTCTTCGATACCATAGTCCACATTCAGGGTTTGCCCCGGTTTTCCCATGCCCGCGATGTTGGGTTCGACAGTGTCGCTGCCATCGAGCTTTGGCCTTGGAAGCTGGTCGAGACTGGCCGGAAAGGTCATCGGCAGACGGCCGGACGGATTGGTCTTGCCGAACAGAACCGAGGCGATTGCATCGGCGCCGCGCGCGCCGGGATACCATGCGGCCACGACAGCGGCGGTCTTGTCGAGCCAGGGCATGAGAACCGGGCCGCCACTTTCCAGGACGACGATTGTGTTGGGATTTGCCGCCGCGACAGCCGCGATCAGGGCATCTTGCCCGTGAGGCAGCGAGAGATCGGGCAGATCGAGGCCTTCCGTCTGCCATTGCGTCGCAAAGATGATGGCCACGTCCGCCTGGCGCGCCGCAGTGACGGCATCGGTGATGTAATCCCCGTTACGATAGATGGTGGTTGCATCGGGAGCGAGCGACTTGATCGCTTTGAGCGGCGAAGGCGCCTGATATGACTGCTCAAGGGCCTGGACGGATGCTATTTCGCCGCCCAGCGACACGGCGACGGCCGGGCCGCCCTCGCCCTGAACCTGCGACGATCCGCCGCCGGACAGTACCCCGGAGTTGGCATATCCACCGATCACGGCAATGCGCTTGACGGTCCCCGCGAGCGGGAGCGCGCCAGCGCGGTTACGCAACAGAACAATGCCTTCACGCGCGGTTTCCTCGGCAACGAGCGCATTGGCCTTGAAGTCAATCGGTTCGATCACTGGCGGAAACCGGTCAAGCCCGATAGCGTAGATGGAGCGCAGAATCCGGCGATTCATGTCGGCCACCCGCGCCGCATAGCGCGGATCGGCGGTCGCCTTGTCCTTCAGCGCGTCGCGAAAGAAGTAGGCGGCGTCAATCTGGGCGCCCGATTGCTGATCGAGACCCGCCAGAGCTGCCTCGACCCCCGGCACCGCGCCCCAATCGGACATGACGAAGCCCTTATATCCCCAATCCTGCTTGAGTACCTTGTTCAGAAGGTAATCGTTCGAACAGGCTTCATCCCCGTTAACCTTGTTGTAGGCGCACATCACCGAGCCGGGCTGCCCCTGTTCGACGGCGATCTTGAACGCCAGCAGCTCGCTCTCACGCGCGGCGGCATCGCCAATGCGAACGTCAAGGAATTGGCGACCGGTTTCTTGATTGTTCAGTGCGAAATGTTTGAGCGTTGCAATGACGTGTTGTGACTGGATGCCCCTTATCGCCGCCCCGCCCAACACGCCGGCAAGCAAGGGGTCTTCGCCCATATATTCGAACGTGCGGCCATTGCGCGGCTCGCGGCCCAGGTTGATGCCCGGGCCGAGGAGAACGTTGAAGCCCTTGGCACGCGCCTCGCCGCCGATCATTGCCCCGCCGCGTTCGATCAGCGCCGGATTCCAGGTCGAGGCCATGGCCATGCCAGACGGGAGCGCCGTCGCCCCATCCTTCCGTTTGCCGCCAGCATAGGCCACACCAAGGCTAGCGTCGGTTTCCTTGAGCGCCGGAACATTCAACCGGGGGATACCGGCGACGTATCCCGCGCCAGGAATGGACTCGGCGGGAATTTTCGCTCCAAGCATCCCGTTCGGCATGACGCCCCAAGTCAGGATCGTGCGCTCTGTATCGGTCATCGCCTGTTCGGTCGCGGCTGCCCGCTTGTCCGGATCTTGCGCTGGCTGGGCGCTTGCCCCGCAGGCACCGATCAAAGACAGGATAAGCGAAGGAGCCAGAATGCGCATGTCAGGATTCCTGAGAAGATGGATGGATTGAAACGGTAGACGTTAGGACGACGGGCCCGACGCCTGTCCAAGCGGCATTATGGAGACCGGTGGGCCTGGGGTTGCCCGAAGGCTTTCATCATGCGGTCGAACTGGAACACCGGATAGCCGGGCTGATAATTGCCATGCAGGACGGCCGACAGATATCGCCCGGCACTGCGCAGGTATTCCTGATCTTCGGCGGCGGCGGCATCGATGGCGGCAAGCGCGGGACGCGCCGCTTCACCCAGCGCGGTCAGCGAATTCAGTGCCGCAAGCCGGACTTGCCAGATCTGCTGTGGCCCGGCCAGTTCGCCGAGCTGAATTGCCGCAGCCTGCCGCCCTGCCATCGCTAGCGCTTCGGCGGCAACGATGCGGACCAGCAGTTCGGGGTCGCTCACCAGCGGATCGAGCTTGTCGTGGGCATGCTTGGCGGCGGGGCCCAACACCAGCAGGCCCGTGGCCCCCCAATAGCGGACGACGGGGTTCGGATCAGCCAGCGCCGCCGCCAGGGCGGGGAGATGAGCCGGATCACGCGAAGCCGCTTGCTTGCCCAGCACCATCAGGCGTTTGATCGGATAGCGCTGCTTGTCGTGGCTTTCGAACCAGCCTTCGCCGGTCATGGATTCGGGAATGAATCCGTTGTCGCGGATCGACAGCATATGCGCATCGAGCGCGCGGCTGAGGTGCAGGGTGTGCGCTTCGGCCGCCGGATTGCCAATCAGATTGTCTAGCTGGTCCGGATCCATCGCCATATCGTAAAGTTCCTCGTAAGGCTTGGGGCCGAAGAATCGCTCCTGCTCGGGGGTGAGCGTGCCCGCCAGATGATGCCTTTCCCAATCCTGATAGGATTTAAGCAGCCATTCGAACCCGCTCACCACCCCCCATGGGCGATGCGGCATGTAGTTGCGGATATAGCGCCAGCGCCCATCTGTTACCGAGCGAGAAAAATCGATGCGTTCGTCCATGCGGTTGCGCATGCCGAACGCGTATTCCTGCGCAGGCGCGCAAAGGCTGCCGAGAAACGCCTTTCCCGCCATTTGCGGCGGCGGACGAACGCCCGCTATGGACAGCAGAGTGGGGGCCAGGTCAATGAAGCTCACCGGAGTTTCGATAACGCTTCCCTGGGGTGCGGGCGCCAGGTGCTGCCACTTGGGCGGAACGCTGACAATCAGCGCGCAGCGAAATCCCTCGTCGTAGCAATAGCGTTTCGATCGGGGCAGCGAGCCGCCGTTATCGGAATAATAGAACACGATGGTATCGTCGGTAAGCCCGTCTGCCTCCAGCTCGGCCAGACGCGCACCGATCTGGCTATCCATCTTTTCGATGAGATTGTAATAGCTGGCATAGTCCGCCCGGATAGCCGGCGTGTCGGGCAGATACTTTGGCAGTTTTACCTGATCGCCGGTAACGGCCCCCGGGGTCAGCCGGAAGAGCTGCGATTCGTGCGTGGTTTCATAATTGAACACTGCAAGGAAAGGCTGGTCCCTCGGCCTATTGCGCCAGTGCGCCGCCAGTCCCTGACCGTCCCAAATCGCCTTGAGATCGATATCGCAGTTGTAGTCCGTCTTGGCGCTGTTGGTGCAGAAATAGCCTGCCGTGCGCATCAGTTCGGGATAAGTGTGAAAAATGCGGGGCACTTTGCCGATAGCACGCATGTGATTTCCCGGGGCGCAGCTCTCCGGATAGATACCAGTGAGAATGCTGAAGCGTGAGGGCGCGCACACCGGAGCGTTGCTATAGGCGTTGCGGTATAGGATTCCCCGGCGGGCCAGTGCATCGATGTTTGGCGTACGCGCCAGACGGTCGCCATAGGCCCCGATCCAGGGATTGTTGTCTTCGCTGACGACCCACAGGATATTGGGCCTTTCAACGGGAAGCGCCTGCGCCGCCTTACTCAGTCCTGCCGATGCCCCGGCAACAATTCCGCCAAGGACTGCCCGTCGGTTGACTGTCACGAAAGATCTCGCATTGTCGCCAGACTAAGACGGCAAAAATTCCAGACACTAGCCCAGACGCCAGCGTGGAATCTCATGCCATATCGAGCAAAGAGATCGCTTTGATCGATTGCGCACATCTTCAAGCTTCTCCCTCTGACCAAACCCCCAAGCACTTTTGCTGTCGGCGCCCAGAAAGTGCCCACCTATGGCAACGTTGTCAATTGGCTTCTTGGGCATGCCCCGGCTAAAGCGATGGTGGTGCCGTCGATTCCCTTTTGATGAGCTCGAAGGGGAAAAAGAGGTGGGGCGGCCTGTCGGGGGGCTGTTTCGTGACCAGCATGTCGACTCCGGCCTCTGCCATCTCTGCCAGCGGCTGACGAATGGTGGTCAGGCCGGGCCAGATGAAAGAGGCGGCAGCTATGTCGTCAAAGCCCGCTACCGAGAGCTGAGCTGGAATCCGCAGCCCCTTGCGTGTTGCGGTCATCATAACGGCAAGCGCCGCGATGTCGTTCCAGGCGAAGATCGCCGTAGGACGCTGCGGTGTGTTCAGCAATCGGTCGGCCCATTTAAGGACCGGACGAAAGCCGCGCTCACATTCCGCGTCGCAGCCAGGATGCACCGACAGGCCGGCCTCGCGAAGCGCCGCAAGGTAACCAGCGTGCCTGCCTGCGGCCGCAGGAATTCCGATCGCACCAACGAAAGCGATGCGCCGATGCCCCAACTCGATGAGATAGCGAGTCATCTCAAATCCGGCCGCTTCTTCGTCCATGTCCACCGACGGCGCAATTGCGGTTAAGCCCCCCGGAGAAATCAGAACATGGCGCAACCCTGCCGCGCGCAGGCATTCGACCAGTCGTCCGTCGCTTGGATGCGGCGCTGTTACGATAACACCGTCGACGCCGAGCGCGCACAGCCGGTCCACTATCTGCACTTCGTCGCCCGGTGTTATGGTCTCGACGACAAGGTGATAGCCAAGTGCCCGGCATCGCTGCTGCGCGCCCGCTTGCAGCGCCACCGAGTAGTCCGACTGAGCGGACCAGACGAGCAACCCGATGAGAAACGAGCGCCGACTGGCCAACCCGCGCGCGGCAACGTTAGGGGAATAGCCCAGCGATTCCATCGCACTGACCACTGCGGCACGGGTATCGGCGCGAACGTTGGGTTCGCCGTTCACGACGCGTGACACGGTCTTGAACGAAACGCTCGCCAATCGCGCTACGTCCTTGATGGTTGGTCGCTTGCCAATTTCCGGAAGGGGCATGGAAGAGTGGAGACTCCAAAATCTTTGGACAGAGCCTGACTGGCTCGGCTTCATACTAGGGTCTGGGCCGCCTCGGCGCAAATTGGCTGACAACGAACTTTCTGAAACAACGCTGTTGAATTGCGCGTCAGGTCGGCGGGAAACCGCCGGCCTTTCCGTTTGACCTTATCCCCCCCGCATAACGCAGCGAAAGCCTATGTGGTTTGTTGACGTGTCGATCATCTCCGGGTGGCGCGCGGCCGGGCGGTAGCGCTGGCAATAGTTTTCAGCACACAGATGTGAACCACCCTTCAGCACCTTGCGGCCAATGCGCACCTGGGGCTGGCTAGGGTCGAAGCTGGCCTTGATCGAGCCGCCGCGCGGATTGCTGAGCACACAGCAGGAAGCCTTGTGTTGCTTCTTCGCTGGACTGGCTTGTGACCACCAGTCCTGCGTCCATTCCCATACATTGCCGATCATGTCATAGAGACCGAAGCCATTGGCCGGAAAGCTCTTGACCGGCGAGCTTCGCTCCCAACCGTCAAGGCACTGGTTGGCAAAGGGAAACAATCCCTGCCAGTAATTTGCCATCATCTGCCCGCCGGGAGCCAGCACGTCGCCCCAGGCATAGTCCATGTTGTCCAACCCGCCGCGTGCGGCATATTCGAATTCGGCCTCTGTGGGAAGTTTCTTGCCCGCCCATCTGGCATAGGCTTCTGCATCGGCATAGGCGACATGAACAACCGGGTGGTTTTCGATGCCGTCGAGCGAGCTGCCCGGTCCGAGCGGATGGCGCCAGTCGGCCCCGAACTCGAAGCGCCACCAGTTGCCGGGATTGCCGGTGTCGACCGGACCGCGCGTCTTGTGAAATACCAGCGATCCGGCGCGGTCCATGCCAGGCAGCATGCCAGGATAGTCTTTCGGATCGGGCGCGATTTCGGCGAGCGTGACATGGCCCGTCTCCTCAACAAACCGGGCAAACTGCCGGTTGGTGACCGGCGTCTCGTCGATCCAGAAGGGATCGACGCTCACCCGGCGAACCGGAGCCTCTTCGGGATAGAAACGCTCCGAACCCATCGCGAAGATGGCTCCGGGGATCAGAACCATGCCTGCGTAAATATCAGCCTGCGATTTATCGACATTGGATAGAGTCATGGGCGATCACTCGTCGGGAGTTGCATGGGTGGTATCGTCCGCATCATTATCTAGCGCGTTGCGTTAGACAACGTTGTCTTTTGGACTTAGTGAATAGGCAGCGATGTGGGTATGCCCGGTTTGCGAAACTGCATAGCCCCAAAGGGAGGTTGCGATGTCTGGTTGGGATGTATCGCGGCGCGAATTGCTCGCGGTAATTGCAGGCGCGACGGCTGCCATCGGGACAAGCGCGGCAAACGGATCGACAGTCCACCAGCGCGCGCGGCGACCAAACATCGTGTTTTTCCTGGGAGAGGGCCTTCGCCACGACGAGTTCGGCTTTGCCGGCAACGCCATGCTCAAAACGCCGCACATGGATCGCCTCGCCCGGGAAGGTGCGGTGTTCCGCAACGGCTTCTGCACCAACGCGCTTTGCCTGCCGTCGCGGGCCAGCTTCCTCACCGGAGCCTATTCCCATACGACGGGGGCCACAACCAACGACGACGATACCGTCAAGCCGGGTTTCCCGCTCGTCACCGATCTGTTGTGCGAGGCCGGCTATGAAACGGCGTTCATCGGCAAGTCGCATGTCGGTGGAGCCTTGCTCGATCACAAATGGGACTATTACTTTGGGTTCAAGGGTCAGGCCGACTACCTGCACCCCAAAGTTATCGAAGGCCGCGACTCCCAATACGGAGAGCCAAAGCCGTACAATCGCTACGTCGATGACCTCCTCACCGACAAGGCCGTGGACTGGCTTACGGGTCGCAACGCAGAAAAGCCGTTTGCGCTGTTTCTATGGTTCTATGCGCCCCATTCGCCCCATTCGCCCTTCTACCGTCCGAGACGGATGCTCAACGATTTTAACGGCACAGCTATCCCGGTTCCTGAAAATTTCGACGAAGACCAGAAGAACTATCCCGACCGTTCGCAGGCCGTAAGGACGGCCACCAACAAGATCGGGACCACCGCAGTCTTCGTCGATGATCCGCGATCGCTAGAGGAACTGGTCAAGGATCACTACGCGGGTGTCCAATCCAACGATGAAGACGTTGGGCGGGTGATGGACGTGCTGGCCCGCAAGGGCACCCTGGACGAGACTGCTATTCTGCTCAGCTCTGACCATGGCTTTTTCCTTGGCGAGCACACCTTCTATGACAAACGCCTGATGTACGAGCCGTCGATCCGTATTCCGATGATCGTGCGCTGGCCTGGGCATGTGCCTGCCGGCGTTACCCGTGGTCAATATAGATGCGGCCCCGACCCTGCTGGAGATTGCCGGCCTGAGGGCGGCGCCATCTATGCAAGGCCGAAGCTTTCTCAATCTTGCGAAGGGCAGGCCGGTGACCGATTGGCGCAAGGACTGGCTTTATGAATATTATGAATACCCTGGCTTCGAGAATGTCCGGCCCCATCGCGGGGTCAGAACCGAACGCTACAAGCTGATTCACTTCTTTCTCGACCCTGAGGAGTTCGAACTTTACGATCTCACTCAGGATCCCAACGAAGACCGCAACCTCTACGGTCAGGCAGAATACCAGGCGCTTACCCTGCAATTGAAAGCACGCCTCGATGCCCTGCGGCGCGAGACCAACGACAACTATCAATACAAGCCATCACGGCCACTCGGCGGGCCTCACATCCACTGGTCGCCGAACGGCAGTTAGCCTGTTACCGACTGTATTTATGGGAAGGCATGCGCAAATGCATCGGGCCAAGCAATCGGATCGTCGGCCCATCGGCCACATGTCCAGGCGGGCGGCCATGACTGCGGGCATGCTGACTACTCTCGCGATCTTCTGTCCGGCACCCGGCTCGGCGCTCACGCGACGAAAGATGTTTGGCCCGGGGGGCCATGCCCTGGGGATCAGCCTTTACATGCTTGGCGAATTCTATGCCAAGGATCCCGATGGCGCGCTTGAAGCAGTAGCCAGGATCGGCTTCCGGGAGGTCGAAACCGATATCGGTGTCCACCCCACTGCTGACCTGAGGCGGGCTCTGGATCGCAACCGGCTGCGGTGCACAAATGTGCTCATTCTGCCGATGCCAATATCCGGCCGCATGAGCCTGCAAACCGACAGGGGTGCAGTTGCCAGCGCGGTGCACGCGGTCGGAGCAGAATATTTGACATGCTCGCTCTTCCCTCTGCCGGAGGATGCCGGCGGGAATGTGGCCACCGCTGAGCCGCCCGGCCGGATGATAGCGCGGGCGCTGGAGCGGCTTACTGCCGATCACTGGCATCGAACGGCTGACACCCTGAATCGGCACGGGGCCGAATTTCGCCGCCACGGCCTGAGATTTGCCTACCACAATCACAATGCGGAATTTGCCCGCTATGGAGACACCGACGGGCTGACAATACTCTTGCAGAATACCGATCCCGCGCTCGTCAGCTTTGAGATGGATGCGGGATGGGTCGCAGCGGCAGGTCGCGATCCGGCCGAAATACTCAAGGCAAACCGCGGCCGCTTCCGCCTGATGCACGTCAAGGATCTGGCGCCTCGACACAAGGCCAACACGGTCCTGCGCACCGAGACGCCGGAAGTCGGGTCCGGCGTCATCGACTGGCCGGTAGTCCTGCCCGCAGCAGTAGAGTGCGGTGTGCGCCACTTCGCGATCGAACAGGAGCCGCCCTTTACAGCACCGCCCATAGAGTCGGCGCGGAAGAGCTTTGATTATCTGGCCAAGCTCTGACTCGATCTGCAGCGTCCGGCGCTTTGTAGAGTTTACGGTTGGGGCTGACATAGATAGTAGATAAAGTCTATGTATATTATATGGTTAGTGATCATTGTAGGAGCCGCATTCGGCGGGGTGTTCAGGGGTAACTGATCAAGTATTTCTGCGGCGGCGCAAAACAGCGACATGCGGCGATCCTCGGCCAGCCAGGGTTTGCGCTGTTTGGGCAGGCGATGACGAAATGCATCGATATGCCTGCCGACCGCTTCGGCAATCTCCTAGCGTGTGTGCCGGCGGAACTGCACATATTGGAAGCGGCAGCGCAAGGCTTCTTCGGCGGCGGAACGCCCGAGGAAGCGGAACTCGACGCCGAGATTCGCCGCTTCAGCGAGAAATGGTGGGGCGGCGGCTGAGCAGAATAAAGCCCCTCCCCTAACGAGAAGGGGCGTGTAGGACTGTACGGACTCGTGGGACATCCTTCATGCTGCTGACTGGCAGCCAGAAGGATGGATCCAATGACCAAGGAAGACCGCGACATTCAGCGCAAGCTCAAGGTGCTGCGCCATGCTGAGAAGACCGGCGATGTGGCAAAAAACTGCCGATACTTCGGCGCGGGAAGGCAAGACATGAATGATCCCGGCTTGAACACGAATACCCAGCCCGAAGCGCGCATCGACGCTTTGCCGGTCTTTCCTCCCCGGCCATCCGTTTCCCTGACAAGCTGGTATGTGCTGGCGCTACTCTTCGGCGCGAACCTGTTTGCCGCGCTCGATCGCATGGCGCTGTCCCTGCTGCAGGAGCAGATCAAGGTTGAACTGCACCTTACCGATCAGCAGCTCGGTTTGCTGCTCGGCCTTGCATTTGCCCTGTTCTACTCGACGCTGGCCATCCCTCTGGCCCGCATCGCCGATCGTTCGTCCCGGACCCGCCTGCTGGCGATATGCCTTGCGCTGTGGAGCCTGATGACGGCGGCCAGCGGCATGGCGCGCAATTTTTCGCAATTGTTCATCCTCCGCATGGGCGTCGGGGTAGGCGAAGCGGGGTGCCTTCCCGCCGCGCAATCGCTCATCGGCGAAATGTTCCCGCGCGAACGGCGGGCAATTGCGGTGAGCATCTTCCAGAGCGGAGCGGTGGTGGGGGGGAGCGCCGGCCTGCTGATAGTCGGCATGCTGGGCCAGCAATATGGCTGGCGCGTTTCGCTTCAGGCCATCGCGATCTCGGGCCTGCCCCTGGCGTTTCTCCTGGCCCTGACCGTGCGGGATCCCCGCAGCGCCCAGACGGCGCGCGAGACGCGCGAGCCGACGCGGCGTGCGTTGGCCGTCCTGCTCCGCCGCCGCTCATTCGTACATCTCCTCCTGGGCTATTCGTTGGGCACTGTATGTACGACGGGGGTCATGCAATGGCTGCCCAGTTACCTCATGCGCAGCTTCAACATGAGCATGGTCGAAGTCGGGGCATGGTCGGGCCTTGCGCTGCTGGTGGGCGCGGTGAGCGGGCTACTGCTCGGCGGGTTTCTGGTCACCTGGCTATCGGCGCGTGATCGCCGCTGGGAACTGTGGCTGCCGGCTGTCACCATGGCGATGTCATTGCCGGTGTTTATCCTGATGTTCCTCAGCCGCACTGCCTGGACGGTGCTTGTCCTGAAGACGTTCTCCCAGTTCCTGGGCTCCATCAGCGGCGGGGTTGCTATCGCGACGGTCCAGTCTTTCGCCGAGCCGCATCGCCGCGCCACCGCGATCGCGCTGGTGCTTTTCGCCACGGCACTGCTGGGCCAGGGCCTGGGTCCGTTTCTGATCGGAACGGTCAGTGATCTGCTTGCCCCGACTTACGGTCGGGAAAGCCTGCGGTATGCGCTGTTCATCTCCTGCATAATGCTCGCTTGGGCGATCGTGCACTATGCACTTGCCGCACGCACGAGCGAAGCTGATCGGGTAAACTGAAACGGCCCGCTCAGCGATCGCTCGGACGGCGCCGATGTTTGTCGAGAAAGCGCCGAACCGCGCGTCTAACCTCCTTGTCTTCGGGCGCGCCTCCGCCGAAGCCACTATGCGGCATCGCCTCGAAGATGTGCAGCTCCGTCTCCACGCCGGCTGCCAGCAACTTGCGGTGCATTCTTACCGTGTTGGACAGAAACAGGTCCCGGGTTCCCGATTGCAGGAACGTGGGGGGAAAGCCTTGGAGATCGCCGAACAGCGGCGACAGATAGGGGTGCGAGAGGTCGTGCCCGTTGGCGTAAAGCTGGATGGATATTGCCAGTGAACCGGTCAGAACGTTGTCGATGCCGAGGAGCGTCTGAAAGGTGTCGCCAGATTCGGTAAGATCGACCTCGGGTGAGAGTAGCAGCAGTCCCGCGGGCATTGGCAGACCTTCAACCTTGGCGCGAACCAGTAGCGCCGCGGCAAGGTTCCCGCCAGCGGATCCCCCACCGACGAAGATATCCTCTGATGAGCGCTGGTCGAGAGCGGCGCGGTAGACGGCAATGCAATCGTCGAGCGCAGCGGGATAGGGATTGCGGGGCGGCATCCGATAATCCGGCGCCCACATGATCATGCCCGTGTCCATTGCCCTGACACCGGCGAGATGACCGCACAGCGGACCGCCGCCGTTCATCAGGCCGCCGCCATGCACATCGATGTAGATCGGCGCGGTATCGTCATTCGCGACGCCCGGCCCGCAAGCGATGTATGTGGTTACCCCGCCGATGTCGCGCGCTTCCGTGTCGACCGGACAGGGGGTCCTGGCGTATCGTGCGGCGATCTGTCGGTTAACCTCGTCGACGCGGCGAACCCACCCGTCGATGTCGTCCAACTCGGGCTTCGGCCCCGCCGGAAACGGCGCAATCTTCAGGAACGCCTGCGCTTCCTCGCTGACGCTTGCCGGAACTGGCGGCCTCGACCTTGATGGTTCGCTCATGGCACTTCTCACTCAATTGTTTGCCTGACCCAGGGCGCGACCATCCGTAATACCCGGGACGCTTCACAACTATCCGAAGAGCATTTCAAAGCGAATCTCAATGCGACGGAGCCTCTTTTTTAAAGCCCAGAATAGCCTTGGGAAAGTCGTTTCACACCATTTGATCGCACGGTATCGCGCTTGCGCAAGATCTTTCGGCGCATGAAGCAAGACATTACCCATGTCTTCTGTGGGGACATCGACGACACTATGGTGCAGCCTGAGGAATCTATGCGACGCGGGAATTACATGGCATGTAACGGAAGACCTGGAACGGGCCTCATCCTGGGTGCCGAGCGAACCATGAATCGTACATGCATTCCATATGACGGCATCGCCTTTCCTGAGCGCGGGGCTATGAATCACTGAGTCGGAGTGCAGGAACGTTTGAACGACACTTTGGATAAAGGGAACGTGTGCGTCCACGACATTGTTTTTCAGGCTTCGCTTGGGCCAGTTGAACAAATGTGACTTGGGGCACACAAAGAAGCGTCCCGCCTTCGGTCCGATATCTTCGAGCGCGAACCAAACTCCCATAAGTGATCCAATGTGCTCAGAGTCGAGATAATAACTGTCCTGATGTTCCCACGTTTCGCTATTTCCTTCAAAATACATGGCCTGCACGACTTTGGGACGTTCTCCGAAGATATGCTGAAGGATGCTTGCATATCCGGACGAGTTCAGAACTTGTTCGCGCGCCGCCTTGCGGAACCGGGGGAATTGCCGCGGATCGACGCTTTGCGGGTTGAGGATCGGATTCATAACCCAACCCCGGTCGTTGAAGCGATTGAGTTCCAGCCTCGAAGTTTCCTGGCGGTAGATTGGATGTGTCGATGGCTTTATTTCGTCGTTCCACAGCGCTCGCATCTCATCGCATGTTGATGGATCAAGCAGGCCGTTCACCACGACATATCCGTTTGCTTCGTAATAAGCCTGGATACCGGCCAGATCCTTGATCGTAAAATGCGGTGAGGGATCTTCTGACTCGTTTTCCGGCACTTGCGCGCTCAGGCCATTGGGAGTGCTAAGTTCAATCATGCATTTCTCCGCAAGATACAGCCTCAAATCTGGGTCCTGAGTGCTGACGGGCATGCATCCGACAACATCGCCGGAAGGTTGATTCGTGGCGTTGATATATTCTTCTCATGTGAATTTTCTCTAGGGTCTGTTGAGATTCATCGTGAGTTTATGACAGCTGAGCAGAGGTGGATCAATGCCTCGAAGCTCTGATCGGTTTTGCATGCACGCATGGCGATACGCTTGAACTCTTTGAGTT
>JAHFPT010000248.1 GCA_023266625.1 Novosphingobium sp. | reverse complement strand
AGATCCGCGATCTCGACCGCTTCCTCAAGGTCCAGTTCGAGGAAGTCCACCTAGGCTCGAGCTCGGTCAAGGAACGCCTCGCGGTGATGGACGAGAACGGCATCTATGCGCAGATCGTCTATCCCAACATTCTCGGCTTTGGCGGCCAGGCTTCGGCCAAGGTCGATCCCGAACTGCGGCTGATCACCACCCAGATCTATAACGACGCCATGGCCGAAATTCAGGAAGAAAGCGGCCAGCGTCTGTTCCCGATGGCGCTGCTGCCGTGGTGGGACGTCAAGGAGGCGATCAAGGAAACCGCGCGCTGCGCCGACATGGGCCTGCGGGGCATCAACATCAATTCCGACCCGCATATGACCAAGGGCGCGGATGGCCAGATGATCCCCGATCTCGGCACCGAGCACTGGTATCCCTTGTGGGAAGTCTGCGAGGACAAGAGCATTCCGGTCAACTTCCACATCGGCGCGTCGGAAACCACGATCGACTGGATGGGCACGCAAGGCTGGCCCTCGCTGACCCGCGATCTCTACTCGGGCATCCAGGGCGCGATGGTGTTCTTCAACAACGGCAAGGTTGTATCTAACCTGATCTACAGCGGCATTCTCGACCGGTTTGAAAAGCTCAAATTCGTCTCGGTTGAAAGCGGCATCGGCTGGGTGCCCTTCCTGATGCAGGCGCTGGATTACCAGCTCAAGGAAATCGCCGAGACCAAGAGCTTCAACAAGAAACCGTCGGAATATTTCCAGAGCAATTTTTACGCCTGCTTCTGGTTCGAGCAGGGACCGCATCTGGCCGACATGGTCCGCCAGGTCGGCATCGACAACTGCCTGTTCGAAACCGACTTCCCGCATCCGACCTCGCTCTATCCGTTCGATAATCTCGAAGGTCGGCTTGAGGGCTTTACCTATGAAGAACGCGCCAGGGTGCTGAGTTTGAACTCGGCCAAGCTGTATAATATCGCGGTCTGAGGTCGCGGGCGAGGGCGGACCGCCCATTTATATGAATTAATAGGGACAGTCCCTAATTAAACGGCGCGATTGACCTGCTTGGCCCCGGTTGCTAACAAAGTGATCAGCAAAACACGCCGAGAGGATTCCCGATGGCCATTTCGCTCCTGCCCGACAATCCCGCCGCCTGGGCCTATCGCAGCTGGGACGATCTCATGGCGATCCCGCGCGAGGAGCGTGAGAAACTGCAACTGGAGGCGGTGCGGATCAATTTTCACCGGCTGCGCGACCGGATCCCCGCATTGACGAAACTGGCCGACCGCCAAGGCGTCGATACCATCGACAAGATCGAAGACATCTTGCCCGTCTGCTTCGATCACCGCGTGCTCAAGAATTACCCGATCCAGATCATCGAGAACCGCGATTTTGCCAAGCTGACCCAGTGGCTCGGTAAGCTCACCGCACACGACCTGACCCGCATCGACCTGACCGGGCTCAAGACCATCGAGGAATGGCTGGGGCGGCTCGAAGCCTTCGGCATGCTGGTCACCTATTCGAGCGGCACCACCGGCAAGCTCAGCTTCGTGCCGCGCAGCTACGACGAATTCGGGCCGTGGAAATTCCACTATTACAACGTGACGCTCGCGGCGAGCGGGGTGAATTGCTGGGACAATCATTTGCCGACTTTCTTCCCCGGCTATCGCGGCGGCTATCAGACGATGCTCAAGATGATGACTCTGTTCAACCGCGAGATGGCGGGCGGGGACGAGCATTATTACACGCTCTACGATACCCATATTCCTGCCGATCTGATGGCGCTGTCGGGCCGGTTGCAATCGGCCGAGGACAAGGGCGAGGTCGCCAGCCTTGGCCTCGATCCGGCGCTGCTCGAACAGCGCCAGCAGATGCTGGCGCAGGGACGCAGCCGCGAGGGCGATCTGGAGGTGTGGTTCGGCAGGCTGATCCAGCAGTTCAAAGGCCAGCGGGTCAAGATCGGCGGCACTTTCTCCGATCTCTACCGCGTCGCCAAGGCCGGGCTCGACAAGGGCATGACCTGTGAATTCGCGCCCGGCTCGGTGCTGATGGGCGGCGGCGGGATGAAGGGCTACAAGGACGCGCCCGACGATTGGGAGGATCAGGTCAAGACCTTCTTTGGCATCCCGCGGATGGGCAACCAGTATGGCTTTTCCGAATGTATCGGCAATGCGCCGCTGTGCGAGGCGGGCTACTTCCATTTGCCGCCCTACTCGGTGCCGCTGCTGATGGATGCCGAGGGCGGCTGTCTGCCGCGCGAGGGCGTTCAAAAGGGGCGGCTGGTGCTGGTCGACCCGATCCCGCAAAGCTACTGGGGCGGCTTCACCAGCGGCGACGAGGTGACGATCCACTGGAACGAGGACTGCGATTGCGGCTGGAAGAGCCCACGCGTCGGCAAAACCATCAGGCGGTTTGCCGAGAACGAAGGCGGCGACGACAAGATTACCTGTGCGGGAAGCCAGCAGGCCTATAATGAATTCATGGAATTCGTGCAGGGGGATGCGTGATTACGCCCCTCCCCTTCAGGGGAGGGGCAGCGAGACTTGGCGGCTTTGCCGCCTAGTCGCAGCGGGGTGGGGCGGTTCGGCAACATGTCGCCTAGCAGACAGGCCCCACCCCAACCCCTCCCCTGAAGGGGAGGGGCTTTAATGGAGAGATGAAATGCCCAATCAACCCCTCACCGGCAAAGTAGCACTCGTCACTGGCGCAGGTCGCGGGATCGGGCGCGAGATTGCGCTGCGACTGGCGCGCGACGGGGCCAGCATCGTTGCCCATTATGCGCACAGCAAGGCCGGGGCCGAACAGACTGTCGCCGATATCGAGGCGATGGGCGGCACGGCGGCGGCCTATCAGGCCGATATCGCCAAGCGCCTGGAAGTACAGGCATTGTTCGCGGCGATCGACACCAATCCGGGACGTCTCGATATTGTCGTCAACAATTCGGGCGTCAGCACCGGCGGTCTGCTCGCCGACCTCAAGGACGAGGATGTCGACTGGATGGTCGGCGTCAACATGCTCGGGCCGCTCTATATCGCCAGCGAGGCGGCCAAGCGCCTGCCCGACGGCGGCAGGATCATCAATTTCAGCTCCAGCGTCGCCAAATATCCGCTGGCCGGTGCGGGCGTCTATTCGGCGGTCAAGAAGGCGGTCGAAAGTTTCACCGAAAGCTGGGCGCGCGAGCTGGGCGCGCGCAATATCACCGTCAACACCGTGATCCCAGGCGCCACCAGCCCGGGGATGATGGATGGCTCGCCCGAGTACCGCACGTTTTTCGAGAACGCCTCGCCGTTCAAGCGCATCGGCCAGGCAGAGGAAATCGCCGCCGTGGTCGCTTTTCTCGCTTCGCCGGAAGCAAGCTGGGTTACCGGCGGGCATATTCTCGCTAATGGCGCAGCCAATACATAACTCCTGGGAGATTTGATGATGTCTGTAAAAGTTGCCCTGGTCACCGGCGCGGCGGCCGGCATCGGCGCGGCTTGCGCCAAGCGGCTGGCGCAGGATGGTATTGCCATCGGTGTGCTCGATCTCGACGAAGCGCGCTGCGCCGATACAGTTGCGGCGATCAAGGCGGCGGGCGGCATCGCCATGGCGGTGGGCGCGGATGTTTCCAAGCGCGATCAGGTGCAGGCCGCGCTGGCCAAGCTGCGCGCCGAGCTCGGCCCGATCACCATCGTCGTCAACAACGCCGGGGTCACCGATTTCACCCCGTTCGAGGAAACCACCGACGCGCTGTGGGACTTCGTCTTTGCGGTGAACGTCAAAGGCACTTTCATCGTCACGCAGGAAGTGCTGCCCGACATGAAGGCGGCGCATTGGGGCCGCATCGTCAACATCTCCTCGTCGAGCGCGCAGACCGGCGCGGTCAAGATGCCGACCTATTCCGCATCGAAGGGCGCGATCGTCACCCTGACCCGCAGCCTGGCGCAGGAGCTCGGGCCGCTGGGTATCACGGTGAACAATATCCCGCCCGGCTCGGTGATGGGCACGATCATGTCGGAGGCCAACCGCGACAAGTTCCAGATTCCGACCGAAGTGCTGCTGAGCACCGTCCCGGTCCGCCGCCTGGGCGAGCCGAATGACATCGCCAATGCCTGTGCCTATCTCTGCTCCGAAGGGGCGGGCTATGTGACGGGGCAGACGCTTGGCGTGAATGGCGGTCGGGTGGTCACTTAGGTCGAACTAGCCCGAATCCTTACCAGACCCGCTCATGCTGAGCTTGTCGAGCCGAAGGCGGGCGTAGCCCAACCACCCGGTTGTTACGCATAGGTAACGGGCGCACGAGGGTCCTTCGACAGGCTCAGGATGAGCGGATTTTTGAGTTTCTGTTTCAGTCAACTCGCCTGGCAACCTAAACCGCCGGATAGCGCAATCGCCCGAGAAACCGCGCCAGGCTGAAGCGCTGCTCGTTCGGCAGCAGCAACTGCGCCTTGGCCTTTTCGAAGCGCATCACCCCTTCGATCCGCCGGTCGAGGAAGCCATGCGTTTCGGCCTTGTCCGGGCTCTCGTCATTGGCGAACACCGCCAGTGTCGCGGCATAGATGCCCGCGAGGATAGTGCGCTTGCTGTAGTGGTTGAAGTCACTCGCAGTGTCGCCCGCAAGGTGCCACATGGCATCGGCACTGGCCCAGCCGAGCCGCATCGCGGCAGCAGCGTTCTGCGGCATCGCCATGATCGCCAGCGCCCGGCGCAGCGCCTCTTCGCGGCCCGTCAGTGCATCGAGGCGAAAAGTTACCAGGCGGCGGATACGCTCGCGGATTGGTGCATTCGCCAGCGCATTCCCGGCGAAGGCAGCTTCCATCGCTGCATCGACCGAGCCAATCCAGGCCGCGATCATCGCCATCGCCCCACCGGAAAAGGCGAGAGCGGCAATCTTGGGGTCGATCCCGTGCTCTTGCGCAGCTGCTGCCACTGCCGCTGCGCTCCAGCCGTCGAACACTGCCGCATCGGCAATCGCCTCTGCCAGCACCAGGCGCATTTCGCCCAGCGTAAGGTCCGGGGTGAAGTTGGACTCGGGAGCCATCGCCGTCAGAGTGCCGGGCCGTAGGAGCGCTGCGGACCGGTGCGCTGGCTGTGGGGCTTGGCGTTGTTCTCGATCTCGCTGACCAGCGCGCTGGTCCGCCCGTTGAGCAGGGCATAGTCACGCGCCGAACGGCCCGAATTGTCCGCCCGGTCGGGATCGGCCCCGGCCTTGAGCAGCAGCCGCACCAGCCCGGTATCGTGGCGGTGAACGGCGGAGATCAGCGGCGTCTCGCCCGCCGAATTGGGCTCGTCGATCCGCGCCCTCTGGCTGACCAGCAGCTCGACGCCCTCGGGAAAGCCGAGTGTCACCGCCAGTTGCAGCGGCGTGGTGCCGCGTCCGTCATGGGCATCGACGTTCGCGCCCTTGCCGATGAGGAAGCTCATCCAGGTGAGATCGCGCCGCGCTGTGACGATATGCAGCGCCGTCTCGCCGCTGGTCGAATCGCGGGTGTTGACGATTTGCGAGCCGGGCTCGTTGAGCGCATCCTGCACCACCCCGCCGTCCTTCTTGCGGACTGCTTCGAGAAATTTGTAGCTCTTCGAGAATTGCGCCTGGGCTGGGCCAGAAACGAAAGACACGGCCAACAGCATTGCCGCCAGCAGCGGAGCCATCACCCGCGCGAAGATTCGAACCATGCCTGCTTTCCTTGCCACCCGGTAAAACTCCTGCTGCGGGCGCTGGTTCGCCCCCATATTACGTTTGGGACTCCCCTTGCGCAGGCCAGTTTAGCAGAGCATGAACCGCTCCGCCATGTCCCTCAGCAACCGCAAATCCCTACGCATTCTTGCCGCCACATTACTGGCCATGACAATCGCGGGATGTAGAGGTCAGCCTCCAGCCGAGCGCCCGCCACTGGAAGGTGCTGCGATCGGCGGGCCGTTCACGCTGGCGGATAAGACCGGGCGGACCGTGCGCTGGGCCGATTTTGCCGGCCAATACCGTATTGTTTATTTCGGCTACAGCTTCTGCCCCGATGCCTGCCCGCTGGATGTGGGCGTGATGATGCAGGGCTATGCCCGCTTCGCGAAGGCCGAGCCGAAGCTGGCGGCGCAGCTCCAGCCGCTGTTCATCACCATCGACCCGGCGCGTGACACCCCGCAGATTGTCGGCGAATTCGCCGCCGCCTTCTCGCCGCGCTTGCTCGGGCTGACCGGCACCCCGTCCCAGGTCGATACCGCCGCCAAAGCCTTCGCGGTCTATTATGCCAGGGGCAAGGCGACCACTGGCGGTTATCTGATGGACCACAGCCGCATTGCTTATCTGATGGGCCGTCAGGGCGAGCCGATTGCCATGCTACCGGTGGATCAGGGCCCGGAAGCGGTAGCAGTGGAGTTGGCGAAATGGGTGAAGTGACGCCTGCACCGAAGTTCTGGGAGCAGCCGCTCGAATCGCTCTCCCGCGAGCATTGGGAGGCGCTGTGCGATGGCTGCGGCCAGTGCTGCCTGCACAAGCTGGAGGACGAGGATACCGGCGAGGTGCATTTCACCAATGTCGCCTGCCGCCTGCTCGATAGTGCCACCGCGCAGTGCAAGGACTATCGCAACCGGCTGGCGCATGTGCCC
>JAHFPT010000247.1 GCA_023266625.1 Novosphingobium sp. | reverse complement strand
CCGGTCCATGACATTGGCCATGATTGCCTTCGCGCGGCGGCCCATGCCCTCGATCAGTGCGACCATCTCGTCGCAGCGTTCGGGAACGAGCTCGAGGATCGCCACGTCCGCCCCCGCTGCGGCGAGCGACAGCGCCGCCGCCCGCCCGATGCCGCCGCCGCCGCCAGTTACCAGCGCGACTTTGCCTTCAAGCGAGATTTCCGGCTTAGTCGTTGTCGTCATACTGATGTTCCGTTTTGCGTGAAGCGGCTGCATGCCCGCTCTAAGACAAGGCGGCCACCGGGTTAACCTGCAATCGTCGGCGATACTCGTACAAACAGGAAGGCTGTTAGGGGAATTTGCCCCGGCGCATTGGCGCTTGAACTGCCCTTCCCGCAAATGCATTGTCGCCGCGCTGGCGCAGGTCTAGCGGGGGGCGAGCGGGAGAAGCAGCATGACTCAAGTCCAGACTGCCAGAGGCCCGATCGATTCGAGCGGGTTGGGGCGGGTGCTGGTCCACGAGCATGTGTTCTGCATGGATATGGAATACACGCTCAACTACCGGCCCGATTTCAACGAGGAAGAACAGATTGCCGAGGCTGCCCGGCGGCTGGACGAGCTCAAGCGCCACGGGGTCGACACAATCATGGACTTGACCGTCCTCGGTCTGGGCCGCGATGTGCCGCGCATTGCCGAAGTGGCAAAGCGCACCGAGGTCAACATCATTGTCGCAACCGGGTGCTACACCTTTGATGTGCTGCCCAAGCAGCTCGCCCAGCGGGCCCCCGGACTGATGTTCGACGAGCCCGATCCGCTGCCCGACCTGTTCGTGGGCGATATCGTCGAAGGCGTGAACCGCACCGACATCAAGGCCGGCCTGCTCAAATGCGCGATCGACGCGCCCGGGCTGAAGCCGGGCGTCGAGCGCGTTCTGCGTGCGGTCGGACAGGCCAACGTCAGGACCGGCGCGCCGATCAGCGTTCACACCGCCGCGCGCCATGGAACGGGCCTGGTGGCGCAGCGCGTGCTCAAGGAGGAAGGGGTCGATCTGCGCGATGTCATCATCGGCCATTGCGGGGATTCGACCGATATCGACTACCTCATGCGCTTGGCCGACGAAGGCTCGATCCTGGGCATGGACCGCTTCGGGATGAACGAGAACCTGCCGCTCGCTGATCGCGTTGCGACAATCGCCGAGCTGGTCAGGCGCGGCTATGGCGACCGTCTGACTCTGTCGCACGATTGCTGGTGCTGGAGCGATTTCTTCCCGACCGAAGCGCACCGGGCAGCGCGTTTTCCTGAGCACAGCTATTGCTATGTTCCGCAAGTTGCAGTGCCCGCGCTACTGGAAGCCGGGGTCAGTGAGCGCGAGATCGACATGATGCAGATCGATAATCCGCGCCGCCATTTCGAGGATTCGGCAGGCAGATTTGCGGCACGCCAGTAATCTGGCTCTGGCGGCGTCTCAGGCCGGGGGTTCCTCGGCCAGGCGATCATCGATCACATGTTCGTCGATGACCTTGGGGTGACGCGGAAGCAGCAGGAACAGCATGCTGGCGCCAATCGCGATGCAGCCGGTCACGCCAAGGAACGGTGAGTAAACGCCGAATTTCTTGAGTAGCACGGTCAGCAAAACGGCGCCGATTACGGATGCGATTGCCGTTCCGGTGGCGGTGATGCTGTGAACCGTGCTGTAGATGCGGGCGCCGAAATTGCTGACGATGATATAGGCGATGACATCGCTTTCGGCCCCGAAGGAAAGCCCGGAAATCAGAACCGCCGCGAAAACCGCCGGGCGCGAATCGAACCCCGAGGCGAGGGTCAACAGTCCTATCCCCGCCATGGCGATGCTGGCAGTTGCGATGTATTTTGCCGGGAAGCGATCGAGCGCAATGCCGCTGAGCAGCCGGCCGGTGATCATGCCAGAGGCATAGGCCGAAATCATCAGCGATGCCGATTTGCCCGAGGCACCGTTTTCCGAAAGGATCAGGGCAAGCTGGCTCTGCATGATCGAATTGGGCAAGGTGCAGAGCAGCACTCCGAATGCGATGATCCAGAATGTGCCCGAGCGAAAGATCAGGGCATAGTCTTCCTTTGCGCGCTTCTGCTTGGCCTTCTTCGTCGGTGCGAAGGAGCGCAGTTCCGGCGGGAGCAGGAGCAGGGCAGTCACCCCGCCAATCGCCGTGACAATCGCCATCGCGACATAGCCGGCCCGCCACCCGTGATCGGCAACATAGTTGTTGAGAAACGGCCCGCCCAGGGCGATCACCAGGGCCGGGCATGCCGCGCAGACACCGAGCGCCAGCCCGGTCGAGCGCTTGAAACACTGGACCACGATCCGGTTATAGACCGGCGGCGTCGTCGTCGCGAGGATGCCGGCCTGGATCGCATACATGATCGCATATTCGGTCAAGGTCGAGATGCGGCTGAGCATCAGGAATGAGATCGGCGCGGCGATCACGCCGATCATGGCGGTGTTGCGCACTCCGAAAACATCGGCGGACCGGCCGATAAAAGGGATCAGGAATACCGCGGAGAGTGCCAGGACGCCCACCAGCGCCATATCTTCCTTGGGCCAATGGAATTCGGCGACAAGGTATTGCCCCATGATGCCGATCACATAGCTGATCATGATCAGGCCGCTGGACAGGCCGATCACCGCCGATGCCAGCGCGCGCCAATGGACACGAACCTCACCCAGATAGGAATTCATGCAAAACTCTCCTGGCGGCCGGCACCGTCCGAGCGGTTGGACAAAGCGCTAGCGCATTGGAGTAATTATCCGGGCTTGGCTAGTGCTACTTATATGCCAGTCGCCCATGCTCATGCCGGACTCCGCAAACTTTACAGGCGGCTCATCACAGATCGGGAGATTTCTGTTCGATCTCGTCCACCCGCCCGCCGTCGATATCGAGCACCAGCCCGGTGATCCAGCTTGCCGCAGGCGAGGCCAGATAGAGCGCGGCATAGGCCACGTCGTCCGTAGTGCCCATCCGGCGCAGCCGCATGTTCTGGATGATCATTTCCCGCATGCCCGGCGCGTGCCGGTCGAACACTTCGCGCAGGCCCGGCGTTTCCACTGCGGCGGGGGCAATCGCGTTGACCCGGATCTTCGGACCCAGATCGGCGGCGAGCAGCCGGGTGAACTGCGCCATAGCGCCTTTGGCGGTGTGGTGTGCCAGATTGCCTCGTGAGTGGCGGTAATGGCCGACCGAGGTCATGTTGATGATCGACGCACCGGGCCGCTCGAGCATAGAGGGCGCCGCAAGCCGCGCCAGCTCGAACGGCGCCAGGACCATGAGCTGGAACGCCGCCTGCATGTGTTCGACGCGGGTATCGATGAACGGCGGCGATCCCCCCGCGCCGGCATTGTTGACCAGCACGTCGATGCCGCCAAATTCGGCCACGGTCTTGTCGATCACGGCAGGCAGCTGGGCGTTGTCATAGAGATCGGCCTGGATCGGCAGGGCACGCCCGCCGGCTGCCCGGATTTCGTCGGCCACTTCCTCCACCTGCGACAAGGTGCGCGCGGTGAGCGCCACTGCTGCTCCGGCTTCGGAAAAGACCCGCGCGATCCCCGCCCCGATGCCGCGCCCGCCGCCAGTGATGATTGCAACCTTTCCTTCAAGCGTGAAGGGATTCATGCGGCGGCCTCGCTATACTTGGGGATCTGATCGGGGCGCAGCTTGGGCATCGGGCTGGCCGCCTTGCGCAAGTGCCGCGTCGGCCCTTCAACTTTCACGACCTTGCGAGAATGCTGCATGGCGATGTTGTCCCAGACCACGAAATCGCCTTCGCGCCATTCGTGATCCCATTGCGCGGACTGGGCATAGAGGTGCTCGAACACTTCTTCGAGGATCGCCTCGCTCTCGTCGTGTGGCAGGCCGACCACTTCCTTGGTCATCTGCTCGCAGGCGTAAAGGATAGTCTCGCCGGTGCGTGGATGGACCTTGCCGAGCTTCGAGATGGAGGTCGGCGGGTTGAGTACCTCGGTGACGAGTACCTCGGAAAGATCGCCGCGGCGCACGACGCCGGCGGTGTGGAGCGCCTCGAGACCCTCGATCTTCTTGCGCAAACCGGCAGGCAGGGTTTTCCAGGCATGCACGCCGCTGACGAATATGGTCGGCGCCGAGGGTTGTTCGACTTGCGCGCCATAGAGCGAGAGCACTTCGAAGGGCTTGTCGGCCCACATGGTGTCAGCGTGAAATTGCAGCCGACCGAAGGGCGCGGCCGAATCGAGCTTGCGGTTGGAGACGTAGAAGGTGTCTTCGGGGATGGGATCCCCCTCGTCGGCCAGGCCTTCCTTGCGGATCAGCATGCGGCCGAGGGCGACTTGCTCGGCATGGGTCAGGTCGATGCCGCGAAAGCGCAGCAGGCCGCGTGTGTCGAACAGGTGCTGCAACAGCGTGCGTGTTTCATCATCGAGCGGAGCCTTGGGGTCGAAACCCGTGATTTCGGCACCGAATGCCGGGGAGATGTCCCGGACTTCGAGTTTAGCCATGGTGTGATCCTTAGTTTGGAAATTGTTCAGACAACCAGCGGGCGATCAGGCAGCGGGCGATCAGGCGTCCACGGGCACCCGGATCTTGCCGTTCCAGACGGTGGTCGGCAGGACATTGGACATGCCGCCATCGACCAGCACGTCGCTGCCTGTCATGTAGGAGGCTGCAGGTGAAGTCAGGAATTCCATGACGTTGGCGATATCCTCGGGCGTACCGCGCCGACCCAGCGGGCAGGCCTCGATCATCTCGAGCATCACTGGATTTTTGTCGATCTCCCCGCGGCCCATCGGCGTGTCGCTGATGCCCGGAGAAAGCGAAAGGATGCGCCCGCCGCGCTGGCCCCAGGCCTTTGCGTGGCGGCGTGCCATGCGGTGTACACCGCGTTTTGAAAGCTGGTAGCACATGCTTGGGTTATCGACGTCCATGAACTGCGACAGCCGTTCGATCATGCCGGGTGCCAGGGGATCGTCGATCACCGCGAACATCTCGGGCGCATCGGGCACCATATAGCCGGACTGCGATGCAGTGAGCACGGCAACCATGCCTTCACGCACCTTGGGTTCGGCGGCGCGAACGATCCGCTCAAGCCCGATAAGGTTGACTTCGAGGATGCGCCGGCCCGGTGCCTGCGATCCCGAAAGCCCTGCCGTGACGATCAGCGCCTCAAGGTTGTCGCCGACCTCGGCCATCAGTGCATCGACCTGCGCTTGGTTGGAAATGTCGCAGGCCATCGCCTTCACATCGCCGCCGATTTCCGCCGCAGTCTTTTCGGCGCCTTCAAGATTGTAGTCGGCAACGATAAGCCTGCCGCGCGGGGCGATCCTGCGCGCGGTGGCGGCTCCCATGCCCGACGCGGCACCGATCACGACATTGGTCATCCGTCATCCTTCCATCTGGCTTCCCCTCTGCTGGTGCTAGCTTGATAACCAGCCAGATAAAAGGGGATTGCATATGGAAAGGATAGTAATCACTATGCGCGGACTGTCAAGCCGATGCGCGACCGTCTGGTGCAGGATTCAGGATGCCGATTTCGAAAGGATGCGCTCAAATGGCGGAACTGCGGTTTGATGGAAAAGTGGCGCTGGTCACCGGAGCTGGACGCGGCGCGGGCCGCTCGCATGCGATGATGCTTGCCGCGCGCGGAGCGAAGGTCGTGGTTGCCGATCCTGGCGTATCGATGGACGGCTCGGGGCATTCCGCCGGGCCAGCCGACGAGGTGGTGAGCGAAATCAAGGCAGCGGGTGGCGACGCGGTTGCAAGCTACGAATCGGTGTCCGAGGAAAAGGGCGCAGCGGCCATGGTCGCTGCCGCGCTCGACAATTTCGGTCGGCTCGACGTGGTCATCAACAATGCCGGCATCGCCAAGCCAGAGCGATTCGAGGATCACACCGCAGACGAATTCCGCCGGATGATCGATGTGCACTATCTGGGCACGGTCTATGTCTGTCAGGCAGCGTGGAGCCATTTCATGGAAAATGGCGGCGGGCGCATCGTCAACACCGTGTCCGAAGGCGTGATGGGCACTTTGCCCAAGACGACGGCCTATGGCGGCGCCAAGGGCGCGGTGATCGGCCTGACCCTGAACATGGCCCAGGAAGGTGTGAAATACGGGATCAGCGTCAACGGATTTGCTCCGCGTGTTGCCAGCCGCATGTCCACCCCCGAGGTTCTTGGCAATGTCCACGATCAACCGCCTGAGCGATTTGCGTCGCTCAGCAACGTGTTCATGCCAGAACTATGTTCACCCGCCGCGATCTACCTGGCGCATGAATCCTGTCCGCTCAACGGCGCGATGCTGGTATGCGGCGGCGGACGGGTCATGCGCATGGGCTTTTGGCAGAATAAGGGGCTGACCAGCGCGGGCCTGACAATCGAGGAAATCGCCGCAAACATTGAGCGAATCGCCGATTATGGCAGTGCGGCGCAAGTGTCCGTGGGCATGCCGATGCGCGGCTAGCCCGAATCGGCCCATTTGGCCAATCAGGTTTGCACTCTGGCGCTATCGTCATCCTCTATATTCTGCGGCGCCGTCTTGGGCAGCATCAGGAAGAACAGGCTGCCGATGAGTGCCAGCGTCCCGCTGATGCCGAGATACAGGCCATAACTGCCGGTGCTCT
>JAHFPT010000064.1 GCA_023266625.1 Novosphingobium sp. | reverse complement strand
AACGCTCTTTGCGATATCCAGACCAATCGTGCTAACTTCAACCACGGACGCCTCCTCTTGTGATGTTCAACAACACCACCTTGGTACAACGATACCGTCGGGGGGCGTCCACCCCATCTCTTAACTCATTGATCTAACAGTATTAATAACCGCCTCGGCCAGCGCAAGTCTGCGGTGCTCAGCCGGCCGAACAAGGCCGCGCGCACGGTGAGCCTGACCTACGGCGGGATGGGCGATGTCGCCACCCGGGTTGAAGCCAACGGCGATCTTGGCGATCTTGTCGTCAACACCTACGATGCCCTCGGCGCGCTGACCCAGAGCCGCACCACGGCGGTCAATGTCTACACCGGCCAGACCGACGAGCTGCACAATCTGGTGATCGCCTACAAGGCCGATGGCTCGGTGCTCTCGCAGAGTGAGACCACCACCGAGCGCAATGTCGGCACGCGCGATTCTCAGGGGCGCATGATCTACATCGTGCAGGCCGGCGATACGCTGTCCTCGATCGCCAGCAAGGTCTGGGCCGACACCGGCGATTTCGGCTTCGAGTTACGGTGCGAGTTACGGTGCCACGTGCAATAACCCATTAACTATATGATTTTACAACCATAAAAACCGCTTCGGCCAGCGCAAGACGGCGCTCTCACCCGGTCCGGCAAACCATGCGCACGGTTGTTGCTGACCGCATGAACTGCGTTGAAAACAGCCACGAAGCCTTAGGAGCATCTGCGAATCCCCTCTCGACAAATAATAACATGAGGGTTATATAGCCCCATGCAATGGACGGTCAGCAATCACGAAGCGTTCGAGCCGGAGTACGACGCGTTGCCTCCGCCGGTGCGACTTGCCTTGCTCGCGGAACTGATGTTGCTGCGCAGCTACGGCCCTGCTTTGGGTCGCCCCCATGCCAATACACTCGCTGGTTCCAGACACAGCAATATGAAGGAACTGCGGTTTACGGTGGACGATGGGGTTTGGCGCGTGGCGTTCGCGTTCGATCCGGCACGCAAGGGCATCATCCTTGTAGCAGGCGACAAGGCGGGCGTGGCGCAGAAGCGGTTCTACAAAGCGCTGATCGCCAAGGCGGATGCGCGGTTTACCGATCATCTCGTCAGGTTGAAAGGAAAGTAACATGGCTGCCAAAACAAAACCCAGCACACTTGGGCGCACCCTTGAGGAGTTGCTTGACGCACTGTCTCCCGATGACCGCGCCACCGTCGAAGCGCGCAGCGTGGAACTTCACGCCGAGGTGGAAGGCCTCAAAGCCCTGCGCAAGCTCGCCCAGCGCAGTCAGGAACAGATCGCCCAGAGTCTTGGCGTGAAACAGCCTGCCATCGTCAAGATCGAGCGTCAGACCGACCTCTATCTCTCCACCCTGCGCCGGTTCGTCGAGGCCGCCGGCGGCACGCTCGAACTCAGGGTCGAACTGCCCGGCACTGGTGTGATGCGCCTGACCGGGATGGGGGAACTCAGCGCTCACGCGGCATAGGCCGCAGCTGCACATTTGGTTGAGGCTGGCGGCGCGCAGGTGCCTCATTGGCTGCCACAGTGATTCCCCCGTGACCCGGCGGTGTCAACCCGAACGTCCAGCCTAACCAAATGGCTGGACACGCCCGGGACACGCAATAGAGTGTCCCCCGATGAACGATTCTGCGGTGCCTCCCTCTCCCCCCGCCTCACCTAACGAGCAGCTCGCTCAGCTGCTGGGGTTCCTTGAGCACGATCCGGACAATCTGCCGCTGCTGGCTGATTGCGCCAAGGCCGCGTTCGAGGCGAATAAGCCGGAGCAGGCGAGGGCACTGATCGATCGCTTCTCCGCGCTTGCCGAAATGCCGCCCGGCCTGGTCACGCTGCGCGGGCTGGTCGCGCAGCAGGAGGGCGATTTTGCCACTGCGTCCGAGGTGTTCGGCGGGCAGCTGGCGGCGGGGCAGACCAATCCGCACCTGCGCTTCAACCTCGCCTGGGCCAAGGCCATGCTCGGCGAGCGCGAGGAGGCGGCGGCGCTGCTCGACGACGAGGTGGTCGCCGCCAACCCGCGCGGCGGCACGCTCAAGGTGCAGATGCCGCACTATCTGGGCGATCTCGATGTCACGCTGGCCGAGGGGCAGCGGCTGGCGGCGATCTGTCCGCAGAATCAGGCGATGCTGGGCGCGCTGGCGGTGGTGGCCTTCGATGCGGAGGATGCTGCGCTCGCTGCGCGATTCGCCGAGGCCAGCCCGAACAGTTATGACGGGATGAGCACCGGCGGCATGCTGAAACTCGCCGGGCAGGATGTGGATGGTGCGCTGGACCTGTTCGAGCGGGCGCTGGGCATGTGGTCCGAGCAGCCACGTGCCCTGCTGGGCAAAGGCCTCGCCCTGTTGTTGCGTGGGCAGTCAAAAGAAGCTGCGGCTATTCTTGAGAAGGCAGCGACTCTGTTTGGCTCGCATCTCGGATCGTGGGTCGCGGCCGGCTGGGGCCATTACACTGCTGGCGACCGCAAGGCTGCACGGCGCTGTTTCGCCAAGTCGCTGGTGCTCGATGACACATTCGCCGAAAGCCACGGCGCGCTGGCTGTGCTCGATATCGCCGAGGGCCATTTCGACCGCGCCCGTCGCGGGGCGCAAGTGGCCATGCGGCTCGACCGCAAGTGCCTGTCGGGCGCGCTGGCGACCAGCCTGCTGGCCGAGCATGACCTGAACCCGGCATTGGCGCAAAAGATCCGTGACCGGGCAATGGCGCTCCCGATCGGCCCCAATGGCGAGACCATTGCCCAGGCGCTGATCGGCTTTGGCGGGAAGCAACATTGAGCCAGGGACGGGCCATCGACATGCTCAACCGGATGTTGTGGGAGGCCATGATCGTTGCTGGTCCACTGCTGGCGGCGGTGCTGATCGTCGGTCTGCTCATCTCAGTGCTCCAGGCAACGACGCAACTCCAGGAAATGACGTTGAGCTATGTACCGAAGATGTTGGTAACAGTGCTTATGCTTATCTTCCTGGGGCCCTGGATGATCGGGCGTATGATGCAGTTCGCAATCACCATGATTCGCATCATTCCAAGCCTCGGCTGAACAGCAATGGGAGACATGAACCATTTGGCGGCATGGGTGACCTCCTGCCTGCTGCTGAGCTTGCGCATCATGCCGACCTTCCTCTTCGCACCGCCCTTCACGCTAGCTCGCGTGCCGCGGTCTGTGACTGCATTGTTGGGGCTTGGCCTTGCTATGGTGCTGGTAGGGACTTTTCCGGAGCCGGCGCTGCTGCCCGAAGTCAGCGCCAAGGTGCTGCTTCCCGGCGCTGTGCGCGAGCTGATCCTCGGGCTGGTCCCAGTTGTCGTGCTGCAATTGCTGTTTGGCGGCCTCTACCTGGCTGGGCGGACGATCGACATACAGGCCGGCTTCGGGCTCGCCATGCTGATCGATCCGACGACACGCGGGCAGCTGCCGATGGTTGGCACCATCTTTGCCTATGTCGCTGCGGTGACATTCTTTGCGATGGGAGGGCAATTTGACCTGCTGCGCTTTTTCGCCGCATCGCTGAAATCGATCTCGTTGGGATCGCCATACCATCTGGGTTCGATTGGCGCTCTGGCGGCCTATGCATCAACCGTGAGCCTGATTGCATTTGGCATTGGCGGTGCGGCGATCACTGCACTGTTGTTGACTGATATGGTGATCGCCATGTTATCGCGCACCGTTCCCCAGTTGAACGCGTTGCTGCTTGGCATCCAGGTCAAGGCGATACTGCTGCTGGCGGTCGTACCTGTAGCGCTGGGCTTTTCTGGCGCCTTGTTCGCCCGGCTGGTCGCCGATGCGCTCGAGACCATGCCGAGGCTGCTGTAATGGCGGAAGAGAGCGAGCTCGACAAATCCGAGGAGGCTACACCCTTCAAGCTCAAGCGCGCGCGCGAAAAGGGCGCGATCGCGCGCAGTATGGATCTGGGGTTCTTCGCCGCTCTAGCCGCTTCGATCGGCTTTTTCTGGGTTGGCGGGGCCAAGCTCGCCCTTGCCATTTCCCAAACATCCGAAGAGACGCTGGCCGCCGCCCCGGCGCTGGGCCGCAGTCCGCAGGCTTTGGGTGAGGTGCTGCAACGGCTTGCCGCGCCGGCGATCTATCCGTTGCTCGTCTTCTCCGGGGCATTGTTCGGCATTGCACTGGTGCTGGACTTTATCCAGGTGGGTCCGGTCTTCAGCACTGCTCCGCTCAAGCCCGATTTCAGCCGGATCAACCCTGCCAAGGGTCTGAAGCGGCTATTTTCATTGAAGATGTTAATTGAAGCGCTCAAGGCCTCGGTTAAGCTTGCAGTTTATGCGACGATTGCCTGGCTGGTCATTCGCGGATTGCTCACTGGCAAGGCACAGGCGTTGACTGATACGGCAAACCTGGGCGCTATAATGATCCAGCAAGCGCTACGGCTGTTGATGTTTTTCGCTTTGGCCGCGCTTGCTTTTGCGATGATCGACCAGATGCTGGTGAGGCGCGATTTTGCCAAGCGCATGCGCATGAGCAGGCGTGACCTCAAACGCGAGCACCGCGACCGCGAAGGCGACCCACGCCTGAAGCAGAAGCGAAAGCAGGTTCACAGCGAATTTGCCAAGGCGGTGCGCGCGTTGCGCGACATCCGGGGATCGGACGTGATTATCACAAACCCCCAGCATTATGCAGTCGCGCTCCGCTATGATCCCAGCCAGATGGAAGCCCCCCGAATTACCGCTCGCGGCGCAGGCGAGCTGGCGCAAAGGATCAAGCGTATCGGCTTTACTTATGGCGTAGTGACAATTGCCCATCCGGTCCTCGCCCGCGCGCTGTATCGTCACGGCCGCCTCGCTGCAGATATCCCGTCCAGCCTCTACGAACCCGTAGCGGACATCTACCGCCGTCATAACCTTGGGAAGAAGGTCACAGCCTGATGCTGGCCCGGCTGTTTCGCAACAATTCGGATCTCGCGTTGGTCGGGGGCATGGTGGGCATCTTGCTCATCCTGTTCTCGCCGATCCCGACCCAACTGCTCGATTTCCTTATCATCCTGAATTTCTCGTTCGGGCTGACGATACTGATGCTGACATTCTACGTTGGCAAGCCAGTAGAGTTTTCGACATTCCCGTCGCTGCTGCTGGTCGCAACGATGTTTCGCCTCTCGCTCAATGTCGCCGCAACCCGTTTGATCCTCACCGACGGTTACGCAGGGCAGGTGATTGGTTCGGTTGGTTCGTTTGCGATCCAGAGCAATTTCGTCGTCGGCCTAGTCGTCTTCTTCATCCTGATTGTCGTGCAGTTTGTTGTGGTTACATCGGGGGCTCAACGGGTTTCGGAAGTGGCGGCGCGGTTCACCCTGGATGCAGTCCCTGGCCAGCAGATGTCGATTGATGCCGACCTAAACATGGGGCTGATTGACCAGGACGAGGCCAAATTGCGCCGTAAGACGCTGGAGCGGGAAGCGTCGTTTTATGGTGCGATGGACGGCGCGAGCAAGTTCGTGAAGGGCGATGCGGTCGCCAGCATCATCATTGTGCTGATTAACATAATTGCAGGTTGGATCATTGGCGTGTCTCAGCGCGGCCTCGAATGGTCCGAAGCGCTGCAACAATATACCTTGCTTACCATCGGCGACGGTATCGTCACCCAGGTCCCGGCGCTGATAATTTCGATCGCGACCGGCATCATCGTCACCCGCTCATCGTCGGACCGGCAGCTGAGCACCGAGGCGCTCGCGCAACTGGGTTCGATTCCCAAGATCCCACTGATCGTCATGGGCGCATTGTTCTTACTGCTTTTACTGCCGGGAATGCCCAAATGGCCGATTGCCATATTGTTCATACTCTTCGCCGCGACGTGGTTCAGCACGCGCAACAAGCGCAGGACCGCTGCCGAAGCCGCAGACAATGCCGAACCGGCAGACGGCGCGGACAGGGCCTCCAAGGCTCCCCCCGCCATCGGCATCAACCTTGGCAAGGAACTCGCCAGCGCCTGGCAGTCTCTTCGCCCAGTGCTCGCTGAGCGGATCGTCGCTCTGCGTAAGCAGCGTTCGGAGGCAACCGGACTGATGATCCCCCCGCTGGTGATTGAAGATGGCCACAACTTGCCACCGCTCGACTATGAAATCACCCTGTTCGGGAGCGGTTATGCCCGCGGAACGATCCATCCAGACATGACTCTGGCGATACGCTCGGCCAATGCCAAGGAAAGCCTTGAGGGTATTGAAGCCCGCGACCCGACATTCGGCCTGCCTGCGCTGTGGATCAAGGACAGTGAGCGAGTAAGGGCACGCAGCCTTGGCCATACGCTGATCGATCCGATCACCGTGGTGATGACACATCTGGGCGAGGTGGTTCGCAACGAAGCGCCGCTGCTGCTGACACGCAACGATGTGACGCTGATGCTCGAAGAGGTCCGTACAAGGCAGCCAGGGCTGATCGAGGAGCTGATTCCCAATATCATGTCGATTTCAGACGTTCAGCGCGTACTCCAGAACCTGCTGGCTGAAGATGTCTCCATCCGCAGCATTGACCTTATCTGCGACATTCTGGTCGATGTCGGTCGCCAAACCCGCGATCATAGCGAATTGACCGAGCTTGTCCGGCAGCGGCTCAGCCATGTCATCTGCAACGATCTCAAAGCGGGGGCCGAACAACTTTCAGTGCTCAGCCTTGACCCCCGGATCGAATCGCAGGTTACCGAAGCCATCGCCCGAAGCGATGGCAGCGGCCCGCTGATCATCGAACCCCGGCTTGCCGAGTCGATCATGCGCCGGATCATCCCGCTGGTCGATACGATGATCCAGCAAGGGCTGGCACCGGTATTGTTGTGCGGGCCTACGATTCGCAAACAACTGCGAAGTTTCCTGCGCCGCAGCGTGCCGCGCCTTGCCGTGATTTCAGTCAACGAGGTCCCGCAATCGATCGATCTTAAATCGTTTGACGTATTGAAGCTGGATTGATAGCTAAGTCACCGGGGAGCCTATGTAGGTAATAACCTCCAATTTGGGGCTGGATTTCTGCAACAGGATTGGGGGCAGTGTGCCGGATTTGGTGGAGGCGGCAAGTGCAATTCTTGCCCAAGCGGAACGGCGTACAGAGATTGTGGGCGAAAACATCGCCAATGCGAGCGCGCCTGCGTATAAACGACGCATTGCCTTCTCCTCGCTAGTTTCGCCAACTGACGCCTCGCGCCCTGTCGAAACCCAGGTACTGACGGCGATTGATTTCGGCCCCGGCAAGCTGGTTGAGACTAACAACCCCTATGATTTTGCCATTGCCGGAACAGGCTTCTTCGCCCTGCGGCAGGGCGAGGACATCCGCTTCAGCCGCGCAGGCCGCTTCACCCGCCGAAATGATGGGCGACTAGTGGATACGCTGAGTGGCGTTCTGCAGCAGGCGAATGGCGGCGATGTCATTGTCAGCGACGCCATTTTCGAAGTTCGCAGTGATGGACAGATATTCCAGGACGGATCCGAAATCGGGAAGGTCGCAATCTACGATGCGCCTGTCCTGGGAAGCCTGGTGCCGATTTCCGGCGGATTTTCCGACAGCAGTGGCAGCCTTGGTCTGTCGGCCCAGGCCAGCGTCAAACAGGGTACATATGAGGCATCGAACGTTTCGACCGGGGAGGAAATGGTCACCATGATGCAGGCGCTACGCATGGCTGAATCAGGCCAGCGAGTTATGATAATCTATGATGACCTCATGGGGCGGGTGATTTCGACATTCGGGGAAAACGTGCGATGAACGGTGCATTCTATGTTGGGGCAACCGGGCTTGAAGTTCAGCAACGCAACCTTGAAGCGATCGCCCAGAACGTCGCCAATGTTAATACCAATGGCTACAAGCGTGTGGAAATGCGCTTTGCCGAACTTGTGAACCAGAGAGCGCCCTCGTCCGATGTATCCCCGCTAGCGCGTCCGGCAGCTGACACGTCAGCGGGGATCGCGGTGACAGGCGTGGGCCGCATCTTCGCCCAGGGTGAATTGCGCCAGACCGACCGGCCGTTTGACCTTGCCATCAGTGGCGACGGCTTCCTCGAAGTGCTTGGCCCTGGCGGCCAGACCTATCTATGGCGTGGCGGGACACTGAAGATCGGCGCCGACGGAGTGCTGGAGACCATTGACGGCCTGCCGCTGAAAGCGCTGATCGATATTCCGCAGGATGTAAGCGACATACGGATCGAGCGTGACGGAAGAGTTCGTGCGCTTGCGCCAGGGAGCACCGACTTTACTGAGCTCGGCCAGCTGGAAGTGGTTATGCCCGACGATGTCACCCAGCTCGATGTCGTCGATAAGGGCTATTATCGCGCTCCTGAAGCAGTGACACTGCGCAGCTTTGCTCCGGGCGAAAGCGGCAAGGGCGTGTTCATTCAGGGTTCGTTGGAGGCATCCAACGTCGAACTGACCAACGAACTGGTCGCCCTGATGCTCGCTCAGCGTGCCTATGGTGCCAATGCCCAAGTCGTGCAGGCTGGCGATCAGTTGATGGCTATCGCCAATGGGCTGCGCCGCTGATGCCCGGATCACCGGAGACATGGTGGCCATGACGGCGGCCCTGGCTGCTCTCGCCCTTTCGGGTTTGCTCGTCTTTGCGACAGATGCGGAAATCCGGGGTGAAATAGTGCGGCTGGGCGATATTGCCAATGTGGCGGTTCTGCCGGAGTCGATCCGGTCGCGTGCCGCAGAGCTGCAACTGGCGCGCTTTAAGCGCTACACCCCGCAAGCGAGCGTGCCGGTCGCCTTTCTCGCAGCACAAGCCCGGTCTCAGATGCCCGCGCTGGCCGCATGGCTGGCCGGTAATACCGGTCGGCAAATCATACTCCGCCACCGCCGGCCCGCTGGCGAGCTAATGGCTTTGGCGCCACATGCCGAAGGAATCGTGCGCGGAGATCAAGTCACACTGCGCATCGACGCCGGGCCCTTTCGGATCGAGCGCGAAGCGATTGCGCTGAGCGATGCAAAGCCGGGGGAACGCCTGTTTCTCCGCACTGCCGATCGCCAAGCGATCTCCGCCCAATGCCAGGGAGGCAATTGATGCGAATGCCGACGACCTTGCTTGCACTGCCGCTGATCTTGATGCTCTCGAACGCGGCCGTTGCCGATGATCTGTATAAGGGTGGCAATTGGGCCTCGCTTGCGGCTGACCGCAAGGCCTCGATTGTCGGCGATCTGATTACCATTCAGGTACTTGCTAATAACACAGCGACCAATTCGGTTATCCAGGGCAGCAAGAAGAGCTCGACAATCGACGGACACCTCACGACCGGGACCAGTTTCGACAAATCGGGCAGCCTGAGCTATGGCGGGGCCTACAATGGCGAAGGTACCAGCACCCGCGCCAATCGCATGGCTGCTCAGCTCAGCGCCACGGTAACCCAGGTGCTGCCCAACGGCGATCTTGTTGTCTCCGGATGGCAGGCGCTCGATATCAGCGGAGAGAAAACCAACATCCGGGTGACAGGTAGGGTCCGCCCTGAGGATATCAGCTCCGAAAATTCCGTGATCTCGTCGCGCCTCGCCGAGGCACGGATCGAATATAATGGCAGGGGCTTCGCCAGCCGCAGCGCCAAGCCGGGTATTGTCACCAGCATCTTCAACTGGCTGGGGCTGTTGTGAGAACACTCACCGCAATCCTGCTTGCACTTGCCGCGCTATTCACCGCGCCTGCAGCATTGGCAGGGGAAGTGCGCCTCAAGGATCTTGGCCGGTTTCAGGGCTGGCGTGATAATCCACTGGTCGGTTACGGCATTGTCACCGGCCTTTCCGGTACTGGCGATTCCGCGCGCAACGAAGTGACGCGCCAGGCGCTGAAGAACGCGCTCGGACGGCTGGGTATGACGATCACAACTGATCAGGTGCAAAGCCGCAATGTTGCCGTCGTTATGGTCACGGCAACCTTACCGCCTTCCGCCAATGTCGGCGACCGGATCGATGTTACCGTGACCTCGGTCGGCGATGCCCGCAGCCTTGTCGGCGGCACCCTGCTGATGACACCGCTGCTCGGCCCTGACCAGGCAAGTTATGCCATAGCCCAGGGCTCGCTGGTGGTCAGCGGCTACCGTTTTGATTCCGACCAGAACCTGCGGCAGAAGAACTTCCCGACGGTCGGCGTGTTGCCCGGAGGGGCGACGGTGGAACGTGCAGTCGAAGCGAACCTGCAAACCGACCCAAGCGGGGTAACCTTCGTGCTGCGCGAGGCGGATTTTACAACCGCCGAACTTGTCGCAGTCAGCATCAATTCCAGCCTTGGCGGCGGGGCCTCAGTGTTGTCGGCAGGCCGCATCCGCATTGCTACCGCTGGCCGGAGCGGCCCGCTCAACAGTCTGCTGGCGCAGATTGAGAACCTCACCGTATCACCCGATAGCCTGGCCCGGATTGTGGTGAATGAGCGGTCGGGCACGATCGTGGCAGGTGGCGCGGTGCATATCTCCGACGTGGTCATCGCCCAGGGTGACATCAAGGTTTCGGTTTCGATCGACAATACCGCCAGCCAGCCGGGGATTTACGGCGGTTATGTCCGTGATGCCAGCGGGTTGATCGTCACCAATACCAGGCTTGACGTCGATGAGGATCGTAATGCGGTGATGCACTTCCCCAATGCGACCGTCGCCGATCTGGCGCAGGGACTGGCAAGGGCAAGGGTGCCGACACGAACCATGATCGACATCCTTCAGGCGATGAAAGCGGCTGGCGCGCTCCATGCAGAAATCATCGTGCAGTAGCAATGCGAACGGAGAACTCATGAGCGCCGCGATAACCGAAGCCCTGCTGCTCAAGGCCATGGACGGTCTATCCCTTCGCGCGACTGTGACCGCGCAAAACATCGCCAATGCCAATTCGCCGGGCTACTGGCCGCTTGCCGTCACTTTTGAGGACGCCTTGCTTAAGGCAGCGGGCAGAGGAGCAGATGCCATAGCTGCCGTCACGCCGCGCATCGCACCCGCCTTCGATTCGGCCGGCAAGCCCGAAATGCGGCTGGACCTGGAACTCGCGACCGCCAGCGCCACGTCTGGCCGCTATGCTGCCTTGGCCGAACTGCTCAACCGCCGCCTGCAACTCGAAGCTCTTGCCGTATCGGGAACCCGCTAGACATGAATGCCATGGAAATCAGCCGCACTGGTCTTGACGTCGAATGGCGTAGACTGGAGATCATTGCTCAGAACATTGCCAACGTGAACTCGACCGTTTCCGCGTCAGGCGAATCATACCGGCCGCTGCGGCTGATATCAGGCCCGGCAATGAGCTTTTCCGACGTGATGGCCAATCGCGGCCAGGCGAGCGAGTTGCACGGGGTTTCGGTCTACTCAATTGAACCGCAGAACCTGCCGCCGCACCGGGTCTATGAACCCGGCCATCCGCAGGCGGATGCCGAAGGTTTCGTCAGCTATTCCGGCTTTGATCATGCCGCCGAAATGGCGCTGATGATCAAGACCAGCCGCGCCTACGAGGCCAATATCGTGGCGATGAACGCCGCGCGGCAGATGTACAGCAACGCGCTTCAGATCGGCAAGCGCGGATGAGTATAGCCGCAATCCAGCCGATAGACATTGTCGCCCCGCAGCTGGTGGGCAGGCTGTCTGCTGCCCATGCACCGACCGGAACAAGCGCCGCCACCTCCTTCGCCGAAATGCTCACACACGGCATCGCGGCGACAAACGCCAAGGTGGCCGAGGCAGACCGGCTGGTCGCACAGGCGGCGGTCGATAGTTCTGTCCCGCTTCATCAGGTCACCTATGCGCTGGAGCAGGCAAGGCTATCGTTCGAGCTGATGATCCAGCTGCGCAACCGGCTGATCGAAACTTCACAGCAGCTTATGAACATGCAGCTCTGATCGCGTCATGGCTGAAGATATCAACCAAAGCATCTTTCCTGGCAGTCGGCGCCAGCTTTCCCTGATCGGCGGCGGCGCGCTGGCACTGGCTGTCGCGATCCTCGCAATTTGGTTCCTCGTCATCCGAACCCCGATGGAAACGGTCTTTTCCGGACTCAAGCCAGCTGATGCCTCGCTGATCGTCGATGAGTTGAAACGTCAGAAGACGCCCTATGAGCTGGGTGATGACGGGGCGACGATCAAAGTGCCCAGCGATCAGGTCGATGCCACGCGCGTTGCGATTTTAGGCGGCGATCTCCCGCTCAAGGGTACGGTTGGTTTTGAGTTGTTCAGCAAGTCTGACATGGGGCTCACTGAATTCGCTCAAAAGATCAATTACCAGCGCGCCCTCCAGGGCGAGTTGGCGCGGACGCTGATGTCGATGACAAATATAGAATCGGCGCGGGTCCATATCACCCTGCCCGAATCCGGGATTTTCCAGGACGATCACCGCCCGGCGAAAGCTTCGGTCACGATCACTCCCAAGATGGGGGCGACGGTCGATGGCCGCACCACAGTCGGCGTCCAGCGGCTGGTTGCTTCGGCTGTCGAGGATCTCGATGCTGCGAACGTCGTGGTGCTGGACGCTGCCGGCAAGCAGCTTAGTGCCGATACATCCGATCTGATGTCGGAGGCATCAGGCACGGCAGGAGCAGGTGCAATCGAGCAAGCCTATTCAGGCCAGGTGCGCCGCGCCATCATGCAGCTGGTCAACGATCCCGCCATGCGAGTCACTGTCATGGCTCCGGCCAATGCAGAGATCATTGCCAAGGGTGTCGGCCCAGCGACCGCTCAGAGCGGCGAGCGGAGCTTCCCGCTCCGCATTGCCGTAGCGCTGACCAATGGTCCTTCGCCAGACTTGCGGGAAAAGCTGGTTCCGCTGCTGCAAAGCTTGATCGGGTTTGATGCAGCATTGGGTGACAGCCTGACACTGATCCGCTTGCCCGCCGCTTCCCCCTATCAGGTCAATACCCCTGTTGCGACGACCTCTGGCCCGATGCGCACTCCTGCTGACTGGTCAGGCCGTAGTTCGGCCACGGCCATACTGTGGTGGATGATCGCCTGTGCCGTTCTCGTCGTTGCCGCAGCGTTGCTGGCGTTCCGACATTTCGCTCGGCGCGAAATGACGGTGGCGCAACACCAAAGCTTTGCCGCCCGACTGCGCGAACTGCTCGACGAAGACGAAAGGCTGAGCGGTGACCAGACCTGAGAGCGCCCTGCGCCGCATGGTAGCAAGACTGCCCGAGCTCGACCCGCAGGATTGTCAGGCCGTCCTCGATACGCTCAGCGAAAGCCAGCGCGCAAGGGTCAATGCATTGCTGCGTGAGCTGGAAGGCATGCCTTTCGAGAATCGCACTCCCCTGGCGCTTGATACAAAGGCGCTTCCACCAGGCCTTTCACCGTGGTTACTTGATCGCCTCGGCGCTGCGCCAGAGGAAGGCGGTGTGCTAGCGGGCAAGCAGGACATGACCGTCCACGCTATGGAGGCACTGAAGGCATGCGCGCTCGAGCTTGACCCACCCCCGCTGTCAGTGCGCGGCAGTGAGCCGCTGCGCGACACGGTCAAGCGGATCTTCGGCCAAGTCACGTCCAGGCTAATGGCAACGCCATGAGCCGGGTAATCAAGGCGGGCGATGAAACGCATGGGCTGATCATCACCCCGCTCGACAGGTCTGCGGCTGCACCGGCAAGCACGGTTGCCAAACCATCTGCGCAGGAAGACCCGCTGGTTACCGAATTGCACCGGCTGCGCGCGTTGGTCGTTCAGCAACAAGCGGAGATTGATGGCCATGGTGACGCACTCGAAGTGGTCCGCTCCGAAGCGGAAACTGCGGGCCGTCAGGCTATGGAGCTGGAATTCGAGGAAAACCGCGAGAGGGCGCTGGAACTGCTCGCTGCCGGGATCAACATGGCCCACGCCAGCCTCGGTGAATTGATGGAAAGGGCCGAACTTCTCGGCATGCTGGTAACCCGCACGGTGATTTCCAAATTGTTCGGTCAGGACGGATCGCGCGAGGCGATTGTCATTGATCTGGCGAAACACCAACTGGCGCAGATCAACCGTCAATCCCTGGTTGCGATCGAGGTATCCCGGCACGATTTTCCCGATACGCGAGAGGTCGAGCAGCTTGCCACGCAACTGGGAATGAATCAGATTGCAGTCTCGGTCAGCGATGAGCTGGCATCGGGCGATTGCCGGATGCGCTGCCAGCTCGGCACGATTGATATCGGGCTGGACCAACAGTGGGGCACAATCCGAGAAATGCTCGATAGCTGGGTCCAAGAACCAGCGGATGCGGAATGAAGGAGCATCGATTTCTCGAAAGCCTCGATACGCTCGATCCGATCGCGCGCTGGGGCAACTTGAAGCGCATCCTGCCGACCTGGCTTGAGGCGGACGGACCCAATATCGCTCTCGGCGCGCTCTGCGAAATTGGTGAGTGCAGCAACCAGCGCTCGCCTCTGGTCGCCGAAGTGGTCAAAGTCGATGTCGATCATATCGCTCTAGTCCCCTTCGGCGACACTTCGATGCTCGCTGCCGGAATGCAGGTGCGCGCCATCGCCGCACATGCGTCAGTGCCGGTTGGCGAGGCCTTCCTTGGCCGGGCGGTGGACGCGCTGGGGCAGCCGATCGACGGAAAAGGCCCACTACACATGCCGCACCGCGCGCCGCTCCACGCCAGCCTGCCTGAGCCGCTGGACCGCACATCGCAGTGCACGATGGTGCGAACCGGCATTCGGGCCATCGACGGGCTGCTGACGATCGGCGCAGGTCAGCGCGTTGGCATTTTTTCCGCCAGCGGCGTCGGCAAGACCAGCCTGATCAGCCAGCTCGCCCGGCAGGTGTCCGCAGATTGCACCATCCTCTGCCTGGTCGGCGAACGCGGGCGGGAGGTCGAACAGCTGTGGACGTCGGAACTACCTAGGGAAATCCGCCAGCGCACGATGCTGATAGCTGCCACCTCGGACAAACCGGCAGCGCTGCGAGTCCGTGCGGTTTATCAGGCGCTGGCGCTGGCGCATGACATGCGCGATCGTGGAAAGCACGTTCTGTTCGTGCTCGATTCGGCGACGCGACTGGCGATGGCGATGCGCGAGACCGGGCTGGCAGCAGGCGAACCGCCCACCGTCAGGGCCTATCCGCCAAGCGTATTCGCCGCGTTACCCCGCATTGTCGAGCAATGCGGCGCGCTCAAGACGGGCGGCACTATCACAGCATTGTTCACCGTGCTGAGCGAAAACGACGAGGTGGACGATCCCATTTCCGAAGTGATGAAATCTCTACTCGATGGACACATCATCCTCTCGCGCAGTCTGGCCGAGCGTGGACATTTTCCGGCCATCGACATCGCACGAAGCGTGAGCCGCAATTCGCACAGGCTGGTAGCATCCGACCACCTCACCAAGGCGCGCAAGGTCTTGGCGATGCTCGCCGACTATGAGTCCTCGCGCACGCTGATTGAATCAGGTCTCTACACTTCCGGAGCGAGTCTGGCGCTGGATGCGGCGGTTGCTGCCCGGCCCGAAATAGACCGATTTCTCGTTCAGCCGCTGGAAGAGGATATCGCGTTCGAACATACGCTTACTGCACTGAAATCGCTACCGGAAGGTGCGCCGTGAGCCGCGCCCGGCGACGCTGCGATGAAATGTCGCGGATCCTCGCGCTGCGCGTTCTTTCAACCCGGCTTGCGGAAAATGGCGCGCTGGAAGAAAAGCGCGCACTCCATATTGCGGGAGAGGAGCGGGAAGCTGCCCAGGAAGACCTCATTGCCGCCATAGGCGATTGGGACCGTGCGCTGACTTTCCCTCGCTTCGATCCGCTGACCGTCGCAGCCTGGGGTGCGATAGTCAACCAGCAGGCGGTGTCGGTCGCAGAGCGCGATGCAACGGTCAAGCAGCACCGCGAGGCTCTGGCCGAGGCGGAACGCGGCTATCATCACGCCAGCGCCGAGGAGCGCTGCGCGCAAGACCTTTGGCGCAAGTCCCAAACACGACTGGAACGTCAGCGCGAGGAGCAAGCGCTCGCCTTGCGCGATGACGAGATCACGCGGGCGGCGTTCGGACGATGAAGATCGCCGCACCCCAACAGATATCCCGCGGGTTTTGGAGTTCGGCGTGGCAGTCCGGCCCCGGAACGACGAGTTTTGCGGAGCTGATCGAACAGGGACAAAACCCCAGCACGATCACAGATCACCGTGCGCTGGGCTTTGCCGAGACCGGTATGCTGGGCTTGCATTTTGCCACGTCGAGCAAGAGCGATAGCGCAGATGGTCGCGCCGTGAGTAGTGGCCATCAGCCTGGAAAGAGCGATCACACCGCAGATGCTAACCATCTGACGGGCAAGGTAGTGTCGCCGGAAATGAAAATTGCTACCAAGGATGCATCCCGGGTGCCTGCCGCCTTCCTCCCAAGCGATTGGACAGTTGCCACTCCAAAGGTTCAACTCATGCAATTTGCACAGGAACCGACGCTACCTCCTGAAACAGCGGGTGATTCTCCTTTACCCGTCATTGATGAGCCGATGTCACCCTCACAACAGCTGCCGACCTTACTCGAAGGCACATCAGACGAGGCTGACAACGCGCAATTCCTCATGCGCGCGCGACAAGCCTTGGAAAAGGCGCTGGTTCCGGAGGCTGAACTGAGAATCAAAATTTTAGGCAATATCAATAATATAACTGTTGTTATTGAAGGATTTGAGGCCGCCGGTGAAAGCCAGGCTGAGATTGAGTTTATGTTACGGCAGGTTGCCAAAGAATATGGCGTGACTATTGGAAAACTCGTGGTTAGCTTGCGGCGTCACGCATCTGGGAATTGGCGTGAAAAGGGATGGCTAAGATGGCAATAGCGGCAACTTCTGCGGCGGGTTCTACCGCACAAAGTGCGTTCGGGCTCGATTTCCAGTCACTCCTGCGTATCATCCTAACTGAGCTAACCTACCAGGATCCGCTTAAGCCACTCGACAACACTCAATTCGTCTCGCAGCTCGCCCAGTTTTCGCAGCTTCAGCAGACCCAATCGCTCAACGATCAGATGAGCTCGCTGCTTGCCGCACAATCCGCCACACAGGCCACCTCACTGCTGGGCAAAACTGTGGACGTCGCCACCTCATCGTCGACGCTCTCAGGGACAGTCCAATCAATTTCTTTCAATTCGGGTCAGCCGACGGTGACGATCAAGACCGCCGGAGGGCAAACAATTTCCAACCTGTCGATCGCCAATATCGCACAGGTCCGCTAGGGGACAAAAGGATGCTTGGTGCAATCTATAACGGGCTGAGTGGACTCAATGCCTTCAGCCGCGGTCTTCAAACGATCAGCAACAACGTCGCCAACCTCAATACGCTGGGCTACAAGGCAACGTCGGCAACCTTCAGCGATGTCTTCACCTATGGCGGTGGCGGGCTGACCTTCTTCAGCAATGCCAACGATGCCAAGGTGGGCAATGGCGTCCGCTTCGGCGAAGCCCGGATTGATTTCAAACAGGGCGATTTGCGCCAGTCTTCCGGCGATCTTGACCTTGCCATTCAGGGCAGCGGCTTTCTGGTACTGATCAACAACGGCAAGACTTTCTACTCGCGCACCGGGCAGTTCGTGGTCGACACGGATGGATACATTTCGCTGCAAGGTGACAAGGACTCCAGGCTCGCGGTACTCGATAGTTCGGGCAAAGCAGTTGCGCTCAACATCGATGCGAAGCGGACCAGCGCACCCAAGGCAACAACTACAATCAAATTTGCCGACAATCTTTCCGCTTCTGCCACTACAGCGACTATTGCCGATCTCGCTGTCTATGACTCGCTGGGTGGCAAACAGGCCTGGCAGGTCAAATTCGACAAAGCGACAGGCGGCTTGAACGAATGGACTGTCACCGTCACCGACCAGACGGGCGCGACTGTTGGAACCTCTACGCTTAAATTCATCGGCAGCACGGTCGATCCTTCCACTCAGAAACTGACAATCAATGCCACACCCGCAGGTGCCGATCCGCTCGCTGTGGTGCTCGATTTCTCATCGGGTGTGACTTCCTTTTCGGCGGGCACGACCTCCACTCTTCGCTCGGCGTCAGTTGACGGTAACGGCGTCGGTTCCCTTGCGACAGTGACCTTGAATACGGAAGGAAAGATTGTCCTCACCTATTCCAATACCAAGACCGAAACGCTTGGCTCGGTGGCGCTGGCCGATTTTCGCGATCCGCAACAGCTGCGCCGGGTAAGCGGCGGGATGTTTGTCAGTGACGGTAATGGCCCAACCCGCATTGTTGGCAGCGAGACGGAGGGTATGGGCCGTTTGCTATCGAAACAGCTCGAGGCCTCGAATACCGACCTGTCGCAGCAGTTCGGCGACCTGATCCTGATCCAGCGCGGCTTCCAGGCTTCGTCACAGGTGGTCAGCACTGCCAATGACATGATCCAGGAATTGTTCGGGATTCGGGGCCATGGCGGGTGATCGAAAACGCACGTGACTGGGTGCCTGAATCTGCACTGGCCGAACCTCTACTGCAAGCGGAACTTGATCGGGTTATCGAAGTCTGGTCGAAGCAATGGTTCTCAACTCAGGCAATCCAGCGTTGCCTTGTCGCCACAGCGCGCAATGGCGCCTTGACGCAGCAGGCAGCCGAGAATGACTGGCGGTGCCTCGCGCCTGATGTCGCAATAGGTCTAAACCAGGGTGCCGCGCTAAGCCTTGCCCGTGGTGCATTGGCATTGGGCAGTACAATCCCGAAGATGAGCGATTCCGACGAACGGCTGCTGGTCCATTATGGCGAACATATCCTTCGCGAATTGGCGCAGGGTCTGTCACGGCGGATTGGACATTCATCGGCCCCCCGTGAGAGTGACGCCGCAGCCGAGGCGCACTGGCTGGAAATGCGGCTGGGAACGTCCGAGCGGGGAGCGGTCTTCTCACTCAGGATCGCGAAACCGGCGCTGGCAGTGCTGCGCAAGCGCTTGTGTAAACCGTTCAACCCGCCGCCCGCCGATAGACTTCCACTCTCGCTGGCCCTGGCCGCCTCTCCTGTCGATGTTGAGGCTTCGCTCGGCATGGCGCGGATTAGTGTGCGCGATCTCCAGGCAATCGCTCCAGGCGATATCATCGTGCTGGAACGGGCTGCGAGCGATCCGGTGCTGCTCCGTTCGACTTCGACCGGAGCCGCGATCGCTGGTGTCAAACTTGCCGGGGACAAGGGCGTCTTTGAGCTTAGAATGAGTTAGAATTCACCATGGCAAGAAATGCGGATACACAAGGGAGCGATGCCGCCGAAGGCCATGACGCCGGCGGCGGAAGTGTGCTGGCCAGTGAACAGGATTTGGCACCGATTGAGCCGAACAAGCTCGTATCGGATCGGCTGATCGCCATGCTCGATCCGGAGGTGTTGGGTCTTGTTAGCGTAGAACTGGATGCAACGCTTGGGCGCGGTACGCTCACCATGCATCAGCTAGCCAGCCTCGAGTCTGGCCAGTTGGTCACGCTTGACACGCCGCTCAACGGCACCGTTGATCTCAGCTTGAACGGCAAGCTTATCGCACGGGGCGAAATCGTCGCGGTGGGGGACCACTTCGGCATAAGGGTTTCGGAAATTCTCGCCCGCAAGCAATGAAACATCACCAGTCCCTCGTCCCGGCCATGCTGATGGTGACCAGCCAACCCGCCTTAGCGCAAGTGATCGGACAGGGAGGCGGGGTCGATGTTTCGATCTGGCGGGTTGTGCTCTCGTTAATGTTCTGCCTGGCTCTGGGTGCCGGTGCAGTCTTGCTCCTGCGGCGGCATTTTGCGCCGGGCCAGAGCGGTTTACGGCGCGGCACTGCAGAGCGGCGGATCAAGCTGGTCGATCAGCAGTTCCTTGGTCAGCAGCGAAGCATTTGCCTGGTTGAAATCGATGGCAAGCCGTTTGCAGCACTCTTCTCTCCCCAGGCTGCTTCATTGCTACCGTTAGACCAGCAAGCTGCGTCTTCTCAAAATCCGGCGGACAAGGAAGCACAGTCATGACCGCGCTGCGGCGCATTGCCCGCTGCGCCAGGGGTGCTGCGCTGTTGGCCTGTTCGGCACCTGGGCTGGCCGAGTCTGCAGGCAATGGCTCTGTGCTGGCCAACGATTCCGCCTCGCTGGTGCGCACAGCGCTTCTTCTGGCGCTGATCGCTTTCCTTCCCACGATCGTCGTCTGCATGACCTCGTTCCTGCGGATTGCCGTCGTGCTCTCGATGATCCGTCACGCTTTCGGCATGCCCGAAACCCCGCCCAACGCGGTGCTCACTGCGCTTGCCCTGTTCCTCACCGCGCTGACCATGGGCAATACACTTGAGCAAGTTTCTACTCAGGGCCTCCAGCCGTTCCTTTCAGGCAAGGTTCCGATCGAACAGTCGCTGGCGCAAGGAGCGATGCCACTCAAGACCTTCATGCTGCGGCAGGTCAACGACAAGGACCTGAAGACAATCTACAGCATCGCCCGCTTGCCGATGCCGCGGACAGCGGCCGATGTTGGGCTGATGCAGCTGACCCCTGCCTTCATGCTCAACGAACTAAGGGTTGCCTTCACCATCGGCTTTGTTATCCTGCTCCCTTTCCTGCTCATCGACCTGGTCGTTTCGGCAATCCTGTTGTCGCTGGGAATGCTGATGGTGCCCCCTGCCACCATATCTCTGCCGCTCAAAATCCTCATGTTTGTCCTGATTGATGGATGGGCGCTCATCCTCGAAGGATTGGTCGGCAGTTTTCACTAGTGATCGAAGCAGGAGAAACCTTTGCCCCGGCGGCGACCGATCCCGACAATGAGCGGGCACTGTGGTCGGCCTGCCAAGATGAGAAATCGGCCAGCGCGCGCGAGACGCTGTTCACACGCTACCTGCCGACAGCGCGGCGAATTGCCTGGCGCTTTATGTTTGACGATCCAAAGACACCGCTCGAATATGCCGAACTGGTGCAACTGGCGAGCGTGGGGTTGCTGGAGGCCATCGACCATTTTAACCCGGAACTCGCGGTGCCCTTCCGCTATTATTGCACCCGCCGCATCACCGGAGCAATTATCGATGGCATTGGCAGACTGAGTGAAGTCAACCAGCAGATCAGCACCCGCCGAAAAATCGAACGCGACCGGCTACGCTCGATCCGGCAGCAGCAGCCAGCGCCTGAAGGGCTTGACGCCAAGCTGGCGCTGATCGGCGACGTGGCGGTGGAACTGGCAATCGGCTTGATGCTCGAAGATACGTCGATGTTTGTCAGCAATGATCGCGATCCGGCGAAGGATGCTTATGAAACACTCGCCTGGAAGCAAGCAGTACAGCAGCTGATGTCCGGGCTGGAATCGCTGCCCGAGCGCGAACGCAGCGTCATCCGCCATCATTATCTCGAGGGCATACGCTTCGAACAGATCGCGCAATTGCTCTCTCTCAGTAAGGGGCGCATCTCTCAACTCCACAAGTCGGGGATCGCCTTACTCCGCCGGCGATTGTCTGATAGTAACAGGTTCTGGCTGAGCGGATAGGAGCGGAAGTGATGCGTGAGGCTGACAACGGGCTCTGCCCCGCTGAGCCGATGGGTCAGGTGATTGAACACATGCGCGGCGATGCTGAAGGCGGTCTTGCCGCTATCGGCCAGTTGCTGCTAACCTATCCGCTCGATCCGCAGCTGCATTTCCTGCAAGGTTCAGTGATGGCCGGACTACAGCGCTATGACGAGGGGCGCCGGGCAATGGCGCGGGCAGTGGAGATCGCGCCGGACTTCGCCCTCGCCCGCTTCCAGCTCGGCTTCCTCGATCTCACCTCGGGCCGCGCGCTCGATGCCTGTGGTGTGTGGAGCCCGCTTGGCAATTTGCCCGATGACGAGCCGCTACGCGTGCTCGCCGAGGGGTTGGCTAACCTCGCTAGCGACAATTTCCCGGAGGCGCGGCGGCTGTTGCAGAAGGGCATGGCGCTCAACACCGAAAACCCGCTGATTAATGCCGACATGCAGCTGATCCTGGATGAAATTGCCGAACTGCCTGACAAGATATCCGGCGAGGCACCGGCGCTTCCGCTAATTGCCGATTCGGAAGAACCTGCGCCAATGTCTGCGGTCGATCAGCTGCTTCGGCAATCGCAGCTGCGCGGCGGCAGTACGCGCAAACACTAGGTGCTGCGATGGAGGCAATTTCCAACACAGACCGCATCGTCGCGCTGCTGCGGCAGAAGCTTGCCGAGCGTGCGCAAGCGAAGGGCGCAGAGCGCAAACGCGGGGCCGAAGCGGGAAAGGCTGAGGAAGCCAGTTCCCCCCGCCTCGTCGCAGCTCGCGCCGCCCTCGCCGGAGCCGACGACCGCCACCTGCGCCGCACCATAGTCGAACAGCTGCTGACCGAACGCTTTGGTTCACGTCTCGCCAACGAACCGCGTTTCCAGCAGATCATCGAACAGGTCAGCACCATCATCGGCGACGATCCGGAACTGGGTGCCATTATGGGCGATGTCATGGCCGAAGTGCGGCGATAGCGGGGTAGGTATAATGCAATCTGCTTGGACAGAGGAATTATGGTGATGGGGTGGGCAGTGACGTGACCCCCAGCTTTCCCCGAGCTGGGGGTCACGTTACGAAGGCAGATTGGTTGACCTCGCCAAGCCGCATTAGCCAGCATGATATGCCGCCTTTTAAAGAACTTGAGGCACACTACCGTAGGCGAGGATTTTGGATTGAATATGAAATATTGTCTACACAACCCATACACAGATGAGCATTGGTATATATTATATAATTTAATCAATATATTAATATGGCATCCTCTCCCGCAAGGGATGACCGTCCCCCCGGACGGTCATTCTTTCCGGAATAAATGGTCGGGGAAAGAGGATTCGAACCTCCGGCCCCTGCCTCCCGAAGACAGTGCTCTACCAGGCTGAGCTATTCCCCGACCGATCGTTCACCACCGGACACCTGACGGTGCTGCGGGGGCGAGGCAGGAGCGGGCCTATAGTCAGCGATGTGCGGGGTGGCAAGCGGGCTTTCGCTTGATTGGGCGCAGGGCTAGGGTGAGGCCATGGCCACAGCTGCAATCATGACCGATTCTCCGCCCCGGCAGCACTGGGAATGGCAGTATCTCGAGCTGATGCGCCGTATCTGGGAACAGGGCGATGAGCGGATCGACCGCACCGGCGTCGGCACCCGCTCGATCTTCGGTGCGGAATTGCGCTTCGATCTGGCGGACGGCGCGATGCCGTTGCTCACCACCAAGCGGGTCTATTGGAAAACCGCGACGCGCGAGTTCCTGTGGTTCCTGACCGGCGAAACCAATATCCGCGCGCTCTGTGCCCAGGGGGTGGAAATCTGGACCGACTGGCCGCTTGACCGCTACCGGCGTGAGACCGGGGAGGAGATCAGTCGCGAGGATTTCTCCAAGCGCATCGTCTCGGACATTGAATTTGCCCGGAAATGGGGCGATCTCGGGCCGGTGTATGGCAAGCAATGGACCGACTGGCCGGTGTATGAGCCGGTCGGCGACGGAGTGTTCCACAAACGCACCAAGGGGGTGAACCAGGTCGCACAGGTGGTAGAGAGCCTGCGTAACAACCCCGGCAGCCGCCGCCATATCGTCGAGGGCTGGAACGTCGCCGAGCTTGACGCCATGGCGCTGCCGCCCTGCCACAAGAGCTATCAGTTCCATGTCAGCGCCGGAGAAAATGGGGGCCGCCTGTCCGGGCTGCTTTACCAGCGCAGCTGCGATGTCGCGCTCGGTCTGCCGTTCAACCTGTGGGGGGCGGCGCTGTTCATCCGCCTGCTGGCGCAGCAATGCGATCTCGAGCCGGGCGAACTGGTGTGGATGGGTGGCGACGTCCATCTCTACCGCAACCACGCAGCGCTGGTCGAGGAACAGCTTTCGCGCGAGCCTGCGGGGCAAGCACGGATGGAGATCGTTCGGCGGCCTGAGAGCATCTTCGACTACCGGATCGAGGATTTTGCGGTCAGCGGATACAATCCCCAACCGCCCATTTCGGCACCGATCGCGGTCTGATGCCCACCCCTTTCTCCGTCTGTCCTGAGCTTGTCGAAGGACTGTCTTTT
>JAHFPT010000063.1 GCA_023266625.1 Novosphingobium sp. | reverse complement strand
CGGCGCGATTGGTGCGCAGGGGCCGCGCTATTGTCCGTCGATCGAGGACAAGATCCACCGCTTCGCCGACCGCGACGGCCACCAGATTTTCCTCGAGCCCGAAGGCCTCGATACCCATCTGGTTTATCCCAACGGGGTGAGCACCTCGCTGCCCGCCGATGTCCAGCTGGCGATGCTGCGCACTATGGAAGGGCTGGAGCAGGTCGAGATCATCGTGCCGGGCTATGCCGTCGAATACGATCACATCGATCCGCGCGCGTTGCGGCCCAGTCTGGAGCTGCGCGCGATCCCCGGGCTGTATTGCGCCGGGCAGATCAACGGCACCACAGGCTATGAGGAAGCCGCCGCGCAGGGGCTGGTTGCCGGGATGCATGCGGCGGCTTCGGTGATGGGGCGCGATGCGGCACCACTCGACCGGGCGAATAGCTATATGGCGGTGATGATCGACGATCTGACGCTGCATGGTGTCTCCGAGCCCTACCGCATGCTCACCGCGCGGGCCGAATATCGGCTGCGGCTGCGCGCCAACAATGCCTCGACCCGGCTGACCCCTCTGGGACTTGCGGCGGGCTGTGTTGGCGGGGTGCGGCGCGACTGGTTTGCGTGGCGGATGGACGCCAAGGCGGTGCTGGAGAGCGCGCTGGCGCGTGAAGTCGCGGCGGGGGAGCTGGCGATGGCGGGGTTGCCGGTGCGCAGCGATGCCGGGCGACTGCCGCTGCGCGCGTGGCTGCGCTTTGGCGGGGTCGAACTTGCCGGTCTCGCGCCGTGGATTGCTGCCGATGCGCTTGGCGATGCCGATATCGCCGAAGAAGTTGCCGAAGATGCCGCCTATGCCCCCTATCTCGCCCGGCAGGACAGCGAATTGCGCGAATTGCGGGCCAGCGAGGCGCTGCCGCTGGGCGATGACTTCGCCTATGCGGCGATACCGGGCCTCTCGCGCGAGATGGTCGAGCGACTCAGCCGGGCACGGCCGGCGAGTCTGGCGGCGGCAGGCCGGGTGCCGGGCGTGACCCCCGCCGCGCTGGCCGCGCTGCTGGTCCATGCGCGGCGCCAAGCGACATTGATGCCGGCATGATTGCCAGCGAGGGTGAAGCCAGGGACTGGCTGCGCACGCTTTCCGAATGCGACGATGCGGCGATGCAGCGGCTTGAGCACCTCGCGGCATTGCTTGCCGAAGAGAATGCCCGCCAGAACCTCGTCTCGGCCTCCAGCCTGGCTTCGGTCTGGCAGCGGCACATTGCCGATAGCGCTCAGCTGCTCTGCCATGTTCCACGTGAAACAGGTTCGCCCTGGCTCGATCTCGGCACGGGCGCCGGCTTTCCCGGCCTGGTGATTGCCGCTCTGCGCCCCGAGGTCAGGCTCGTCATGGTCGAATCGCGGGTGCTGCGGGCCGAGTGGCTCGAACGCGTGCGACTCGCGCTGGGTCTGGACCAGGCCGAAGTCATCGGGCAGCGCCTCGAATTGGTCGAGACCAGTGCTTATCGGGTGATTTCGGCCCGCGCCTTTGCGCCGCTGGAGCGTTTGCTGCACTTATCCGCACGATTTTCCACAGACGACACACTATGGCTGTTGCCCAAGGGACAATCGGCGCAGCAGGAGTTGCAATCACTGCATGGTTGGCAGCATATGTTTCACGTGGAACAATCGCTGACCGATGCCGACGCGGGCATTATCATCGGCAGATTGGGCCGGAAGGGGCAAACACCGTGATCCGCATTGCTATTGCCAATCAGAAGGGCGGAGTCGGCAAGACCACCACGGCGATCAATCTCGCCACGGCGCTGGCCGCAACTGGTTCAAAAGTCTTGCTTATTGACCTCGATCCCCAGGGCAATGCCTCCACCGGCATCGGCATCGCCGCCGCCGATCGCGAGCGTTCCACATACGATATGCTGGTCGATGAAATGCCGCTGCGTGCATGTGTTTTATCAACCAACATTCCCGGGCTCGACATCGTCCCGGCCACGGTCGATCTGTCCGGCGCGGAAATTGAGCTGGTTTCGGTCGACAATCGCACCGGGCGCCTGCGCAAGGCGCTGGCTGCCGAGGCGGGCTATGACATTTGTGTGATCGACTGCCCGCCCTCGCTCGGGCTTCTGACGCTTAATGCACTTTCGGCTGCCGATACGCTGCTGGTGCCGTTGCAATGCGAATTCTTCGCGCTTGAAGGCCTAAGCCATCTGTTGCAGACGGTCGAGCGGGTGCAGCAGCGGTTCAATCCCGAGCTTGGCATCATCGGCGTCGCGCTGACCATGTTCGATCGGCGCAACCGACTGACCGACCAGGTTTCTGCGGACGTGCGCTCCTGCCTCGGCGATCTGGTGTTCGAGGCGACGATCCCGCGCAATGTCCGGCTCTCCGAAGCGCCGAGCCATGGGCTGCCGGCGCTGGTCTATGACCACAGCTGCGCGGGCAGCCGCGCCTATATGGCGCTGGCGCGTGAGCTGATTGCCCGTCTGCCCGAAAGAAGGAAGGCCGCATGAGCGACGATACTGTGATCCCGGCCACGGTAGCGGCAGCGCCGCCCGCCGCTGCCCCCCGGCGCAAGCCCATGGCTCTGGGGCGCGGTCTTGGCGCGCTGATGGGCGAGTCCAGGCAGGAGGAGCCATTGGTGGCGCAAGCGGCAGATGGAGCTGGTGCGCCAGCCACTGGCGGTCTGGCGATGCTGGCCATATCTGCCATCGCACCGCATCCCAGTCAGCCCCGCCGCCACTTCGATGACGCCGCGCTGGGTGAGCTTGCCGCCTCGATAGCCGCGCGCGGGGTGATCCAGCCGGTGATTGTCCGCCCCTTGGGCAACGGGCGCTATCAGCTGGTTGCCGGCGAACGCCGCTGGCGCGCCGCGCAACGTGCACAACTACATGAAATACCTGCACTAATTCGCGAACTTGGCGATCGCGAGGTTACGGCTTTGGCACTGATCGAGAATCTTCAGCGCGAGGATCTCAATCCCATCGAAGAGGCGCGCGCCTATCAGCGGCTGGCTGAACAGGAAGGGCTGACTCAGTCCGAAATCGCCCGGATGGTCGACAAGTCGCGCAGCCATGTCGCCAATTTCCAGCGGCTGCTGGCGCTGCCCGAGGCGGTGCTGTCGCTGGTCGAGACGGGAAAGCTGGCCATGGGCCATGCCCGCGCGCTGATCGGGGCTGCCGATGCGGCCCAGATTGCCGAGGCGGCAGTGGCCAGGCATCTTTCGGTGCGCGAAGTCGAGCGGCTGGTGCGGCGGGCGCAACAGGGACATGGCGAGCGGCGCAGCGCACGGGTCGAGCGCAAATCCGCCGATGCGGCCGATATCGCTGCGGTGCAGGCCCATCTTGAGGAATTTCTCGGTCTGGCCGTCAGGATCAATGCCGATGCCGACCCGCGCTCGGGGGCGGTGACGATTCGCTATCGAACGCTCGATCAGCTCGATCTGATCTGCCAGCGGCTTACCGGCGGCGGTATTTGAGGTTTAGCCGCAAGGCCGGAAGTCGCGCTGCGCAACTTCCGGACATTTTTCGAGAGCGGTAGCCTATCAGGGAGCGACGTGAATCCGCTTATCGTGCACGGCGCGGCGCGGGATATAGCGGCTGCGCATGGGGATATATTCCTCGGTCACCACTTCCTCGACGGGCTGGCTGGACTCGACGACCGGTGCCGGTGCCATCGCAACCGGGCGCATATAGGCCATGGCCGGGTAGACATAGGCGTAGCCATAGCCGGGCTGCGTATAGGTGCGGTAATAATCGTCGAAATAGGCTTCGCAATAATCGTAGCCGCCTTCATAGCCGCCCATATGGCCGCGGTCCTTGTCGTGGCGGCGATGATGGCGATAGCCGCCATAATCATAATATAGCGCGGTGCGGTGGCGGCATTCGCGCAGCCAGGCATCCCGCGCGCGGCCGTCGGGTTGCATTATGGCGGGTTGTAGCGATGCGCTGGCAGGACCACGCCATTCCGGCCGCATGTCCGGGGCTGCCGGCATCGGCATGCCCGTCGAAGGGCCAGGATATGACGGGGCATCGCCGGGCATTTCCCCAGCCAGACCCGCAGCAGCGGCGGGTGTCGCCAGCGTCAACGCCAGCGCAAGTGCGCTTCCAGCTGCGCAAATGTTGGCAAATCGGCGAAAAGACATGGCATTCCCCTGGCGGCCATCGGAGGATTCCCGGCCTTAAGGCGGAATTTAGCACTGTGATGCAGGCAATTCCAAGGCTTACCGCCTGGGCAGATGGGCTGTGTCCCGTATTGGAGCAGGCGTGGGCGGCTCGGTTACCGGTGCAAACCTCACGGTTTAGGATCACCGCAGCTGGCAATAGCCAGACAAGCGCGAGGGCCATTGCCGACCAAGGCTTGCCAGCCTATCTGTGCGACTATGACTGAAGGCAAACGCAAATTCCTCATTTGGCTCGGCGTCATTGTCGTCGCCCTGCTGATGTTCGGTGCCTGGGTGTGGCACGGCAATCCCTCCGATCGGGACAGTGCCGTGACGTCGGGTAAGCAGCCGCTGCTGGTCGAAGCCGAGACTGAGTTCTTCCCCAGTGTCGGGCTGGCCAAGATCATTGGCTGGGGTGCCAGCGGAGCGCCTGTCGCCGCCAAGGGGCTGGCGGTTAGCCGATTCGCGGAAGGATTGGACCATCCGCGCACAATGCTGAGCTTGCCCAATGGCGATGTGCTGGTGGCCGAGACCAATTCGCCGCCGCGCGCAGGCGGCGGGGGTGTGACGAATTTCGCCATTAAGCTGTTCATGGGCCGGGTCGGCGCGGGTGCCGCCTCGCCCAACCGCATCGTGCTGCTGCGCGACAGCGATGGCGACGGCAAGGCGGAGCAGCGCTTCACCCTGCGTGACAAGGATCTGGCATCGCCATCCGGCATGGCCTGGGGCGCGGGCAAGCTCTATGTCGCCAACCACAATGCGGTGCTCGCCTTCGACTTTGTTCCCGGCGCGACCGAACTTGTCGGAGAACCCAAGAAAATTAAGGACTTGCCGGGCGGCGGCAATCACTGGATGCGCAATCTCCTGCTCAGTCCGGATGGCAAGAAGCTCTACGCTGCCGTTGGCTCATCGTCGAACATCGGCGACAATGGCGCGGCTGCGGAGGAGGGAAGGGCGGCGATCTGGGAGATCGATTTGGCCAGCGGCAAGAGCCGCCAATTTGCCAATGGCATGCGCAATCCCAATGGCATGGGCTGGAACCCCTCGACCGGAGAATTGTGGGCGACGGTGCAGGAGCGCGACATGCTCGGCCCCGATCTGGTGCCCGATTATCTGACCACTGTGCCGGTCGGCGCGCAATATGGCTGGCCCTGGGTCTATTGGCGCGATGTCATCGACTGGCGGGTGCAGTCGCCGATGCCTCAATTCCTCACCGAATATACCCGCAAGCCCGAATATGCCCTGGGCGCGCATACTTCCGCATTGGGCCTACTGTTTTCCACCGGCGGCAACCGGATGGGCGCGCCCTTCAGCAATGGCGCATTTATCGCCCGCCACGGCTCGTGGAATCGCATCCCCCTGTCGGGCTACGATGTTGTCTTTGTGCCCTTCGATGCCAATGGCAATCCGCTCGGGCTACCGCAGCCGGTGCTGACCGGCTTTCTCACCGGCAAGGGCAATGAGACGCATGGCCGCCCGGTCTGGCTTGCCTGGGACAAGACCGGCGCGATCCTGGTTTCTGACGATACGGCGGGGATTATCTGGCGGGTCGAGGCCCCGGGCGCGGCGCCATCGCTAGCCCCCAAGCCCGTTGTCACTGCGCATCTCCCGCCACAGCGTGAGCTCGACGGCAATCTCGATCGCCAATTCCGCGCGAGCATCAAGTCGGACGTTGTCGAGGAGTCGCAATAGAGCATCGTGCGAAAAAGTGGGAACCGGTTTTCGCAAAAAACGATGCGATAACAAACAAATAGAGCGGACAGCATGCATGCTGTCCGCTCTAGCTCTCAAATCGCCACGCCCGCGCGTCCGGCGAGTTCGGTGACGAATTGCCAGGCCACCCGGCCCGAGCGTGCACCGCGCCGCTTCGACCATTCGAGTGCCTCGGCCTGATCCCAGGCGAGCCCGTGGCTGTCGGCATAACCACTTATAATTGCAAGATAATCATCCTGGCTGCAATTGTGAAAGCCGATCGACAGGCCAAAGCGGTCGGCCAGCGCCAACCGGTCATCGACCGCATCGCGCGGATTGATCGGGTCGTCTTGCTCGGACAGGTGGCGCGCAACAATTGCGCGGCGGTTTGATGTCACTGCGATGCGGACATTGGCGGGCCGCGCTTCGACCCCGCCCTCCAGCCAGCTACGCAGCGCGCGCGGGCCAGTGCTGTCGCCATCCTCAAAGCCGAGGTCGTCGATAAACACTAGAAAGCGGCGCTCTATCCGGCCGAGCGCGGCGAATAGAGTGGCGAGCGAGGCAAGCGCTTCGGGCGCGACCTGGACCAGTGCGATGCAGCCCGGCGCCTGGGCTTCCGCTGCCGCGACGCTGGCCCGCAAAAGCGCCGACTTGCCCATACCACGCGCGCCCCATAGCAGCATGTCATGCGCGGCATGACCGGCGGCGAGACGGGCGATGTTGCCGGTCACGATGCCTTTTTGCGCGTCGATTCCCCGCAGCAGATCGAGCTGCGGCGCTTCGATCCGCGTCACCGGGCGCGAGGCAGTGCCATCCCAGACATAGGCGGGGTGTGCCAGCCAGTCTTCCGGCGCTAAAGGGGATGACGCGAGACGCTCAAGCGCATCGGCGATGCGTGCCAATTGTCCGTCCTCGCCGCTCATTGCGCCAGCGCTTCTGCGTCGAGTGCGTAGAGCAAACCCGCGCCGCCCATCGCCGCCGCTCGCAGCCCGGCGGCCTCGGGGACGATATGGTCGAGGAAATAGCGCGCAACGACGGGTTTGGACCGGGCGATTGCTGCGGGAACCTGGGCATCGGCAGCGGCGCGGGCCTGACGCAGCAGCTGCCAGCCGGCGACCGCGATCGCGCACATCGTCAGATAGGGCACGCTTCCGGCAAGCCGGTCGTCGAGGCTGGCCTGGCTGGTCATCCATTCGCCGATGGCCGCGCAATCCTTGGCAAGACTGGCTAACGCTGTCGCGTCTTGGGAATCGCGGGTAATTTCGGCCATCAGCGCGGTGAGTACGCCGCCGCCTTCCATCCCCAGCTTGCGGGTGACGAGATCGGCGGCTTGAATGCCATTGGTGCCTTCGTAGATCGGCGGAATCCGCGCGTCGCGAAACAGCTGTGCCGCCCCGGTTTCCTCGATGAAGCCCATGCCGCCGTGGATCTGGATGTTGAGGCTGGTGACTTCCATGCCCACATCGGTACCCCAGCCCTTGAGCAGCGGCACCAGCAGATCGGCGCGGTTCTGCGCGGCGGCATCGCCCAGCGCGCCGCGATCGACTTGCCCGGCGGTGTAGTAGAGCAATGCCCGCGCCGCTTCGGTCAGGGCCCGCATGCGCAGCAACATCCGCCGCACGTCAGGATGCTCGATAATCGCCACCGGCGACTTGTCCGGCGAACCGGCCCGCGCCGATTGTACCCGTTCAACCGCAAAGTGCTTCGCCTGCTGCCAGGCGCGCTCGGCGAGTTGCACGCCCTGGCTGCCGACGTTGATCCGCGCCGAGTTCATCATCGTGAACATGGCTTTGAGGCCTTCGTTCTCATGGCCGATCAGCTCGCCGATGCAGGCATCGTTGTCGCCATAGCTCATCACGCAGGTTGGCGAGGCGTGAATGCCGAGCTTGTGCTCGAGGCTGACCACCTTGAGATCGTTGCGCGCACCCAAAATGCCATTGGGGCTGCCATCGGGATTGACCAGATATTTGGGCACCACAAACAGCGATATCCCACGTGAACCCGCCGGAGCGCCGGGGGTTCGGGCTAGCACCAGGTGGATAATGTTCTCCGCCAGCTCGTGCTCGCCCCAGGTGATGAAGATCTTGGTGCCCTTGATGCGGTACTTCCCGGCATGTTCGCCGCCGAATTCCTCAGGCGCAATCGGCGCGGCGCTGGTGCGCAATGCGCCGACGTCGCTGCCGGCCTGCGGCTCGGTCAGGTTCATCGTGCCGGTCCATTCGCCGCTGACCAGCCTGGGCAAATACAGCGCCTGCTGCGCCGCGCTGCCATGGTGCTGCAGCGACTCGATCGCGCCGACCGTCAGCATCGGCAGCAGGGTGAAAGCAAGATTGGCGCTGCCCAGCGTTTCGAGCACGCAGCAGGCCAGGCTATACGGCAGGCCCTGGCCGCCGAACGCCTCCGGCCCGGCGACCGCATTCCAGCCCTGCTCGACGTAGGATTTATAGGCCGGACCAAATCCAGCCGGCAGCGACACGACCCCGTCCGCCGCCTTTGCCCCTTCGACATCGCCGATACGCTGGAGCGGGGCCCATTCGCCTGCGGCGAACTGGCCGATGCCCTCGACAATCGCTTCGACCAGATCGGGACTGGCGGCGGCAAAGCGCGGATGCGCGGCAATTTCCGCGATCCCTGCGCTGACGCGCAGCGCGAAGACCTGTTCTGCACTGGGCGGCATGTAGTCCATCGCGCGCTTTCCCTTGGCTTTGTGTTTCTCCGCCTATAGCGGCAGGCCATGGCCGACAACACCCCACCGATAATCCGCAAGGCTGATACTGCCGCGATTGCCGAGGCTGCCAAGCTGCTGCGCGCGGGCGGCCTGGTCGCGGTGCCGACCGAGACGGTCTATGGCCTCGCCGCCCGGGCGGATAGCGATGCGGCGGTGGCGGCGATCTATCGCGCCAAGGGGCGGCCAGACTTCAACCCGCTGATCGTGCATGTGTCGGGGGTTGAACAGGCACAGCAGCTGGCTGAGGTCGATGCGCGGGCAAGGCTGCTGGCCACACGCCTTTGGCCTGGCGCGCTGACTTTGGTCCTGCCGAAGCGGGCGGATGCGCCGCTGGCTGCCGCCGCCACCGCAGGATTGCCGAGTGTGGCGCTGCGCTGCCCGGCGCATCCGGTCATGCGCGCGCTGCTGGCCGAATGCGGACTGCCTCTGGCGGCACCCTCGGCCAACCGCAGCGGCGCAGTGAGTCCGACCAGCGCGGCCCATGTCGCCGCATCGCTGGGGGGGAAGGCGGCGACATGGGCCGGGCTGATCCTCGACGGCGGGACCTGCGCACAGGGCATCGAATCGACCATTGTTGCGCTGCGCGAAGGCGGCGGTTGGCAACTGCTGCGCCCCGGCCCGGCAACCGAGGCGCAGATTTCCGCCATTCTTGGGGTTGGACCTGACGTCACGACGTCAGATGCGGGCATCGAAGCACCTGGCCAGCTGGCGAGCCATTATGCGCCCGGCAAGCCGATGCGGCTCGATGCCACCGTGGCCGGGGAAGGCGAGTTTCACATTGGCTTTGGCGCGGTCGCAGGCGACCTCAGCCTGTCGCCTTCTGGTGATCTCGCCGAGGCTGCTGCGCGGCTCTATGCGGCGCTGCATGAAGCGGCAGCTGCCACGCTGCCGCGCATCGCCGTGGCACCGGTCCCCGACCACGGCATCGGTGCCGCGATCAACGACCGGTTGCGGCGCGCAGCGGCCTGATCAGTCGGCCTCGGCGCGCACAGTCGGCGCGCTTCGCTCGATTTCGGCCTGTTCATCTCGCGCCCGGTCGCAAGCCTCGTCGTTGCCGTCTGCGCATTGCCGGGAATGCTGCTGGTAGCTGCGTTCAAGTCGGCCAAGCCGTGCCTCGCGCAGCCGCAGTTCCCGCCCGCGCTTCTCGTCCGCCTCGGACTGGCTGGTAGTCGCAAGATCAACGGCTTTGCCCGCTACACGTACCGGCGCAGTCGCTACGCCGACTACAGTGCGGGCGATACATCCCGGCAGCGTCAGCAGGCACCCTGCCGCGAGGATTGCCATTCCCGAAATGCGCATTGCTTGAGGCTCCGGTGATTTGGCTGTCGGTATGGCTGCTGCGGCCTTACCGGAGTGTGAACCAAAAGGGCCGCCCCTTGCGGAGCGGCCCCTCTGGTGATCTGCAATCGAACGCTCAGGCGAAGGCTCAGGCGGTAACCGCTACCGCTTCGGCGGCGACGTCTGCCGTTTCGACCGGATTGGCCGCTGCCTCGGCGGCGGCGGCGATGGTCGATTCGTAATATTTCGGCGCATGCTCGTTGAGGATCGCCAGTATCTTCTTGAGTGCGGCCGGCTCGTCGGTCTTTTCCATCGCCGCCAGCTCGCGCGCCAGACGCGAAGAAGCAGCCTCGAAAATCTGCCGTTCGGAATAGCTCTGCTCGGGCTGGTCGTCGGCGCGGAACAGGTCGCGGGTCACTTCGGCGATCGACACCAGGTCGCCCGAATTGATCTTGGCTTCATATTCCTGGGCGCGGCGCGACCACATGGTGCGCTTGACCTTGGGCTTGCCTTCCAGCGTGGTGAGCGCCTCACGCAGGGTCTTGTCGGACGACAGCTTGCGCATGCCGATCGCTTCGACCTTGCCCACCGGCACGCGCAGCGTCATGCGTTCTTTTTCGAAGCGTAGCACATAAAGCTCGAGATGCATGCCGGCGATTTCCTGCTCTTGCAGTTCAATCACCCGGCCAACGCCGTGCTTCGGATAAACGACGTAATCTCCGACATCGAAGGCGTTTGCCTTTGCCGTCATGTATCGTCCCTTCATCTGTTCGGGCAGATCGCGTATGTACAGCGGCCAACTGTCTGGCATGCATCCAGAACGCATACCAGGGCCGGCCTTTTGCCGACATTAACCGCTTTTTGCGACCTCGCCTCTCAACCAGCCAACCAACCCGTCGCGCTGAATGCGCCCCGCGTCTGGTAATTATATAACACAGCTGCGACAATTTGACCAGAGGCGGGAATCCGGCGGAGGATTCCTGCGCCTTGCGTGGTTCGAACGGAGCAATTTGCCCGGGCGGTCAGTCGCCCTCGCCAGGCTCGGCGGAGAAGAAACTTTCGAACTTGCCTTCGACGCCCTTGAACTCGTCGGCGTCTTCCGGGCTATCCTTCTTGGTGGTGATATTGGGCCATTCGGCCGAATATTTGGTGTTGATCTCGAGCCATTGTTCGAGACCGGATTCGGTATCGGGCAGGATCGCCTCGGCCGGGCATTCGGGCTCGCAGACGCCGCAATCGATGCATTCGCTGGGGTTGATCACCAGCATGTTCTCGCCTTCGTAGAAGCAGTCCACCGGGCAGACTTCCACACAATCCATGTATTTGCAGCGAATACAGGCGTCGGTGACGACATAGGTCATGGCTGCAAATCCCCTTCGGCAGCAGTGTTGCTCTCGCCCGCTGCTAGAGGGAAATCCGCAGCCCCGTCAAGCTCAAGGTAGCAGCTTTGCGCTTCCGGGGCAGGTCCACGCCGGGATGGCAGGGTGAGAAGCTCGATAACTTGAACGCCCTGGCCATGCGGCAGGGTAAGCCGGTCCCCAGGCCCGACCTTCTGGTGCGCGCGGTCCACGCGCCGCCCATTGAGACGGATATGTCCCGCCTCGGCCAAGGCTTGGGCAACGACCCGCGTCTTGGCCAGACGCAGATACCACAGGAGCTTGTCGATTCTCACCAGACCAGTTCGGCCAGTGCAGCAAAAGCGCCGGTTGGCGGCATTGGCGGCGGTGATTCGCGCATCGTGCCCGGGCGCGGCGGACGCCAGCGCCACAGCAGCGGTGCGGGCGGGCCAGCCTCGCCTTCATTCAGTGCGCGCGGCACCAGCGCTACGAAACCTGCCAGCTGCAGCAGCCGGGCATAGCTTGCGGTGGTCAGCCCGGCAGAGACGGCGCGGGCAGGATCGAGCGCAAAGGCCCGCCGTCCGGCAGTAACACGGCTGCCATGCGCCTCGCGCAGCAGCTTCTCCGCCATGTCGAGCCGCAGCAGCAGTTTGCCGAGCGGGCGATAGCCGGGTGGGGAAAGACGATTGGTTATGGCGAGAACTGGCGGCATGGCGGGGTCTGGCGGGGCGAGGTGTTGCCCCAGCAGTGCCGACAGCGCGCGCCACAAGCCAAGCGGCTTCGGCTTGAGCATGGCGGGCACAAACAGATCGAGCGCACCCACCTTGACGCCGAGCCTCGCCAGCATGCCCCGCTGCTGCGGATCCAGCAGATCGATTCCCGAATCGCGGCGCTCCAGCATGCCGCCCGCCTCGACCAGCCGGATCAGCAGGGCACGCAGTGTCGGCCCGGCCTCGCTGGAACTGCTGGCGGCATCGAGCTTGCGCAGCGGTTCCAGCGGCGTCAGGGCGGCGTCCAGCCAATCCGCCAGCGCCGCCAGCAGCGACTCCCGGGCCGGCACTGGCAGCGCCTCGACTGCACCAACGGCAGTCAGTCTTGGCACCAGCGGGCCACGCCCGCGTCGCAATTTGGCGAGCGGCTCGCCCTCCCATAGGACCGCGCCGCCTTCCAGCCGCAAGTCAGCCTGGTTTCGCTTCATTGCTGCCACAAGCGCTTCGGCGCGGGCAGCAACCAGTGCGGGGACATGGCGTTCGGCGGCGGCAAGCAGCAGCTTGCGGTCGCCATGCCGCGCTGCCGGATCGACGGTAAAGCGGAAGCCCTTGAGCGTGCCGATGGGCTCGCCATCGACCATTACCGTCTCGTCCTCAAGCCGCACCGGCAGCAGCGCCGTGTCTGGCCCGGCCTTCTTCATCAATACGGCGGTGCGGCGGTTGACGAAGCGCTCGGTCAGCCGCGCGTGCAGTGCGTCGGACAGGCGTGCTTCCACTGCCCGTGCCCGCGCCGCCATCTCGTCCCTGGCCATCACCCAGTCGGGCCGCTGGGCAATATAGGACCAGCTGCGGATCGAGGCGATGCGGGTTTGGAGTGTGTCGATATCGCCCGCCGGATTGTCGAGTGCGGCAATCGCCTGGGTAACATAATCCGCGCCGAGATGATCGTTCCTGAGATCCTGCCACAGCCGGGCGACAAAGCGCGCATGGGTCTCCGCGCCTTGGCTACGGAAATCGGGCAGCGAGCAGACCTGCCAGAAGCGGGCGACTGCGGCGGGCGAGCGGAGGGTTGCGATAATCTCCGGCTCATCGGCCAGACGGCGCAGTACCGCCAGGTCGATTGCCTCAGGCGCGGATACCAGCTCTGGCAGCGAGGGCGGCGCTTCGAGGTCGGCAATCAGCAGGTCCAGCGTCTCGCAGCGCGGCTCCGCCTCGCGCCAGAACAGCTTTGTGATCGGCGGGAAGCGATGTTCTTCGATGGCATAGACTTCCTCATCGGCGAAGGCGGCGTCGTGGCTTCCGGTTCCGGCAAGCGTGCCGAATGTGCCGTCGCGCTGGTGCCGGCCGGCGCGTCCGGCGATCTGCGCCATTTCCGCCGTGGTCAGCCGCCGCTGGCGCACACCGTCGAATTTGCTGAGACCGGCGAAGGCGACATGGCTGATATCGAGATTGAGCCCCATGCCGATGGCATCGGTGGCGACGATATAATCGACCTCGCCCGACTGGTAGAGCGCGACCTGGGCATTGCGGGTCTGCGGGGACAGTGCGCCCATCACCACCGCCGCGCCGCCCCTGAAACGCCGCAGCATCTCGGCGATGGCATAGACCTGCTCGGCGGAAAAGGCGACGATGGCGCTGCGCGGCGGGATGCGCGACAGCTTGGCCACCCCGGCGTGGCGCAGCGTTGAAAAGCGCGGACGGCTGACGATCTCCGCCTCGGGCACCAGCGCCTTGACCATCGGCTCCAGCGTGGCCGAGCCGAGGATCATCGTCTCTTCGCGGCCGCGCGCGTTGAGCAGACGGTCGGTGAAAATATGGCCCCGCTCGCGGTCGGCGGCGAGCTGGGCTTCGTCGAGCGCGACGAAGGCGAGGTCTGTCCCGACGACGGGCATGGCTTCTGCCGTGCACAGCAACCAGCGTGCATTCTTCGGCTCGATCCGCTCTTCGCCAGTAATCAGCGCGACGCGATTTTCGCCCTTGATCGCGCAGACCCGGTCATAGACCTCACGCGCCAGCAGCCGCAGCGGAAAGCCGATGGCCCCGCTCGAATGGGCGCAGAGCCGCTCGATGGCGAGATGGGTCTTGCCGGTGTTGGTCGGGCCAAGCACCGCCTTGACGCGCGAATCGTCGGTTCGGCGGGGGCTGGCAGGCGTTCGGTTGGCCATCGCAAAGGCCAATGTGGCATTGCCCGTTCCCACTCGCAAGGCGTGGCGCAGATTCCATCCCCACCGACAGTAAATTAGACGAAAATTAACCGTGACAGGTCAGAAGGGCAGCACGATGCAGCGTCGGGGTCTCCGGTCCGGCGCGGAGGAAAGTGGACCTTGTTCAGGGCGTGCGATCAGGCGGACGAAGGGCTGGGCGGCCCGGCGGCATTGTCCGCCGCGCTGTCTGTCGCCCAAATTCTGGCCGTGCCCGCGTCGCCCGCCGCCTGGCGCGAGAAGTGGCATCATTGGAAATTGTGGATCGAAGCCCATTGCCACAGGCTCGATCTGGCGCCCGACCTGGCCGAGGATATCGGCAGCGCGCGCTGGTTGCGCGGGCTTGGCACGATGCTGGGCCTGGCGGTGGCGGCGCTGTCTTTCTGGCCGGATTTCAGCACTGTCGAAGCCGCGACTGCCTTGCCGTCGGATCCTGCCACGCGGGACGAATTCCGCAGCCAGATGATCATGCCGCTGGCGCTGGGCGCTGATTCGGGCCGCCGTATGGGCGCAAATGCCACCGTGCTGACGCTGACGTCCGTACCCGAGCGGCCAAGTATCAAGCTGGTCGCGACGCTTGGTCAGGGCGACAGCTTCGGGCGCATGCTGCAACGCGCCGGGGTCGGTGCCGGCGACGCCGCCCGGACCGCCGAGCTGATTTCGGCCCAGGTTCCGCTTGGCGAGATCGGTGTCGGCACGCGATTCGACATCACCCTGGGCCGCCGCGATAGCTCAGGTGCGCCGCGTCCGCTCGAACGGCTGGACTTCCGTGCCCGTTTCGATCTCGATCTCGGCGTCGGGCGGCGCGGCGGCACCCTGGCACTGGCGCGGCATCCGATTGCGGTCGATGCGACCCCGCTGCGGATTCGCGGGGCGGTTGGTCCCAGCCTCTATCGCTCGGCCCGCGCCGCCGGGGCTCCGGTCAAGGCAATCCAGCAATATCTCCAGACGATCGACGCGCATATCAGCCTTGACGGCGATGTTGCGCCGTCCGACCAGTTCGACTTCATCGTCGCCTATAAGCGCTCGGCCAGCGGCGAGAGCGAGACCGGCGAACTGCTTTATGCCGGGCTCGAACGCGGCAGTCACCCCTTGGCCCAGCTGGTGCGCTGGGGCAGCGACGGCCAGTTTTATGAGGCAACTGGCAGTGATAGCGGTGAGGGCGGAACGCAGCGGGCAAGGCTTTTCGCACCGGTCAATGGCCATATGACCTCGGGCTACGGCCTGCGCCGTCATCCGATTCTCGGCTATGTACGCATGCATGCCGGCGTGGATTTCGGCGCAGCCTGGGGCTCACCGATCTTCGCGGTCAGCGATGGCGTGGTTTCCTATGCCGGCCGTCATGGCGGCCATGGCAATTATGTGCGGCTCGAGCATGGCGGCGGTCTGGGTTCGGGCTATGGCCATATGAGCCGGATTGCCGTTTCGCCCGGAACCCGGGTCCGCGCAGGCCAAGTGATCGGCTATGTCGGCTCGTCGGGCCTGTCGACCGGCCCGCATCTGCACTTCGAGGTCTATCGCAATGGCGTGACGGTCAACCCGCTGTCAGTCAGCTTCACCGTCAAAGCCCAGATCGACACCAAACAGCGCGAAGCCCTGAAGGCGCGGCTACTTCAATTGAAGGCCATTGCCCCGGGCGCAGCGCTCAAGAGCCTTGCGGCAAAGCAGGCAGTCGCGAAGCCTGGCGGGACAAAATAGCCAATAGCGTTGAAGCGCAGCGCCATTTCCGCCAGAAGGCGCGCGATATGTCACAGCCCACCTATCCTTCCCTGAGAATGCGCCGGACCCGCGCCCATGGCTGGAGCCGGGCGCTGCACCGCGAGACCGTGCTGACGCCTGCCGATCTGATCTGGCCGCTGTTCGTCACCGAAGGCACGGGCGTGGAGGAACCGATCGCGGCGCTTCCCGGCGTCTCGCGCTGGTCGGCAGACCGGATCGCCGAGCGAGCCAAAGAGGCAATCGCGCTCGGCATTCCGTGTGTGGCGCTGTTTCCCAACACCCAGCCCGGACGCCGCAGCGAAGATGGAGCCGAGGCGCTCAATCCCGGCAATCTCATGTGCCGCGCGATCCGCAGCATCCGCGATGCCTGCGGCGACGAGATCGGCGTGCTCACCGACGTGGCGCTCGATCCCTACACCAGCCACGGCCAGGACGGGTTGTTGGGCGATGCAGGCTATGTCCTCAATGACGCGACGGTCGAAGCATTGGTCGCACAGAGCCTCAATCAGGCCTCGGCCGGCGCGGACATCATCGCCCCGTCCGACATGATGGATGGCCGCATCGGCGCGATCCGCGCTGCGCTGGAAGGCGCGGGGCACGTCAATGTCCAGATCATGAGCTATGCCGCCAAATATGCCTCCGCCTTCTATGGCCCGTTCCGCGACGCGGTCGGCTCGCGCGGGCTTTTGCAGGGCGACAAGCAGACCTATCAGATGGACCCGGCCAACAGCGAAGAAGCGCTGCGCGAGGTCGCGCTGGATTTGGCCGAGGGCGCGGACAGCGTCATGGTCAAGCCCGGCCTACCCTATCTCGACATCGTTGTCCGGGTGAAGCAGCGTTTCGAAGTGCCGGTCTTCGCCTATCAGGTGAGCGGCGAATATGCGATGATCGAGGCGGCGGTTGCCGTCGGCGCAGGGACACGCGATGCGCTGGTGCTGGAAACGCTGATGGCGTTCAAGCGCGCGGGCTGCTCAGGCGTGCTGACCTATCACGCGGCGCATGCGGCGCGGCTTTTGGGTGATTGAGGCACGTATTGTTTCTCGCGAAGTCAGCGAAGGGGCGAAGGCCGCGAAGGGGGTGGCGATGACTGTCGAGGAACTTGCGGCCCAGGCTGTTGATTGTGGCCTTAAAGTGCATCAATTGCTTGGTCCGGGACTGCTCGAGTCAGCTTATGAACGGGTCTTGGCGCACAAGTTGCGGGAGCGCGGACTTGATGTTGCTACACAAGTCGCCGTTCCGATTGTGGTAGATGGAATTGTCATCGATCAGGGCTTTCGCGCCGATGTTGTCGTTGCTGGCCGGTTGTTGATTGAAATAAAGTCGGTCGAGCGGCTGCTGGATGTCCATACCATGCAGGTCATGACATATCTCCGCTTCATGGAATTGCCACTCGGTTTGCTGATGAACTTTTCGGGGGTAAAATTCACCCAAGGTCTCAAGCGTGTCGTCAACAATCACCGCGACACAACCGGATCGACCCTAAACCTGCATCAATAAGCTTCGCACCCTTCGCCCCTTCGCATTCTTCGCGAGCAACAACCCTCGGAACAACCATGACCGCTGTCAAAATAGAAACCGAGAGGCTGACTCTACGCGAATGGCGCGATGACGATCGCGATCCCTTTTGGGGGATGATGCAGGACCAGGAGGTGATTCGCCATCTTCCAAAAAGGGACCGCAGTGATTGCGACCGTCTGATTGATCACCAGATCGAATGGCAGGCCGGGCATGGCTATTGCCTCTGGGCTATGGAGCTCAACGCAGAGAAGCGCTTTATCGGCTTTTGCGGCATGCTGCCTCCGCATGATCCCTTTGTTGAAATCGAGATTGGCTGGCGGCTCGCGCATGCGGACTGGGGCAAGGGCTATGCGCGGGAGGGAGCCGAGGCCTGCCTTGACTGGGCCTGGCGCGAGCTTGGCGCGGCCTCGGTGATTGCGGTCACCGTTCCCGAGAACACCCGCAGCTGGGGCCTGATGCTGCGGCTGGGCATGACCTGCAATCCCCAGGAAGATTTCGACCATCCCGACCTGCCCGAAGGCGATCCCTTGCGCCGCCACCGGCTCTATCGCATCGATCGTCCGCAATGACCGGCACCGCCCTTCCCGTCCGCCGCACGCTGTTCGTTGCGACGATCCTCACCGGAAGCTTCCTGCTGTTCCTGGTCCAGCCGATGGTCGCGCGGATGGCGCTGCCCCGGCTCGGCGGCGCGCCCAATGTCTGGAACAGCGCGATGCTGGTCTATCAGGCATTGCTGCTGGCGGGTTATGGCTATGCCCATTGGCTGGGGCACCTGCCGCTGCGGCGGCAGGCGGCGATCCATATCGGCTTGCTGCTCGCCGCCGTGCTGACACTGCCGATCACGCTTGCCAGCCTGCCCCCGCCTGCCCCTGGCTGGGAGGCGCTGTGGGTGCCGCTACTGCTGGGCTTGACCATCGGGCCGGTGTTCCTGCTGGTCTCTGCCCAGGCACCGCTGATGCAGCGCTGGTTTGCCGCCCATGATGGCGCGGGCGAGCCCTGGGCGCTCTATGCCGCCTCGAATCTGGGCAGTTTCGCCGGGCTGATCGCCTATCCGCTGCTCGCCGAGCCGATGTTACGGCTGCGCCAGCAGAGTGTCGGCTGGAGTCTTGGTTACAGCTTGCTGATTGTGCTGATAGTGCTGGCGGCGCGGGCACGGTGGCAGGCCACGCCAGCGATTGCGCAGGAAGCGGATAGTGCACCCGCGGCGCCGGTCCCGGCCAAACGCATCCTCCAATGGCTTGCACTTTCGGCGATCCCGTCGGGGCTGATGCTCTCGACCACGACCCATCTGACCACCGATATTTTCGCCATGCCGCTGCTCTGGGTGATTCCGCTGGGGCTCTATCTGCTGAGTTTCGTTGCTGCCTTTTCCGACCGGCGCGGCGCAGCGAAGGCAATTTCGGTCGTGGCTCCGCTGGTCGTGCTGATTGCCGGCGGGGTTGCCATGAGTTCGCGCAATGCGGTGACGATGGTGCCCGTATTCGAGAGCGTGGTGCTGCTGTTCGCGGTCGCCGTCTCGCTCCATGCGCGCATGTACGAGTTGCGTCCGGCGCCTGCGCAGCTCACCCTGTTTTACTTCGTGATGTCGGCGGGCGGCGCGCTGGGCGGATTGTTCACCGCGCTGATCGCACCGCTGCTGTTCGACTGGGTGTGGGAACATCCGCTGCTGGTCGGTGCCGCCGCGATAATGCTGCCACTGCCTCGCGCGCTCGACTGGCGGCGGCTGCCCGGCCTCGATCCAGTCATGGCGAAGGCCGGCGCATTCGCGCTGGTCTGCCTGGCGATATTTCTCAGCGTCGATCTTGCCGGGGCCGATCCGCTCGCCGCAGGCAACATGCGCATGTGGCTTGCTGCCGCCCTGGTACTCACCGGCATGCTGCTGATTCCCTGGCGCTGGGCCTGGCTGGCAGTCTGCGCGATGCTGATGCTGGCGCAGGGCGGAATCGACACTATCGTCACCTCGCTCCACCACGCCCGCTCGCGCAGCTATTTCGGCATTTACACGGTGCGCGAATATGGCCTGCCCGGCCAGCGCGTGCGCACGCTGGCGCATGGCACCACGCTCCACGGCGAGCAGTCGCTCGAACCCGGCCGTTCGCGCGAGCCGATGACCTATTACGGCCCCGGCTCGGGCGCAGCGATTGCGCTGACGGCGGCGCCCGCGTTCTATGGGCAGCACGCGCGGATCGGCATTGTCGGCCTTGGCACCGGCACGCTCGCCTGCTTCCACCAGAGCGGCGAGGACTGGCGCTTTTTCGAGATCGACCCAACCGTCCTCAGCTTTTCTCGTCGCGGCACCTTCACCTTCGTTCGCAATTGCGCCCCCGACGCCAAAGTGACGATCGGCGATGCGCGGATAAACCTGGCGCATATGCCCAAAGGCAGTCTCGATGTGCTGGCGGTCGACGCCTTCTCGTCCGACGCTATCCCGCTGCATCTGCTGACCGACGAGGCGGTCGGCGTCTATTTCGATGCACTGAATCCGCGCGGGCTGCTGCTGGTGCATATCTCGAACCGTTTCATCGAACTTGAGCCGGTGTTGGCCGCGGTCGCAAAAAAACGCGGGCTGGCACTCGCCAAGCGCGACGACAATCCGGCGGACAGGACCTATCTGACCCCTTCCACCTGGGTTGCGCTCAGCCGCGATCCGGCGATGATCGCGGCGCTTGGCAAGGCCCGCCCTGATGCGCCATGGGGGGAGCTAATGCCCCCCGCGCCGCAAGTGTGGAGCGACGATCACGCCTCGATCCTGCCCTTCATCCGCTGGCACTATCTGTTGAGACGACCATGAACGCATCCCGCAATGACATCACCATTGCCGCCATAGGCGGCAAAGCCCCGCGCATTCATTCCAGCGCCTTCATCGCGCCGGGATGCCGGATCATCGGCGATGTCGAGATCGGGCCGGATGCCAGCATCTGGTACAATTGCGTGCTGCGTGCCGATGTCCACCGCATCGTCGTGGGCGCGCGCAGCAATATCCAGGATGGCACCGTTGTCCATTGCGACAGTCCCAAGCCGAAGCGGCCCGATGGCTTCCCGACGATCATCGGCGAGGATGTGCTGATCGGCCATATGGCGATGATCCACGGTTGCACACTGGAAGACCGGGCCTTTGTCGGGCTGGGTGCGATTGTCATGGACGGCGCACGTGTCGAGTCCGACGCCATGCTGGCGGCAGGGGCAATGCTGACCACCGGCAAGGTGATCGCCAGCCGCCAGATGTGGCTGGGCCGCCCGGCTGCCTATGCCCGCGACCTGACAGATGACGCGCTGGAAGACATGCGGGCCGGGGTTGCCGGCTATGTCATCAACGGCAAGTTGCACGCTGCGGCGCTCAATGGCCAAGCCCAGGGCTGATTATCCCGCCGCAGGTGAAATTCGCGCACTGGCCGATAGTGCCGGTCGGCTGGCCGTGCGGGTGACGCCGGGCGCGCGCGAAGATGCGCTGACAATCGACGGGGGTAAGCTGTTTGCCCGGGTGCGCGCGGTGCCTGACAGTGGCAAGGCCAATGCGGCGGTACTGGCAGTGGTTGCGAAAGCGCTGGGTGTCGCCCCTTCGCGACTCGAGCTGCTGCGCGGCGGCACCTCCCGGGAGAAGCTGGTGGCGATTCCGGCCCAGCGGGAATAAAGAGCGCCGCGTGAATCGTGCACCGGCGGGAATCGACATCTCCCCGCAATCTGCCTATGCACCTGGAAATCAGGGGCGTGCCGCCAGGGTGCGCCCCTTACTGCGACAAATTCGGAGTGGATGCGGCCATGTGGCATGAAGGCTATACCTCGGAAATCACCTATACCTATGGCTATTATCCGGAGCTTTCCCCGACCCGGATCCGGCTCGCGCTGCTGGCCTGCGGGATCGAACACAGCATTTCCGACAATCCCGAATATCTCGAGCTCGGCTTCGGTCAGGGGCTGTCGCTCAATATCAACGCCGCAACCAATTCGGGCACCTATTATGGCACCGATTTCAATCCGGGGCAGGTGGCCAATGCCCGCGAATTCGCCAATGCCATGGGCAAACCACTGACTCTGCTCGAAGATTCCTTCGAGCAACTGTCGCAGCGCGGCGATCTGCCGCAGTTCGATATCATCGCTCTGCATGGCATCTGGTCGTGGATCAGCCATGGCAGCCGCCAGGCCATCGTCGATCTTGCGCTCAAGCGGCTCAAGCCGGGCGGTGCGCTTTATGTCAGCTACAATGTCACCCCCGGCTGGTCGCCGGGCATTCCGCTCCGCATCCTGATGGCCGAATATGCCAAGCGCGAGGCCAATGGCGTGCTGGTCGACCGGATCAATGGCTCGCTCGAATTCGTCGATCGCGTAATTGGTGCCGGGGCGGCCTATTTCCAGAACAATCCGCAGCTCAAGCAGCGGCTTGACCAGATCAAGACCCAGGATCGCAGCTATCTGGCGCATGAATATTACAACGCCGACTGGCATCCGATGCCATTCTCGCAAGCTGCCGATCAGCTGGCGGAAGCCAAGCTGACCTTTGCCGCTTCGGCGGCGATTCTCGAAAACCTGCCGGCGATCAGCATCCCGGTGGCGGCGCATCAGATCCTCCAGGAGATCAAGGATCCGGTGATGCGCGAGACGACGCGCGACTATTTCGTCAACCAGCAGTTCCGCCGCGATATCTTCGTCAAGGGTCCGCGCTTCATGCCGGTCTACGATCACAGCAAGCAGGTCGAAAAGGAGCGCTTCATTCTGGTCGGCGATCCGGAAAAGGTTCCGGAAAAGGTCGCTACCGTGATCGGCGAGGCCGATTTGGTGGCCGATATCTATAACCCGCTGGTCAAGGCACTGGCTGCCATGCCGGAAGGCTCGGCAACGGTCGGCGAACTGATGGCGGTGAAGGAGCTGGCTACGCTTAATCGGGCACAAATCTGGGAAGTGCTGCTGGTGCTGACTGGCGCGGGCTATGTTGCCCCTGCGTCGAAATCGACCACCCCCGACGAAGATGGTGCCGCCTCGCGCGCACTCAACAACCGCTTGATGCTGCGCGCCGAGGCTGGTGCCGGAGTCGATTATCTGGCAGCCCCGAAGCTGGGCGCGGCGACCATCGTGCCGCGCTTCGAGCAGATGTTCATCCTCGCCCTGCAGGCCAAGGAAAAGAACCCGCCCGAATGGGTCCGCCAGATCCTTGTCGGCCAGGGACAGCTGCTGGTTGTCGAGGGCGAGACGATCCAGGACGAGGAACGCACCCGCGTGGAACTGAAGAAGATGTTCGACGATTTTGTCGCGACGAAAGCCGATCTGCTCAAGCGGCTGGGGGTTTACTGAGGCGGCTGCCCCATCCCCACCGCCATCTCACTCAGGATTTCGCCCATCTGGCGGCCAAGGTCCGCGTTCGCCGGGGCGACATCGGCAATCGCGCGCTTCATCGCCTCGGCCCATTGCCCTGCCGCTTCGCGGGTAATCGTATAGGGCTTGTGCACGCTCATCATGCAGCGACCGGGGTTGGCTTCGAACCAGTCGCGCGGGCCGCCGGACCAGCCGGCAAGAAACTGGGCGAGCGCGCTGCGCATTTTCGTCAGGTCTGGCGCATGCATGGCGCGCAGTTCCGCATAGGCCGGATCGGAGTCCATCAGATCGTAGAATCGGTCGACGATTGCCTGCACCACCGGATGTCCGCCGAGCAGGTGGAATGGCGAATTGGGCAACTTCTCTGTGGCAGGCGTATGGGGGGCAGGCGTATCGGTTGTCGTGACCAAGGCAATTGCTCCGGCAAGGGTTTTGCTACCCTTGCCGCTATTGCAGCTGCCGACCCAGCGCTTTGACCGCGATCAATCCGCCCCGTCGCCACCCGGCGCGGTTTGCGGCTTGGGCTTGCGCTTGGACGGCACTTTCACGGACTTCCTGACCAGCCTGGGCGGCGCTGGCGTCAGTTCGAACGATAGCGCATCCTCCTTCAGGCTGACATGCACTTCGCCGCCATGGCTGAGCTTGCCGAACAACAGTTCCTCGGCGAGCGGTTGCTTGACCTTTTCCTGGAGCAACCGGGCCATCGGCCTTGCGCCATAGAGCTTGTCATAGCCGCGCTCGGCCAGCCAACCGCGCGCGTCGCTGTCGAACTGGATGTGGACATTCTGTTCGGCCAGCTGCAGTTCGAGCTGGAGGATGAACTTGTCGACCACCCGGCTGATCACTTCGGTCGGCAGGTAGGAGAACGGCACGGTAGCATCGAGCCGGTTGCGGAATTCGGGCGAGAACATCCGCTTGACTGCCTCGTCGCCGGCGTCTTCCTTTGAGACATTGCCGAAACCGATGCCCTGACTGGCCATGTCGGAAGCGCCGGCATTGGTGGTCATGATCAGCACGACATTGCGGAAATCGACGGTCTTGCCGTGGTGATCGGTCAGCTTGCCGTGGTCCATGACCTGCAGCAGGATGTTGAACAGGTCGGGATGCGCCTTCTCGATTTCGTCGAGCAGCAGCACGCAATGCGGTTGCTGGTCGACAGCATCCGTCAGCAGGCCGCCCTGGTCGAAGCCGACATAGCCGGGAGGCGCCCCGATCAGCCGTGAGACGCTGTGGCGCTCCATATATTCGGACATGTCGAAGCGCTGGATGGGTATCCCCATGAT
>JAHFPT010000246.1 GCA_023266625.1 Novosphingobium sp. | reverse complement strand
CGGCAATCGCGGCGTCACCGTGGCAGACCGTGCAATAACGGCCATAGAAGCTGGCGCCACGGGCGACCTGTTCCAGCGTGCCGGTAGACGGTGGCGGATCAAGTGGCAGCTTGCTCAGCGGCGGCGGCGGAGCGAGCTTTGCGGTGCCGCCGATCTTGAAGACGAGCAACCGGCTAATGTTGCGCGTCATCCCGCTCTTGTTAGCCAGGACTCCCGTGGCAATGTCCCACACTCCGCCCCAGCCGACGAGAATCGCGACATACTGCTCGCCGCCCAACGCATAGGTCATCGGTGCGGCTATCACCCCGCTTTGTACCGGAAATGACCACAGCTTCAGGCCCTTGTCGGCGCTATAGGCATTGAACATGCCCTGGGCATCGCCCTGAAACACCAGGTTGCCCGCCGTCGCGAGCGTGCCGCCGTTCCAGGGCCCGACATAGGGCACAGTCCAGGCGGCCTTCTGCGCCACCGGGTCCCAGGCGATCAGCGCGCCGGTGGTGGCCGCCCGCGCCCCGGCACGCGCGGCTTTGTCGGCCGGCATGGCGACCAGCGCCAAATCCTGCGCGTTCGCCCAGCCGATTGCGCTTTCCTGCCAGTCCCTGGCGGCGGCATAGGGGTAGGCGGCAAGGTTGGCCGGGATATAGACGAGGCCCGTCTTCGGCGAAAAGCTCATCGGTTGCCACGAATGCGCACCCCCGACACCGGGCAGGCCGATGAACGGCTTGCCGGTCTTTTCATAGCGCGCTTCGGGGTTGATCGCCGGGCGGCCGGTCTTCGGATCGATGCCGGTGGTCCAGTTCTGCGGTGCGGTCGACCCGGCTGAAATGAACCCGCCGGTCTTGGCATCCAGCACATAGAAGTAGCCGTTCTTGGGCGCATGCAGCGCCACGTGACGCAACTTGCCGCCGATAGTGAGATCGGCGAGCGTGATCTGGGCGTTGCTGTCGAAGTCCCAGCGGTCTTCCGGCGTTTCCTGGAAGTACCAGACATATTTTCCGGTGTCGGCATTCACCGCGACGACCGACGAAGTGTAAAGGGTGTCGCCGCTCCGCCCGGCTGCGGTCGGGTTCCACGGCTCCGCATTGCCAGTGCCGAATAGCACGAGATTGGTCGCCGGATCATAGGTGATCGAATCCCAGACAGTGCCGCCGCCGCCCAGCTTCCACCATTCGCCAGCCCAGCTTTTCGCTGCCTTTTCCATCGCTTCGTTCTCGAAGCCGTCGGCGGGGTTGCCGGGGACGGTGTGGAATTTCCACAGTTCCTCGCCGGTCTGAGCGTCGTAGGCGGCAAGATAGCCGCGCGCCTTGTATTCCGCGCCGCCGCTGCCGAGCAGCACCTTGCCCTTGGCAATGCGCGGCGCGCCGGTGATGGTGTAGTCCTTTTGGTTTGGCACCACCGTCTTTTCGAAGACGACCGTGCCGTCCTTCTGACTGAGCGCCACCAGCCGTCCGTCGAGCGTGCCGAGATAGACCTTGTCGCCATAGAGCGCGACGCCGCGGTTCACCGCGTCGCAGCAGGCGCGCACCAGCGTTTCACGCGGCACCTTGGGATCGTAGGACCACTTGAGCGCACCCGTTTTTGCGTCAAACGCCTTGACCATGCTCCACGCGGTGGTGGTGTAGAGCACCCCGTCGTGCATCAGCGGCGTCGCTTCCTGCCCACGCGCGGTTTCCAGATCGTATGACCAGGCCAGGCCAAGCTGGCCGACATTGCCATCATTGATCCGGGCAAGCGGCGAAAAACGCTGTTCGCCATAGTCGCGGCCATAGCTGAGCCATTCCGCTTCGGGCGCGGCGGCGATCAGCGCGTCGGTGACGCCGTCGGCGACCGGTTCCGAAGCCTTGGGCCCACATGCCGCAAGGGCCAGAACGGCAACCAGCGGCAAGTTCCTGAGCAGCGCCACGATCCGCATGTTGTTCCTCTCCGTCGCGCCCGGTTTCGGGCGGTTTGCCAGAATTTTCTTGCCGTAGGGACCTTGCCTTGCCGACTTTCGATGCCACCCACTTTGTATGCCTTGCTTAATAGTTGGACGCTCCAAATCAAGCAAAAAGGCCCCCCGGATCCCTCCGGGGGGCCTCTTGCAACCTGCAGGGCCGAATTGTCAGAAGTTGCGCTTGACTGACAACGCCCAGGTGCGCGGCAGGCCGGGTGCACCCGTGACCGCGCCGAGCGCAGTTGTAATATCGCTCACTGACAAGAAATAATATTTGTTAAATATATTTTTGACTTCCAATGTAAATTTCCAGTCTTTATCCGCAGAAGCAAACGATATCTGACCATTTCCGATGAAACGTCCCTGGACAGCGGACCAGACCGTGTTTCCGGATGAGTCGTAAACTTTGCTCTGATAGTTACCATCGAAGCGAAGCGAGATGGTGCCAGCGTCCATTTCATGATCGTACTGGGCGCCGATCGAATAGGATGTCTTCGGAGTGTAAGGCGTAATCCCGTTCGCCGGGATCGTGCTATTCACCAGCACCGGCGGTGTGCCGGTAGTCGGACTGGTGTACTTGAAGTCGAGGTAGCTGAAGCTGCCGTCGATCGTGAACCCCTTTGCCGGATGGATCGTGGCTTCAAGCTCGAAGCCCTTGACGTCCGCAGAACCGATATTGGCCGGGCGCAAGCAGGGGGACGGAAGCGACGATTCCGGACAGACCTGCTTTTGGAGAATGATGTTATTATATTTGTTCAGGAAGGCTGCACCGTTCAGGCGTACCCTGCGATCGAACAGGTCCGCCTTGAAACCGACTTCATAGGTGGAGAGAGTCTCAGGATTGAACGGTAGCGCCTGATCGGGAACGAAGGGACGCGGGTTCACGCCGCCGCCCTTGAAACCGGTCGAGAACGACGCATAGGCCAGGAATTCTGGCGAGAAGCGATAGTCGGCGGCCAGGCGCCAGTCCCAGCGAGAGCCCTTGAAGGTGCCGGTAACATTGTAGAGGCCCGCAAGCAGGCAGTTCGGCTCCGAAAAGACCCCTTTCGTAACGAAGCAATTGAAGCCGTTAGGAAGAGTGCCGTTCGGGTTGCGGCGGAAGTAGGTGTAGTCCTTCTGGTCCTTTGTGTAGCGCACACCGCCAGTAATGCTCATCCCCTCGATCGGGTGCAATGTCGCCGTGCCAAAAAGCGCCTTGGTGTTGCTGGGAGTGGTGTCCGGTCCGTGGATGAAGTCGATTACCGGCGTGACGTAGTTCAGGTCGACGCGGGCGGTATATGTACCCTTCTGCTTGAGATAGAAGGCGCCCACCGTGCCTTCCAGCAAGCCGTCTCCGGCCTTGAAGTTTAGCCGCAGCTCGGAGCTGAAAGCGTAGTGGTTCAACTCATTGTCGAGCTGCCCGATGGGGATTGGCGTGGCGTCCTGATCCTGGCCGAACTTCGAATTGTAGGCCCGGTATGACCCGATGTAGAGCAGATTCACATTGTCGCTAAGGTCGAACGATATACTGCCGTGGACGCCCCAGCCTTTGAACTTGGTAACCGGCAGCGCGAAATAGGGCTTGAATGGGGCCAGCGTGGTTGCCGCCGTCGCATCCATGAAGTTCGAGTAGCTGACGAAACGTGGATCGTGGCCCAAGAGGTTGCCGCCAGTGTCGCAGCTATAGGGACCGGCGGGAACGAATGCGCAGCTCATTCTGACTGGCTGACCGTTTTTGCCCACGAGCCACGGGTTAAAGCCGGTCCCGGTGAAAGAGGTAGATGCACCCACCGAATTTGGATTAAAGGTCGTTCCCGCAGGCGCAATCTCGCCTGCCGCGATCAGGACCACCGGGATAGCCTCCGAATTCTCGCGCGTGTAATCGCCCGAAAGATTGACTTCGATAGTGCTGCTTGGCGTCCACCTTAGCGCGCCACGAATGGCGGTGATGTTCTGGCCGCCCATGCTCGAATAGTCGGCGTTTCCTATCCCGCGCGCATTGTTGGCGGGCACATTTGAATTGGGATGCGTCTGACCATAGTCGAGCATCGCGACGTAGCCATCGCTGCTTCGCGACATCCCCGAGACACGCACCGCCAGATTATCGGAAATCTTGAAATCGGCCATACCGCGGATGTTCAGCGCGTTGTACGAACCGTATCCGACCTGGATCGAGCCCGAATTGTCGCCCTTCGGCTTGGCACTGAACAGCTTGATCGCTCCGCCGATCGAGTTCTTGCCAGCCAGGGTGCCTTGGGGGCCGCGCAGGATCTCGATGCGATCAAGGTCGATCAGCTCAAGCAGCGAGCTCGAAAGGGTCGGGATGTAAACGTCGTCGATATAGACGCCGACGCCCGGATCGAGCGCATAGTTGAAGTCAGTCTGGCCAACGCCACGAATGAAGGCGATCAGCCCCGACCCGCCGTTTTGCGGCTGAGGCCGCAGGGTGACGTTGGGGGCTTGCGCGGCGACCTGAGTGATGTCGGTCTGGCCGCGCGCCTCGAGCATCTCGGCATTGACCGCGGTGATGGCGATCGGCGTATCCTGCAGCCGCTGTTCGCGGAACTGGGCGGTGACGATGATTTCGGGATTGTTGTTGCCATCGGTTTCGTCGGCCGAACCTGCGGCCCCCTGCGCCAATGCGGGGCTTGCCGAAAGAGCCAGCGCGGCAAACATGCTTGCGCATGCCAGCGCTGAACTTGAGACCCGGGTCTGGTTCTTGATGAGACGCTTCATGGAAATTGCCCTCCCGTTGGAATTGCTAACACTTGTTACAATGCTAACCGGTCTCTTCGGCATTCTCTTTGACAAACGCGAAGATCGTTTGGACAGAAGCGCAAGCGCCGGAGGTGTTGCCAAAACTCCTCACTTACCTTTGTGTCAGTTGGTCTGGCGGTACTGAGACGGGCTCATTCCATAGCGTTCGTGGAAGCGCCGCGAGAAATAGGCGCTGTCCGAAAAGCCGCTGCGAAAGGCGATTTGCGTGATCGAGGCACGGGGATCGATCCGCAGTTCAAGCGCGGCATGCTCAAGCCGCTTGTCGATCAGGCAGGCGACCGGCGTCGTGCCTGCCGCCGCGGCCGCATGTTGAAGGGTGCGCATCGAAACGCCCAGTTCGTCGGCCAGCATCGCGGCAGTGACGTCCGGTTCGGAAAAGCGCCGCTCGATCGTTTGCCGAAGCCGCAGAAAGAGGCCGCCCGGCTCATGCCCCGCCTCTCGCTGAGACTCAAGGCTGACGGCAAACATGTCCTTGATTATGGTGCCATAGGACTGTTCGGCATGGCTCTCGAGATTGAGCATCCCTTCGTTCCACAGTGACAGCACGAAGCGATGCAGGAGCCTGGTCGCAGCGAAGTTTCCGGAGATGCAATGGGCAATGCGATCGTCGAGCCCCGGCACCCTCTCCTCGATCACGCCGCGTTCGAACTCCAGCACCAGCACCTCGTGAGGTCCTGGCATGTCGAGCCGGTACCACTCGTCGGAAGCGCAAACCACGAGATCGCCGGCCGTGACAGGCACTTCCCGGCCACGGTGGATCAACCGGCCGGAGCCGGAATGGAAAATATGTGCAACGACCTTGGGATCACAGCTGCGGCGCAATCCTTCGCGCTGGCGCTGAACCGAGAAACCTGGGCTTTTCGGCCAGATCAGCGTGTTGTCGCCCATCTGCCAGCGCATCAGCTCGGCATTGAAGTATGGATTTGGCGAATCCACCACCAGGCCGTCGTAAGTCGAACCTACCAGCTCGTTCCAAAAGTCGAGCCGCTTTGACGGTTCAATGCGGCATGTCGAAAATTTTTCGATCACTTTGGCGTCCCTCTCGAATTGGCCCCTCACATTATTTGTCAGCGTGGCCGAAAGTTTTCATTATTTATCCTGTTATATCATAGCTTTGCTGATGCGATCCGCGCGCCCTCGTTGAGCGCGCGCAGTTTCTTCCAGGTCACATCCGGATCAATCTTGCCGTAGCCGGCGAAAGTGCCGAAGCCGCAATCGGTCGAAGCCACAACGCGATCAGACCCGACGATCCCGGCAAAGCGTTCGATGCGCTGGGCGATCAGCTCGGGATGCTCGACATAGTTCGAGCAGGTATCGATCATGCCCGGGGCCAGAACCTTCCAGTCCGGCACCCTGGCATCGCGCCACACTGTCCACTCATGTTCGTGACGGGGATTGGCGGCTTCGAACAGCACGGTTGCCGGCCGTGCGCCGATGACGATGTCGATCACCTTCTCAAGCGGGATATCGTGATCGTGCGGACCTTCGTAATTGCCCCAGCAGACGTGCATGCGCATCTTTTCCGGGGGGATGTTGGCCGTAGCCGCGTTAAGTGCCTCGACATTGGCCGCAGCAACCTTGAGGAACGCGTCATCGGACAGATCCTGATAACCGGTGTGGCGCGACATCGCCAGGTCGGGGCAATCGAGCTGTAGATAGAAACCCTCGGCGACGATCGTCTCGTATTCCTCACGCATGGCGTCGGAGAGGTCGGCGAGATAGGCCTCGTGGCTGGGGTAGTGCTTGTTGACCTGGAACGCGGTGATCAGGCCCGGAGAGGCCGCGTTCATGAATGCCTTGGTTTCGGGCGTCGCACTCTTGGCCAGTGCCGCCTTGAAGCGGTTGATGTCTTCCCACAGCGGATCGAGCGTAACCAGGCGAACCTTGTCGACACAGCTGGCGCGAACGAAGTCCTGGCTGCCCATGATCGCCGAGAGCTTCTTGGCCAAATTCGGATGTTCGGCGAGGTCGGCGGCGGGCCTGCGATCGACATGGCCGCCAAAGCCGGAAAGCCGCTCGATCATGTAGGTCGAATAGCCGATCTTGCCGATTTCGCCGTCGCTGACCACATCGATTCCGCAGTCCACCTGCATCGCCAC
>JAHFPT010000245.1 GCA_023266625.1 Novosphingobium sp. | reverse complement strand
CATCCGGCCAATGCCGTCGGCGATGCCATGCTGATCAGCCTGATCGGCGGGTCGCTGGTGGCGGGCGCATTGTTCTTGTTTCCCGCGCCGATGTTCCCCAGCGGGGAGTTTTCTCGCTATGATCTGCTGCTGCCGCTGGCGATTTTGCCGCTGACAATGACCGATATCGCCTTGTCGGCGCTGGCCTATCGCTTCGATGTCGCCACTACCGTGCGTGCCCGCTCGGTGATCGAGCCCTGGACGCTGTCGATATCGGCGGGGGTGCTGTATTTTGTCCTGCCCGAGGGCGGATTGCCACTGGCCTTCATTTTTTCCACCGTCACTGCTGCGATTGCCGCGCTGTTCCCGCTGCTGCGCAGCTATGGCCTGCCGCAAGGCTGGCGACCGCATCCGCTGCATCTCGCAGCGCTGGCCCGGTCCAATCTGCCGCTGTCGGTGGCCGAGGGCATCGAATGGGGCTCGCGGCGTCTCGATATCGCCATCCTCGGCCTGTTCGCCACGCCCGCTGCGGTCGGCGTCTATTATGTCGCCCAGCAAGTGGCGAGCCTGCCGCAGAAGCTCAAGACTAGCTTCGAGCCGATCCTCGGCCCGGTGATTACCCGCAGCCTCAGGGATGGCGACAACAAGGCGATCGCCAAGCAGGTCTGCCAGGTCGGCTTCTGGATCATCGCGGCGCAGGCCGGGATTGCGCTGGCGCTGGGCATACCGGGCGAGGCCGTCATGGGCCTGGTGGGTCCGGCCTTTGTTGGCGGCACCGGCGCGCTGGTCTTTCTGCTCGCCGCCGAAGTGATCGCGGCGACCGCCGTCGTCAGCGAGGCGGCGCTGGTCTATGTCGCCCGTTTTCAGAACCTGATGATTTCGCTGACGACGATCACCATCCAGGCAGCGCTGACAATTGGCGGTATCCTGCTGGTCGATAAATATCAGCTGGGTGACCTCTACCGGGCGGCGGCGGCGGCGCTGGCCCTGCTGCTGTCGCTGGGCGTCGCTTCGCTGGCGAAAAGCTGGCTACTGTCGCGCAAGCTGGGCGAGCCGATCAACAACTGGCGCTGGGGGCTGGTCTGGGCGGCGGCACCGGCGGTGGTGGCGGGCTGGCTGGCGACGCAATATCTGCCCGAATGGGCCGAGCTTGCCATTGGTATACCGGCTATCCTCGCCGTCTATTGCTGGACGATCTGGCACAAGGGCTTCGGCCCGGAAGACCGGGTGCTGTTCCGGCGGCAGCAGGACGTGGTTGCTTCGTAAACCGGTTTATATTATCCCGGCGGCGGGCATGGGCGAGGCAGGTTGAATGGGCAAGGAAACAGTGCTGATCGTCGGTGCGGCAGGCGATGTCGGACAGGGCATCGTTGCCGCTGCACTGGTGAGCGGGCGCAATGTCGTTGCCGCCGGGCGCGATGCTGAAAGACTGGAGGTGCTTGCCGCACGTCATTCCGGTGAGCCAATCGCCTGCGTTGCCGGAAACCTTGCCAGCGAAGCTGGCGCGGCGCTTCTGTGGGACAGGGCAGTCGCCGCATTCGGCGGTGTTGACGCGGTGGTGATCTCAGTCAACGCGCCTAACCGGGTGGAGAAGCTGGCGGCATGGAATGCGGCAGATATTGCTGCCACGCTGGAAGCCAATGTGCTGCCCCATTTCATCGCCGCCAAGACATTCCTCCCGCGCCTGCCGGAAAGCGGCATGCTGATCGGTATCGGCGGCGGCACGGCGGATTTCATCTTTCCAGGCATGGCCCCGATGTCGATGGCGCAGGCGGCGCTGCGCATGCTCTATCGGGGGCTGGCCAAGGAGCGCAAAAATGGGGCGCAGCTGCGCGAGCTGATGATCGTCTCGATGGTCGCAGGCGCCAGCAACCGCGAAACCGCCCAGGGCGATTGGGTGACCGATGCCGAGGTGGGCCGCCATGTCTGCGCCATCCTGGGTGCGCCGGAGCTGTTCCCAAAGCCGATCCTGCATTTGCGCTCGCGCGCGCAGGCCGGGCATCCCGAATTGGAAGGAGCCGCAGCGTGAGCGTCAGCCTTGCCCTTGCCGATGGCGTCGCCACGATCACGCTCGATCGTCCCGACAAGCTCAACGCGATCACCGAGGCGATGTGGGGCGAACTCGCCGCCCATTTCGACCGGGTCCGCGAGGATGACGCAGTGCGCGCGGTGATCCTCACCGGGGCCGGGCGCGGCTTTTGCGCTGGCGCTGATATCGGCGGCGGGGAACTGAAGAAGCAGCGCAAACCGGGACTGGCCGGTGCGCTCGATGCGATGGGCGACTATAACGCGGTGATCGGCAAGCTCTATCATTTGCCCAAGCCGGTGATCGCCGCGCTGCGCGGGCCGGTGGTCGGCATTGCCTGGACCATGGCGCTGTGCTGCGACTGGATTCTGGTTTCTGAGACGGCAAAGTTCCGCCCCGCCTTTCTCAATCTCGCCAAGGTGCCCGAGGGCGGGATCATGCATCTGATGACGCGGATGATCGGCGAGCTGAAGACCCGCGACATCATCTATCGCGCGCGGTTTGTCGAGGCGCAGGAGGCAGTCGAGATCGGCTTGGCCTCGAAGCTGGTCGCCGACGCGGTGCTGATGGCTGAGGCGCAGGCACTTGCCGCTGAGCTGGCCGCCGCGCCGCCGCTGGCTTTCGCCTTGACCAAGCAGCTTTTCCAGACCCCGCCCACCAGCTTCGACGCTTTCGTCGATGCTGAGCGCAACGCCATCGCCATCGCCGCCAATACCGGGGATGCCAGCGAAGGCATGGCTGCCTTCCGCGAGAAGCGGCCGCCCAAATTCACCGGTTGCTGAGCCGGCATGGCAGCGCGCGAGCTGCCGATGCTATCGAGCGGCAAGCTCGACCGCGAGGCGCTGAAGGCGCTGGTTGATCGGGCCGTGAGGGGAGTTCAGGCCGCCTTCGCCGCGCTGGTCAGCGAAACGAAGACATCCTCCAGATCGGCCTCGCGCGTCGTCACATCGACGATGGCGAAGCCCTGGCCCTGGACCAGCGCCATCACTTCCCCGGCATTGGTGCGGTCCTTGTCATAAGTCACCTCCAGCACCCGCTCACCCGCTTTCGCGCATTTGAGGAACGCCGGATTGCCGGGCAGCGCGCCGATATCGCGGTCCAGCGTCAGCACCACGATCTTCTCGCGCGCCATTTCCACCAGCTCGCGGGTCGGCTTGTTGGTGATGAGTTTGCCGTGGTCGATGATGGCGATGCGCTCGCACAATTCCTCCGCCTCTTCGAGGTAATGGGTGGTCAGCACCACGGTCACCCCCGCGTTGTTCATCTCCCTGACCAGCTCCCACAGCTGGCGGCGCAGTTCGACATCGACGCCTGCGGTCGGCTCGTCGAGCACCAGCACCGGCGGCGCGTGAACCAGCGCCTTGGCGATCAGCAGCCGCCGCCGCATGCCGCCCGACAGCGTGCGCGAATAGGCGCTGGCCTTGTCCTCCAGATGCACCGCGCGCAGCAGCTCCATCGAACGGCGCAAGGGCTTGGCGACGCCCCACAGCCCGGCGGTGTTCTCTAGCACTTCAAACGGCGTGAAAAAGGGATCGAACACGATCTCCTGCGGGACAATGCCGATCGAGCGCTTGGCGTTGCGCATGTCGCGATCGATGTCGAAGCCCCAGATTTTGGCAGTGCCGGAGGTCTTCATCACCATGCCGGCGAGGATGTTGATCAGTGTGGATTTGCCCGCGCCATTGGGGCCGAGCAGCCCGAAGATGCCGCCCTGGGGGACATCGAAGCTGACCCCGTCGAGCGCGAGCTTGCCCTCTCCATTGCCGGAAGGGGCATAGCGCTTGACGAGGTTGTTGATCGAGATTGCGGGGGGGAGGGTCATCGCAACGCATTTGGGGCAGGATTGGGTTGGGGTAAAGGGGGGCTGTGAGCGAACAGCGCCGGGCTGAATTGATTGCCTATGGACTTTGATAAGCGCCATGCCCTACTTTCTCGGGTGGGCAGATAAGTCTGTGCTGATTGGTTGGAATTCGACATGAACGTAACTGAACTATACCGGCTTTCTGTTTGGTATACCGAACATCACTCGAAAATAAGTTCGTTATACAATGCTCTTCTTGTTCCAATTCAGCACAATGCTAGCCAACCAAACAAGCAACCTATTGAGAATGAATTGGATTTACTCTCTGCATATCTTCGCGAAATGAGGTTCGATGATCTATCACTGCAGCAATTAAACATGCTCTCGTCCCTAGGTGTTGATCAATACATTGGACCTAACGGCGCCAAATATGTAGATTCAGTTATCAAGACGTCAGATTATGACCCTGCCACTGCTGTCACCAAGATCAACGAAGCCGTTTCAAAAATGATTGAGGCCCATGACGGGTTCAGTTCATATATTAGTTCGATAAATATGCTTGGAATCCGCGACGGTGATCCAGATGATTCGGGAGAGTATATCACTATTAGAGTAGGATTCCAAAACGAAGCTTCGATTGATAATGTTTCTGATTGGAAGGATTCCGCAAAAGATTGGTATGATATTATACGCGGACTTTCAATGGCGGCAAATGAAGCACCCGAAGACACAAAGATCGTCGGAGCCTCGACTGGATCAATCATCCTAATACTAGCGGGCACCTTGAAGGTGACGACGTTGCTTGCAACGATTTCAAAAACCGTTTCCGTTTTTGCGAAGCAAATAATTGGAGTTGGAATCGAGATCGAAAACCTTCGGCAAAAGCGTCTTCTAACAAAGACCATCGAGTCAGAGCTTCGCAAGAAGGAGCAGGAGCTGAAAACAGAGGCGCTTAAGGAAATTCAAGATTCCCTCAAGGACAAGATAGTTGGAAAGGACGGGGAGGTTACGACTGCCCTAGAAAACTCGATCAAGAAGGTGCTCGCTTTCAATGAGAAGGGCGGCAGCGTTGATTTCGTCGCGCCCGAGGATATTGAAACTGAAGATGTGGGCGACAAAGCCGAGGGCGCAGATGTTGAGGCTAAGGCCGCACTCGCGGAGGCGAGGATCGCAATTCAAGAGTTTCAAGTGGAGCGCGAGGCGCTCAAACTCTTAGTGGATGGGACGAACAAAGACTCAACATGAAGTATCCCCTCATCGCGCAGACTCTGGAAAACCCGCTCCACCCCTGCTAACGCATCCACATGAGCAACCCGCCCGAAACCGTCCTCACCACAACCCGCCGCGTCAAATGCGACGGTGCCACCGACATCGCCCCGGCTCTGGGCCATCCGCGGGTCTGGCTGGAGATCGACGAGCGCGGCTATGCCGAATGCGGCTATTGCGACCGGCGGTTTGTGCTGAAGGGCGGGGTGGCGGACGCTAAGGCGGCTTGAGAAGCAGAATTTTCTCACACGAAGACACGAAGATGCCGCTTTGCGCCGCAGGCATCATTTTCCCCGGCTACCATCGCGCCATGCGGGAGGCTTGAGAGTTCATGCGGCTTCGCCGCCCGCGCCACATCTTCGTGTCTTCGTGTGAATCCAAATTTTTCTTCTTCTTCCCAGCCCAGCCCCTATATCCCCCCCATGACCACACTCGACCCCCGCTCGCTGCTCTACCGTTCCGGCCAGCTCTCGCCTGAGGAAGCGCAAGCCCTCGCCCGCGAAACTCTCGCCCAGTGCGACGATGGCGAGCTTTACCTCCAGTTCATCGCCAGCGAGGCCTTCGGCTTCGACGATGGCCGCCTCAAGACCGCCGACTATTCACGCGATGCCGGGTTCGGACTGCGCGGGGTTTCCGGCGAGATGACCGGCTTTGCCCATGCCAATGACATCTCCGCCGCCGCCATCCGCCGCGCCGGGGAAACGCTGCGGCTGCTCGATCCCGCGAAAGGCCAGGCCGCCGCTGCGCCGCGCCTCAGCAACCGCCACCTCTACACAGACGCCTCGCCGCTCGATGCGATGGGGTTCGCCGAGAAGGTCAAGCTGCTCGAACAGATCGACGCCGCCGCCCGTAAGCGCGATCCGCGCGTCAGCCAGGTCAGCGCCAGCATTGCCGGCAGCTGGACCGTGGTTGAGATTGTCCGCGCGGACGGCTTTGTCGCGCAGGATGTGCGGCCCTTGGTCCGCCTCAACGTCAGCATCGTCGCCGAGCAGAACGGGCGGCGCGAGACCGGCAGCTTCGGCATGGGCGGGCGCTGGCTGTATGACGATCTGTTCGCACCTGCCAACTGGAACCGCGCGATTGACGAGGCGCTCAGCCAGGCGCTGACCAATCTCGACAGCGTCGATGCCCCCGCAGGCGAGATGACCGTGCTGCTCGGCCCCGGCTGGCCCGGCGTGCTGCTGCACGAGGCGGTCGGCCACGGGCTTGAAGGCGATTTCAACCGCAAGGGCACCAGCGCCTTTTCCGGCCGGATCGGCGAGCGGGTCGGCGCGCCGGGGGTGACGGTGGTCGATGATGGCAGTATTTCGGGCCGTCGCGGTTCGCTCTCGATCGACGACGAGGGCACGCCCACCCAGCGCAATGTGCTGATCGAGGACGGCATCCTCAAGGGCTATCTCCAGGACCGGCTCAACGCCAGATTGATGGGCGTCGCGCCGACCGGCAATGGCCGCCGCGAGAGCTATGCCCACGCCCCGATGCCGCGCATGACCAACACTTTCATGCGCGGCGGCAACGACGATCCCGCCGAGCTGCTTGCCCGCATCAAGCGCGGCATCTTCGCCAAGAGCTTCGGCGGCGGGCAGGTCGATATCGTCTCGGGCAAATTCGTGTTCAGCTGCACTGAGGCCTACAAGGTCGAGAACGGCAAGCTCGGCGCGCCGATCAAGGGCGCGACTTTGATCGGCGACGGGCCGAGCGTGCTGACCAGGGTGGTGGGCATCGGCAATG
>JAHFPT010000244.1 GCA_023266625.1 Novosphingobium sp. | reverse complement strand
GCGGTTCAATCAATGACCATTGGCGATCCGTCAGGCATAGGCGTGTCATTCAAAACTCCCTTCATGGAGCTTGAATCACAATCCATCGTCGTTGTGAATCCTGAATCTCAACAAACCCTAGAGCGGGTTGCGTGATATCTGAATCAAGCAACCCGCTCTAGGTATTTGTTGTCGCATCGTTATTTGCGAAAAACCGGTTCCCACTTTTTCGCACGATGCTCTAGACGTTCGATTGCCTCCCGTGCATGACGGACAGATGAACGACGATACCCAGCTCGAATTCCTCCGCGCAGAAGTCCGCGGCTGGCTGGACGCCAACGCGCCCAAAGGCTGGCGCGCAGCCTATCAGGCGATGAGCCACGCCGAATTTGCCCAGGCCCAGCGCGACTGGTTTCAGACGCTGGTCAAGGGCGGCTATGCCATCCCGCACTGGCCCGCCGCATGGCCGGGCGGCGGACGCAGCCTCGCCGAACAGAAAGTCTTCTATGAGGAACTGGCCAGCGCCGATTGCCCGCGGCTGCTGCTCTCCTTCGTCTCGACCTATCACGCCGCCTCGACCCTGATGGAATGCGGCAGCGCGGCGCAGAAGGCGCGCTATCTGCCCCGCATTCTTGAGGGCGAAACCTGGTGCCAGGGCTTTTCCGAGCCCGGCGCCGGATCGGACCTTGCCTCGCTGAAGTGCAAGGCCGAACGCGTTTCACGTCCTGGGGGCGATGTATATGTAATCAACGGCCAGAAAATCTGGTCGACGATGGCGCAATATGCCGACAAATGCCTGCTGCTGGTGCGCACCAACAGCGACGGCCCGAAGCAGGCGGGGATCACTTTCCTGCTGATGGACATGAAGGCCAAGGGGGTAACCGTCCGCCCGATCAACCAGATCCAGGGCGATCAGGAATTCTGCGAAATGTTCCTCGACGATGTCGAAGTGCCGGCCTCCGAACGTGTCGGAGAAGAGAACCAGGGCTGGGCCGTGGCGCAGGCGACGCTGTCGTCCGAGCGCGGGCTGACATTGATGGAGCTCTCCTACCGCATGCGCGGGGCCTTGCGCCGGATTGCAGAGCTGATCCGCCAAAACGGACGCGAGGACGACAGGGGCGTGCTGCGCGATTTTGGCCAGCTCGTCGCCCGGGTCGACAGCGCTTGCGCCATCGCCGACCAGTTTCTGCGGGGTCGCATGAACGGGATCGAGCGGCTGGGCGATGCCTCGATCGTCAAGAACACCTATTCACGGGTGCTGCGCGAATATTCGCTGCTTGGGCTAAGGCTTGGCGGGCTGGAGGAACAATACCGCGCGCCGATCACCTATGGCGATCTCAACACTGGCAACTGGATGGCCGACTTCATGAACTCTTACGCCTGGACCATTGCGGGAGGTAGCGAGGAAGTGCAGCGCAACATCATCGCCGAGCGCATGCTGGAAATGCAGCGCGAGCCGAAAGGATGGGTGGCGGCATGATCGAACTCTCCGAACTGCGCGACTCCGCCCAGAAGGCCTTCCCCGCCGATCAGCTGAGGCCGCCGCGCGATGCGGCATGGCAGCTGGCCGCCGAGATGGGCTGGCTGATGATGCCGGTTGCCGAGGAAGCGGGCGGGCTTGGCCTTGGCCGCGATGCCTCGGCGGCGATTCTGTTCGAAATGGGCCGGGTGCTGGGCACCGCGCCACTGATCCCGGCGCTGCTGACCGTGCAGGCGCTGGGTGCTGCAACAGAACTCGCGGACAAGCAGGGCTGGATCGAGCGCGCCTGTGCCGGCGAATATATCGCGATGAACCTTGATCGCGCGATGGTTACGCTGGGCGACGGCGATGTTCTCGACGCGCGCCTACCCGCTGTGCCAGAAGCCGATATGGCGAGCCACACCCTGGTCTTCGGGCAAGGCTTCTGCGCGCTGGTGCCGCTCGATGCGCCGGGAGTGACCGTTACCGAACGGGCGCTGTGGGATGAAAGCCGCCGCCTGTTCGATGTCACGGTTGCGGGCCACCAGATCCTCCCTGGCATGTTCCTCGCAAAAGGGCAGGAAGCGACGGCGATTGGCGACCAGTTGCGGGCAGAACTTGTCCTGGCGATTGCCGCTGACTGCCTGGGTGGCGCGACTGCCTGCCTCGACATGAGTGTCGAATATCTCAAGACACGGCGGCAGTTCGACCGCCCTCTCGCCATGTTCCAGGCGCTCAAACACCGCTGCGCCGATCTCAAGATCGAGCTGGGAGCCGCCGAAGCGCTGCTGTGGTCGCGTGCTGCCGACGGGGCGGCGACGATACCGGACATCGGCGCAGCCAAGGTTCTGGCCAGCGACATTTTCCGCAAGATTGCAGAAGAGGCGATCCAGCTCCATGGCGGTATCGGCCTGACCGACGAGCACAATTGCCATCTGTTCATGAAGCGGGCGATGCTGAATTTGCAGCTGGGCGGTGACGCGGATGTCTGGCGCGAGCGGGCGGGACGGCAGGCCTTGGCGTGTTTCGCAGACTGATCAATTTGGCGGTCGCCGCTTCATCCGCCGGTAATCGGAGGGTGCCATGCCGACAATATCCCGGAACGCCTTGGCGAACGCAGCCTGATTCTCATAGCCAACGCCCGCAGCGATGCCGCCGATGGTATCATCCGTCTTATCAATCCTTTCGATCGCCGTGAGGATTCGCAGACGGCGGCGATAGGCCACCCAGCTCATCCCGGTTGCGGCTGAAAACTTCCGGCGCAACGAACGCTCGGAGAGTCCGGTTTGGCGGCACAACTGGCCAAGCGTGATCGTCGCCAGCATGCCGCGCGTTAACTCAATCGCCGCTTCGATTTTCGGATCTCGGGAACTTGGCAGCAGCAGTTCAACCTCGTCGGTGATCCATTCAGGGCAAAGCCTGGCCATGCAGGCAAAAAAGGCGCGGCTGTCCTCGTCTTCAGTGCTTCCCAGCGGCCAGCGCATGGCATGGGCAATCATCTCGCGCAGCAATACAGGCGCGCGGACCACCCGCAAGCGCTCGCCCGCCGTGGGCACAAGTTCTGCCGACAGGAACACCGATCCCGAATCCACTCTTTGTATCCGCGTGCGATGGACCACGCCTGCCGGTATCCAGGCGGCAAACTGATGCGGGATACGATAGCTTGCCGCAGCCCCTTCCACATCGACCGAACCGGCAAAGGCATAAAGCAGCTGGTGCATATCGTGATAATGCCAGCGCGAATCGACTTGCCAGCCGCGGCTGTTGTGCCCGCCCCCCACCACCGGAATGGCCGGATCGCGCATATGGACAAGACGGACATCCACAGATCGAATCCTTTGGCCGTTTGAACGCTAACTTTGGCCGATGCACGCGCGTTGGCCAAGACACTATGTGTTAATGCCCGCAGCAGAGACTTGATCCATGGGAGAAGTGCCATGCCTAAAACATCGCCGCACAACGAAAAGATCGTCGACCAGCACACCCGGCAGGCCAGCAGCTATGCCCAGCTGACGCAGAGCATGTCAGGCCAAATCCGTGCTCCGCGACACGTTGCAATCGGTGCCCGGCCCGATGATATCTTGCTCGATATCGCCTGTGGCCCCGGTTCACTGACGCTTGAACTTGCGCCGCATGTCGCGCGGGCAACGGGATTGGACATCACTCCAGCGATGCTCGATGAAGCCCGCGCCGCGCAGGCGCGGAGCGGGGTGCAAAATGTCGAATGGGTGCAAGGCGACGCCGCCAGACTGCCCTTCGCCGATGGCTCCTTTTCGCTTGTGACATGCAGCGCTGCGTTCCACCACTTTGAACATCCCGCGAGAATTCTTGCCGAAATGACGCGGGTTTGCCGGTCTGGCGGGCGGATCGTCGTCAGCGACGTCACACCCGATGCAGATAAGGCGCAGGCTTACGATCGCATGGAAATGATGCGTGATCCATCGCATCGCCATGCCCATTGCATACCGGAACTGGCAGAATTAGGATACGAGCTTGAGCTCGGCGAAGCCGTGACGCAATCGAGCCTCGCTGGTCCGATGGCCTATGAGGCGGTGCTTGACACTTCGTTTCCGGAGCAATGGAGCCGTGCAGATTTGCTCGAATTGATGCGCGAAGATGCCGTATCCGGGGCAGACCGCAACGGCTTCAAGGCACAGATTGCCGATGGCAAGGTGCTGGTGACCTATCCGATGTCGACGATCATCTGGACTCGGCCCTGAAGCGCGATGCAAGCAGGATGAACGCACCGCGCACAAGTCGCAAATCTCCCTCACCCCCGTGAAATCAGCTCCTTGACGCAGGCCACAACATCCGCCGGTTGCACCAGAAAGGCCGTCTCCAGCGGCTTGGAAAACGGCACTGCCGAATAGGGCGCGCCCAGCCGACGCACCGGGGCTTTCAGCTTGCCGAACAGCTCCTCGGAAATGGTCGCAGCGATTTCCGCGCCCACACCGAACGAGCGCAGCGCTTCATGCACGACAACTGCCCGCCCAGTCTTCTCCACCGATGCCAGCACACATTCCTTGTCCCACGGCGAGATCGTGCGCAGGTCGATCAGCTCGACCGAAATGCCAGCCTCTTCCAGCTCCTTCACCGCCTCAATGCAGCGCAGGAACTGGGTCGAATAGGAAATCACCGTGACGTCCGTGCCCGCCTGATGAATCCGCGCCTTGCCAAGCGGGATCTTGCCCTGATCGACCGCCAATTCGCCCGGCGTGCGGATCGCCACACCGGCTTCGATGAACATGCAGGGGTCGGGATCGTCGATGCACGACAGCATCAGCCCCTTGAAGTCGGCGGGATTTGAGGCAGCAACCACCTTGATTCCCGCCGTGTGGCAGAACCACGCCTCAAGAAAATCGGCGTGCTGCCCGGCGGTCTGATAGCCCGCGCCGGTCATCGTGCGGATGACGATCGGCACCTGGCTCTGCCCACCAGACATGAAGCGCAGTTTGGCCGCGTGGTTGACGATCATGTCCATGGCGACGGCGGTGAAATTCATCAGCATGATTTCGGCCACCGGCTTGTAGCCGCCCATCGCCGCGCCGATCGGCGCGCCGATGATCGCCTGCTCGGTGATCGGGGTCGAGCGCACCCTGTCGTCGCCAAAGCGGGTGGAAAGCCCGCGCGTCGTGCCCGAAACGCCGCCGCCTTCGCGGTCAGCCACATCCTCGCCGAAGACCAGCACCTTGGGATCGCGTTCCATCGCTTCGGCCAGCGCGAGGTTGATCGCCTGCTGGCCGGTCATTGTTACCATCTCGCTCATGCCGGTATCTCCTCGGCGAAGACATCGCGGCGCAGTTCCTCGACGCCCGGAAACTCACAGGCCATGGCGAACGCGATGGCATCATCAACTTCCGCCTCGATGGCAGTCTGCATTTGGGCCAGCTGTGCTTCGGAGGCGACCCCGCTGGCGATCAGCTTGGCGCGGAAGGCGGGCAGCGGGTCTTTCGCCATATGCGCTGCCTTCTCGCCCTCGAGCATGTAGGCGTCGTTGTCACCGAAGGCGTGACCCATGAAGCGGAAGGTCTTGCATTCGAGCAGCGTCGGCCCCTCGCCCGCCCGCGCGCGTTCGATGGCGGCATGGGCGTGGGCATACATGTCGAACGGATCGTTGCCGTCGACGGTGAAGCCGGGCATGGCATAGCCGACGGCACGCTTGGAGATCAGATCGCCCGCCATGTGGTTTTCGATGCGGGTATGCTCGCCATAGCCATTGTTCTGGCAGACGAAAATCACCGGCAGCTTCCACAGCGCAGCAAGGTTCAGCGCCTCGTGGAACGCGCCAATGTTCGCAGCGCCATCGCCGAAATAGGCGACGGTGACCTGCTTCGATCCATCGAGCAGCGCCGCCCAGGCGAGGCCATTGGCAATCGGCATCGAGGAACCGACGATACCCGTCGTCACCATCACCCCGGTTGCCGGGTGGGTAAGATGCATCGGCCCGCCTTTGCCCTTGCAAGTGCCATCGACCCGCCCGCAAATCTCGGCCCACAACGGGCGCAGCGGCATGTCCTTGGCGACCATGTCGTGAATGCCGCGATAGATCGTGCAGATCTTGTCGTCCCTGGTCATCAGCGCGGACATCGTCGCCGGGATCACCTCCTGTCCGCGACCCGAATAATAGGGGGAAGTGATGCGGCCGAGGCGGATCTGCTTGTGGGTGGCATCGTCATTGCGCTCGATCCGCAGCATGCGGCGGAAGATGTCGAGTTGAATCTCGGCGCTGGGCAGCGCCGCGTTGGTGGGTGTGGTGGTCATGGAACCTCTCTCGGTTGTTCTTGTTGGGTTGTTCACTAGTTGGCACGGGCGATATTGCAAAGGGAAGACGGGTTGCAAGGGGAAGACGGGAGGACGGGTGAGATTTTCCAATTCAATAACCCCCGCCATTCTAAGCGGATTACGTTTAATCTGACCCACTTTCCCCTCTCCCAGTGGGGAGAGGATACGCAGGCTTGACAGCTTGCTGCCTAGCCGGAGTTGGAGAGGGGGTTCTGCGCTCGAGAGGTGAGAGCCCCCTCACCCAGCTGCGCTAGCCGCAAAAGCGGCAAGCTGCGCTACCTCTCCCCGCCGGGGAGAGGGGGAGCCCGATCCAGATTTGGCGTAACATGCTCTATCGCGCGGGCAATTGCATTTTGCGGGTGAAAGCAGCGGCGGATGTGTTCTAGGATCGGAACTGAACGGGAGAGCTTCAATGGCAAAGCAGGCATATATCCTCAGCGGCAAGGGCATCGATGCGATCACGGTAACAGAGGTAGCGGTGCCCGAGCCCGGACCCGGTGAGGCGCTGGTCCGGATACATGCCGCAACTTTCAACTTCCGCGACCTGATCATGATCAAGGGACTGATCCCGGGCATCGCCAAGGAACCCGGCATGGTGCCGATGTCCTGCGGCGCGGGCGAAGTTGTATCGGTGGGCAGCGGCGTGACGCGGGTTAAGGCAGGCGACCGGGTGACGCCGATCTTCTCGCTTGGCCATATCAGCGGGCCGCAGACGACATTCGAGATGCTCGGCGGCACGGTCGACGGGGTGGCGCGGCAATATGCCGTGTTCCCGGCGG
>JAHFPT010000062.1 GCA_023266625.1 Novosphingobium sp. | reverse complement strand
AGCAGGTGCGTGCGTCGATGGGCCGGCCCGATTTTCGCGAAGGGCTGATCAGTTTTGCCGAGCGGCGGCTGCCGAACTTCCCCCCGCTACCCCCATCGGACTGACCCTGGGCCAGCCGGGTGGTAACGAGGCAGCAGGGTTCAGAACGCTTTCACCATCATCGAATCGACGATCTTGATCGCATCGCAGCTCAACACGGCCGGGTTGATGTCGAGCTCGACGATCGAGGCGGATTGCGCGACCGCATAGTCCGACAGGCGGACCACGAAATCGACGAAGGCATCGGTCGGTAGCGCCGGCACGCCGACGATCGGTTCGGTCAACAGCGAGCCATGGCGCAGTTCGCCCAGCATCTCCCGCACATCGGCGTGAGTCAGCGGCGCGCAGCGCAGGGTGGAATCGGCCATCGCCTCGGCATTGCTGCCGCCGAACCCGATCAATATGATCGGACCGAAGCCAGAGGTATTGTCGATCCCGACGATCATCTCGACCCCCGCCGGCACCATTTCCTGGACCAGTACGCCTTCCAGATCGTCGAAGCCTTTCGCCCGTTCGATCAGCAGGTCGAAGTTGGCGCGGATGCCGGCTTCGCCCTGGACGTTCAGGATCACGCCGCCGATCTTGTCCTTGTGCGGGATGCTCGACGCCTGCAGCTTCATTGCGACGGGGCCGTCCAGACCCGCAGCGATCGCGGCGGCCTGGTCGGTGCTGGTTGCGATGCCCTGCGTGGTCGTGGGGAAGCCTTGCTGACGCAGCAACTCGGTGGTTTCCAGCTCCGTCAACACGCGGCGGCGGCCGGCTGCAGGCAGGGGCAGGCCAGCGTCGAAGTCACACGGCTGGCTGGCAAAACGCAATGCGGCGAGCGCGCGGGCGGCGCGGGTGGAGCTTTCGTATATGGGGATATTGCGCTCACGAAACGCCTTGATCGCTTCGGGGTGCGGCGTGGTGTACGAATAGATCACGACCGGCTTGCCGGTCTTCTCGACCACCTCCGGTAGCGGGAGGAGCTTGTCCGACATCTTGAGCAGGCTGAGCGAGGCGATCGCCATCGCGCCATCGACATGTGGGCCATCGGTGATGATATCGAGGATGTTGACCAGCGTCGTTTTCGAAGCCCCGGTGAGGTCGATCGGATTGCGGGCATTGGCAAAGTCGGGAAGGTCGGCGAGCAGCCGGTCGCGCGTCGATCCGGTCAGTTCGGGTAGCTCGAAGCCGAACCGCTCGCAGGCGTCTGCCGCCCATACCGCTGATCCCCCGGACAGGCTTGCCACCCCAAGGCGGTTGCCATTGAGCGGCGGACAGGTTGACAGCACTGCGCAGACGTCGAGCATTTCGTCCTGGTCGGCGACGGTGAGAATGCCGAATTTCCGCATCGCCGCAAGGTTGACCGCCGACGCGCCGGCCAGATGGCCAGTGTGCGAGACGGCTGCCTCTCCGCCCGACTTGGATTCGCCGGCTTTGCCGATAACCAGAAATTTTCCAGCAGCGCGTGCTGCGGCCGCGACAGCCCGCAGCCGTTCTGGCCGACGGAAGCCTTCGACATACATCGCAATGACCTTCACGTCCGGTTGGGCGAGCAGATATTCCGTGCAATCGAGGACATCGAGGTCGAGCTCATTGCCAAGCGAAATGATGTGCGAGAAGCCGATACCGCGTTCGACCCCGCGACCGAATACCGCGAAGCCCAGCCCGCCGCTCTGCGAGACCACGGCGATATTGCCATGGACGTTCTGCTTGAGATCGGAGTCCGGCCCGGCCCAGAGGGTCGCGCCTCGCAGGAATTCCTGGTTGACGCTGGGGCTGAAGCTCAGCCACATGCCGAGGCGGGTGTCGATGAAACCTTCGGCATTGGGGCCGACGATGATCACGTCACTGCCTTCGACGGCATTGAGCAGGGCGCGTTCACGCTCTTTGCCCGAGCCGCGCTGGTCTTCTCCGAACCCGGCCGACATCACCATGACTCCGCCGACGCCCGCCTTGACGCAATCCGCAACTGCCGCCGGGACCGCGTCCGCCGGCACCAGGATCACCGCGAGATCGATCGGCTTGCCAATGGCTTCCACAGACGGATAGCAGGGCTGGCCCTCCATTTCCGCGTACTTCGGATTGATCAGGTAAACATCGCCGGGAAAGGCGAAGTCCTTCATGTTCTGGAGCAATGCCTGGGTGATGTGGTTCCGGGTGGAGGCGCCGACGATCGCGATGCTTTCAGGTGTCAGGACGCGCTGCGCCTGCTTGAGACGCGATGTGGCGGTAGTCATGAAGGATTCCCTGTTTTGCGTTCTGCGTTGAGCGATTCTGATGGCGGACGCGCCGCCGTGGCGGCGACAGCCTTGGTGTAGGCACCGACCAGGCCGAGGGTGTCGCGCAGCGTGCCGCGCTCTCCGGCATAGACCGCGCGCTTGATCCCGCGCACGATCAGCTGGGGGCGGGCTGCCAGCGCCGTTGCAAAGGCGATGGTATGCGTCATGAGCTGGTCATGTTCGTGGACTTCATCGGCAAGCCCGGCATCAAGGGCCTGCTCTGCGGTCAGCTTCTCGCCGGTCCACAGCATCTTGAGCGCGCGACTGGTGCCGACGATGCGCGGCAGGAAATAGGTGTCGCCGCTGCCGGGGAATATTCCGGCATTGACATAGACTTCCCAGACCTTTGCGCGGTCCGAAAAGAACCGCAGGTCGGCCATCAGCGCCAGTCCAAGGCCGGCACCGACAGCGGCGCCGTTCACTGCGGCGATGACCGGCTTGTCAAGATCCTGCATCGCGTAGGCGACCCGGTGCGGGAACAGTTCGACCGCTGCGGGATCGCGCCGGGGCGGCGTTTCGCCGGGTGCCGGTTCAGACAGGTCGAAGCCAGCGCAGAAAGCATCGCCCGCGCCGGTGACGACCACGACATGGACATCGGGATCGTCCCGCGCACGGTCGAGCGCATCGGTCCATTGCTCGATCATCGGGCGGGTGAAGGCATTCTTGCGATCGGGCCGGTTGAGCGTCAGAACCAGCACGTTGGCTTCGAGATGGACTGCTACCAGCGGTGCTTCGGTCACCATCCCAGCGTCACCGCAACACGATCACGGTGCCATGATGGCGAGCCGAGGAAGTGGAACAGAGTGTGGGACAGGTGGGTATGCTTGGCCAGGCCGTATTGCATATCCGCGCCGATCCCGGCGTGGACTTCATGCGAGGCGTTGCATGCTTCCCAGTGCGAGTCCGCGACCAGCGCCTTGAGCGTGTGGATCGCGGTCTGGCTGCCGGCCTTGTCTTGTTCAATCTGCCAGATCGTCTCGTATGTCAGCCACCGCGCGGAATCGAGGTGATTGATCAGCTCGACGATATGATCCTGCACCCGCTGGAACCGGCCGACGGGTTGGCCGAACTGGATCCGGGTCCGGCTATGCTCGAGCGCGAGAGTGTAGGCCGACTGGCTGCTGCCGACCTGATACGCGGCGAGTCCCGGGATCGCGCGGCTGATCGCGCGCGCGATGGCTGGCGCGGCATCGGCGCCGATGCCGCCGATGACATCATCGGCAGAAACTTCGACGCCGTCGAACGCCAGACGCGTTTCCCAGCAGGAAAAGCTGCGCAGCAATTCGCGCGCACAGCCCGCTGCGGCAAGATCGACCATGACGAGGGCGGTTCCGCCCGATGCGGTCTTCGCCGTCACGAGGGCGTGCGTGGCACCCAGCGCATCGGGGACGTACATTTTCTCGCCGCTGAGCAGAAGTCTGCCGTCGTGCTCTTCAAGCCGGGTCTTGACCGGGGCACCGGTCCAACTTGCCTCCACTTCGGCTGCAGCGACAGTTACCCGCATTGTTCCGTCCGCAAGCGAAGGCAAAAGCCGCTGTTTTTGCGCGTCGGTGCCGGCTTCCATCAGGAAATAGGGGCTGACCCCCGCACAGGTGAAGTAGAGGTGCGGCAGCGGACCGGCACCATATTCCTCGAACACGACGCAACTGTCGCCAAGGCCCAAGCCGAAGCCGCCGAATTCTTCGGGAATGACGACGCCGTGCCAGCCGCCTTCGGACAACCCGCCCCAGATAGCGGGGAGATAGCCGGTTTCCTTGCCCTGCAAGCCGATCAGCAGTGCATCGTCCGCGATGCCGCGCAACAGCTTGCGGATGCCGTCGCGGATTTCGTCCTGTTCCTGGGTGAAATCGAGATTCATGTCTTTCCCCTTAAGCCAGCTTCGCGCCGGACTGGCCTTCGGCGCGGCCAATTCCGAGGCGCCGCGACATGACGACACGCTGGATGTCAACCGTCCCGCCGCCGTGGCTGGAACCGATCGCACCTTCGGCGACGAGCGCGAGTTCGCCCTCTGCCGCAGGGGCAGGGCCGTTGCGCATCATGCCGGCGGGTCCGGCAAGTTCGGCGATGAGACGCGTCATTGCCATTCGGTGGGTTTTGCTGGCGTAGGACGATTGCGAGCCTTCGTAGGACTGCTTGCGCTGGCTCGCCATCCAGAAGTTGCGCATGCCCCAGACGCGGGCAACCTCTGCGTGGGTATGCAGGCGGACGAGCTGATCGCGTATGCCCGGCCGGTCGATCAGCCGTTCGCCATCGATCACTGTTTCCTGGCAATGCTTTATCAGGCGGTCGAGCGTCTTGTGCTCGTTCAGGGTCGAACCGATGTCGGTGCGGAAACCGTGTTCAAGCTCGAGGTGGGTCGATGCGACCTTCCACCCGTTGTTTTCCCCGCCGACAAGAGCGATCGCCGGGACACGGACATCGTCGAGAAACACGGTGTTCTTGTCCTGGTCGCCGAGCAGCCGCATTGGTTGCCACGACAGGCCGGGCGTGCCCTTGCCGATCCAGAACCAGCTGAGGTTCTTGTGCCGGTCCTTGGGATCGCCGGTACGGGCGATTGTCCAGAACCCCTCGGCACCGTTGTCCGAGCCGATGTAGATTTTCTGGCCGGTGATGACGTATTCGTCACCGTCGCGCACGGCAGAGGTCGATACGCCGGCCAGGTCGGAACCGGCAGAAGGTTCGGTCAGCAGTTGCCAGGTGCGCACTTCGCCTTTGTAGATGGGTGGCAGAAACTTCTGCTTCTGCTCCTCGGTGCCCCAAACAAGGATCGCCATGCTGCCAAGCACGCCGCCGGAATCGTAATAGGGGGGCAGGTTGAGTCCAAGTTTGCCAAGCTCCTCGATGATGACCCTGGCCGAATCCGTATCGAGCCCGCCACCGCCGTATTCGGTCGGCGCGACCGGGTAGAGCCAGCCCTTGGCACCAAGCTTGCGGCCCAGTTCACGCTGCCTTTCGTAGATCGCGGGCGGTGTGTGAATCCATTCACTGTTGATCACCTCCGGCGGGCAGTTGTCTCCCAGCCACGCCGCGACTTCCTTGCGAAAGTTCGCCTGATCGGCGGTGTACCGGATTTCAAAATCCACGATGCGCTTCCTTTTGCTTGTATTGGCTTGCCTCGCTCCCGCAGGAATAGAGGGGGTCAAGATGAGTTCAGGGTCTGGAGGCACTCAGCACCAGGCTGCCCGAGGCTGCGAAATACAGGCCGACGCCTTGCACGAAGCTGGTCCTAACACCCGGCACCTGGACGACCGCGTCCCCGCGAAGCTGGCGCACGGCTTCCTGGATCGCAAACATCCCGTACATGCCGGTATGGGTATAGGACAGGCCACCGCCGTTGGTGTTCATAGGCAAAGTGCCGCCCGGCCGGGTCGCTCCGCCGGCAATGAAAGCACCAGATTCGCCGCGACCGACAAAGCCCAGATCTTCAAGCATATACAGCGGCAGGTGAGCAAAGGCGTCGTAGCACATCAGGTGATCGATATCGGCGGGAGCAAGGCCCGATGTTGCAAACGCTTCGGCTCCGGAGCGGCGGAAAGCGGCAGAACTGAACGGGTCCTCCATGCTCTGGACAACCGGACCCTCTGCAGCCTCGCCGGAACCGAGCAGATATACCGACCGCGAACCGCTCGCCATGTCGGCGGCGCGTTCCGCCGATGTCACCACCAGTGCACCACCACCGTCGGTGACGACGCAGCACATGTCACGGGTAAACGGCCAGGCAACCTTCGGATCCGTGTTGAGAACCTGGTCGATTGTTGTCGGCTTGCGGCGCATCGCGCGTTCGTTGGGCATCGCCCATTCGCGCTGCGCCACGACGACTTCGGCCAAGGCCGAACGATCCATTCCCCGGTCTGCAAGGAAGCCGAGAGCCGGGATAGTGAACGCGGCATAGGCCGGGAGAGCGCCATAGGGAAACTCGAACTGCCCCGGCGCGCTATCCTGCGGCAGCTTGAATGAGCGGCCCGCGCCCACTCGCGAGCGGCCGGATTCGCCGTGCGTGACGAGAACGGTGGTCGCTGCGCCGCAGGCAATTGCCGCAGCCACGTGGCGGACATGGAGCATGAAGCTGCATCCGCCGACCATCGTCCCGTCGAGCCAGCGGGGCTTGATGCCGAGATAGCTCGCAACCTCGATCGGCGACGGGCCAGCGGTCGCGATACCGTCAATATCGTCGATGCCCAGGCCTGCGTCGGCCAGCGCGTTGCGCGCCGCGTCTGCGTGGAGCTCCAGCATCGAAATGCCCGGAAGGACGCCGAGGCCAGTCGTTTCCGCCGCACCGACAATGGCGATGTTGCCGCCGTGCATCGCGCTCATGCCGCACCTGCCAGCTTGAACACGGGCAAAATCCATTCGCCGCGCTCCTCGAAAGCGACCACTACGGCGGCGCCCAGCGGAAGGGCGTCGGGCTCAGCCGGCGTGCCGATAATGTTGGAGACCATCCGGACCCCTTCCTCCAGCTCGATCAGGGCATTGACCTGCGGAACCTTGGGTTCGGCTGGCGGGATCGGCAGGTAATTGATGACATAGGACACCAGGCGGCCACGCCCGGACACATCGCGCCATTCGACATCGACCGACCCGCAGTTCGGGCAGCCGCTGCGTGGGTAGAAGTAATACCGCTTGCAGGCGTTGCATGCCTGGATCGACAGGCGACCTTCCTTTGCCGCTTGCCAATATGGCAGCGTATCGGGCGTGGGCGATGGCTCTAGTCCCTTGGACAACGGAATCTCCCTATTCGTTCTATTTTGCACCGCCCGGAGAGGCCGGGCTCGTGTAGTCAGCCAGGGCGCGCGCCGCGAACCAGCCGGCCGGGGAGAGCGCCGGTTGCTTCCCCGTTGCGGTAAGTGACCACGCCCGAAACGATCGTCGCCTCGTAACCATCGGCCCGCTGGGTCAGCCGCTTGCCCCCCGCTGGCAGGTCTCGCGCAACGCGCGGTGCGTGGAGATGGAGACGGGTCAGATCAATCACGTTGATATGCGCCTTCAGTCCCGGCGCGATCCTGCCGCGATCGGTGAAGCCGACGGCCCGCGCCGGGTCGCTGGCCAGCATGCGGATGGCTGTCGGCAAGGAGATGCGCTTGCCTGGATCTTCGTGTCCCACCCAGTATTTCAAGAAATAGGTAGGATAAGCCGCATCGCAGATCAGGCCGTAATGCGCACCGCCGTCGCCCAGGCCCAGCACTGTGTGCGGATGATCGAGGAAATTGCCGCCACCTTCCAGCCGGTCTCCGCCGCGGTTGCCGCCGGGGCGATAAAGCACGGCCTGACCGCCGTCCTTCAGCAGTTCGTCGTAGATTACCTCAAGCGGATCGAGCCCCGACACCCGCGCCCGGTGGGCAATGCTTTCCTCCTTCGCCGGGTGGTAGTTCGGCGGGTCGCCGAGCGGGAACAGCCAATCGACGTCATCGACCACTTCCTTGAAATAGGAGTGGGCAGTTTCGGACGATTCCGAAAGCAGGCGACGGCGCATGTCGGGATCGCGCATCGCCGCCACCTTTTCGGCAAGCGGAAGGTGTTCGATCGCCTTAAAGCTGGGATGCAGCGCGAAGGGATGTAGCGAGAGGTTGAGCCCCAGCAGGGTGCCCACCGGCCGCGGGATGACTTGGCCGCGAAGTTCCAGGCCCTCACGATTGGCCGCCTCCAGGTCGGCGAGGATTTCGCGCCATGCCTCGGGTTCGGCCGTTGACTGGAGTAGGGTGAACGAAACTGGGCGCCCCGAAGTTTGTGCAATCCGCCGCATCAGCGACATATGTTCCTGAGGGCTGTGCCGCTGGTCGCCCAGGATTTCAAAGACGCCAGTGCCGGCATCGCGCAGGCCCTGGGCGAGGTTGAGTATCTCCTGGTCCTCGCTCATGACCGTCGGCACCGGGCGGCCATCGGGAAAGCGATGCGCGAGGCTGCGGGTCGTGGTGACGCCGACCGCGCCCGCCCTGATCGCTTCGGTCGTGAGTGCGCGCATTTGCGCCAGATCGTCTTCAGTCGGCGGTTCGCTGTCGGCACCGCGCTTGCCCATCACGAACACACGCAGCGGGTTGTGGGGCAGCTGGGCGGCGAAATCGATGTCGGCGTGACGCTTCTCGATGGCATCGAGATAATCGGGGAAGGTGACCCAGTTCCACGGAACGCCCTCGGCCATCACGACTTCGGGAATGTCCTCAACGCCTTCCATCAGCTTGATCATCATCTGATGCTGATCGGGCTTGGCAGGCGCGAAGCCAACGCCGCAATTGCCCATGACGACGGTGGTCACCCCGTGACCCGACGAAGGCTGGAGCCGGTGCTCCCAAGTGATCTGGCCATCATAATGGGTGTGAATGTCGATGAAGCCGGGGGTCACGATGCAGCCGCGTGCATCGATCTCCTCCCGGCCACGTCCGCTGACCTGGCCGACATCGGCAATCAGGCCGCCGAGGATCGCCACATCCGCTTCGACAGGCCCGCCGCCGGTACCGTCATGGACGGTGCCGCCACGGATTACGATATCGAAATCTGCCTCTGGCATGCCCGGAAACCTGCTTTCGTTCGATACTCGGCGTCCGATACCTGGAGCCGTCAGGCGTCGTACTTCGGAAGGTCAGGTGCGCCGCCATCAAGGTTGCGTCCCAGCGCATAATCGCCCGAAATGGTGGTGCGCCGCACAACCCGTGTGTCTTTGGGATCGATGCCCGGCGAACTGTGCAGCACGCGCCAGTTGTCCCACAGCACCATGTCGCCCATGCGCCATTCATGAAAATAGGCGCCTTCCGGCTGGATGCAGATGTCGATGACCTCCTTGAGGATCGCATCGCCTTCCGGTCCGCCGAATTCATAGATGCCCATAGCCCACCAAGGCGAGACATTGAGCACCTTCTTGCCCGTGCCTTCCTGAGTATACACCATCGGATGCAGTACGCGCGGGAACTGATATTCCCGCCGTGAAACCGACAGCATCGACTTCGCGCCCTTGATGAACTTCACGCTATCGGCGCGGGCGAAACGCATATGTTCCTGGTTGATGTCCATCACGTAGACAACGTTCCAAGTGTCGATCATTTCCTTCAGGCGCTCGGGGAGCCGCTCATAAGCCGCGACCTGATCAAGGAAGCCGGTCATCCCGCCGCCGTGTTCGGGGAGCTGGATCGGGCGCAGGATGCCGCCATGGTTGAGGTTTGCGGTGTAGATGAGATCGGTGTGCCAGGGCAGGTAGCCACCCCGCTGGACGCCATCGATCTCATAGCAGTTGCCATCATCGGGATAGTATTTGACGTTGATCAACTCGGGATGACCTTCGACCCACTGTTCCGGGAACGCGTGCCGGTCAAGCTTGCCGAACACCTGCGAAAGTTCGACCTGCATTTCGACTCCGTCCTCGCAATCGCGGAACAGGACGACACCTTTGTCGAGCCACAATTTCTTCAGGCTCGCCCGCACCGTTTCTTCGTGCAGGTCAGCGCGGGTAAGCCCCCTAACGGTTGCGCCGAACGCAAGTCCTTCCTGAAGCGGCTCGATTTTGACACGTGAAATTTGGTCGGATTCCATAGGATCCCTCCTGCACTGCCGGCCATTTGCCGTGCGCAACATGATGCAGGTTATGTATCGCTACTGGCGATTGCAAATGCCGATCAGTTTGACCTAGGCATGTCTTTGCAGCATACCATTGAGGTATGGAGCTTCGTCACCTGCGATATCTCATAGCGACGGTCGAGGCGGGATCGATGCAGGGTGCTGCGCACGGGGCGCATGTGAGCCAGCCGGCGCTTTCCCGGCGGATCCGCGATCTCGAGGTGGAACTGGGCTGCGACCTGTTCGTGCGCACTGCGCGGGGAATCACTCCGACCCGGGCGGGGGCGGCCCTGTATCGCCGCGCGGTCAACCTGATGGAAGATCTCGACCAAGCCTGCCAGGGTGCCCGGCGCATCGGCCGCGAGCAGGCGAACCTTGCCCGGCTTGGTCTGGTCCAGACGTCGCGAAAGCTCTCCTTTGTCCGCAACGCCATCGCGGAATTCGACCGGGAGCAGCAAGGCAAAACAATTTCGCTTTCGCGCGGGGTGTCGTCTGACCTGTCGGCGAGGCTGCGCGAGGGACAACTCGACATTACCCTGCTCTATGAACGCCGGATCGACGCGCGCGGGTTTCGTGAACGCCCAATTCATATCGAACGCTATGTCCTGGCCTTGCACCCGAGCCATCGCCTTGCCGTCCACGAACCCGTGCGGCTGGCGGATCTCGTGGGCGAGCCTCTGGTGTGGTTCTCCCGCGGGGGTAAGTCCGAAGGCAAGGACCTGCTGATCCAGCAGTGCCGGCTGCACGGGCTGGAGCCGACCATTGCCCATGTGGCGGAAAGCTTTGAGGGGCAGATCGACCTTGTCACGGCGACCAGCGGGGCCTGCCTGACTCCGGCACTAACGATGGCGTCGGTGTCGCCCGGCGCGCTTGTGTTCCGTCCGCTCCCTGGTTTCGAAACGGGCATGGCCCTGAGCCTGGCATGGAGCGAGGAGCTCAGTCCGTCGGCAACCGCGCTGCTGGGGTATCTGCACACCGCTCTCGATCGGCACCAGTCGATGATTACCTCGGGAGATGCGGAGTGGGCCAGGCTGATGGGCCATGAAGTCGTTCGGGTGCCCGCTTCGTCGGAGCGCGAACCGGAGTGGAACTGGACCGCACCGGCGTCGCCCGGCTAGAGCATCCGTGATGGTCAAGCGAGAGATTTGACCCATAGCCTGTCATCTTTGAGCAGCGTGTTGGCGATGACTATGAGTTTTCGCATGACAGCGGTGATGGCGACTTTTGCGGGTTTGCCCTGCTCGATGAGTTGCTGGTATTTGTCCTTGAGGTCGGGATTGAAGCGGGCTGCGACGAGGGCGGGCATGTAGAGTGCCTGCCGGACATTGGCCCGGTCGCCTCTGATGAAGCTTTTGCCCTTCCACTGGCCAGACTGCCGGGCGACGGGGGCGAGGCCTGCGAGGCTGGCAGCCTGTTTGTTTTCGAGGGTGCCGAGTTCAGGCATGGTGGCGATGAGCTGGTTGGCGGTGAGAGTGCCGATACCGCCGATGCTGGTGATGATTTCGTGTCGCCGTGCCAGTTTTGCGTCGGCGGCGATGATGGCAGCGCTCTCGGCGTCGAGCGCATCGACATGGCGGTCGATCTGTTCGAGGCGCTGTTTGCAGCAGCGCCTGATTTGCAGATTGCGCCGACCTGACCGGCGGTTGCAGCGTGGCTGCCATGCGCGCCAGTATGGCTGCGTCGATCCGGTCGGTTTTGGCGAGCGTTCCGGTGGCCTGGGCGAAGCGTCTGGCGCGTTCGGGGTTGAGCCTGACGCAAGGCATGGTAGTGAGTGCCGCCTCCATTGCCCGGTGATAGACGCCGGTTGCTTCATAGGCGACGCGTTCGATCTCCCATTGGCCGATCCAGGCAATCAGCGCTTTGTAACCCTTGGGCGAGTTGTCGAACTGGCGGTCACTTCGTGCAGGATAAGCGTGGCAATCGAGCGTCGCTTTCGAGATGTCGATGCCGATGGTTTGTGGATAGTCATCTTTTCCAGCTCCTATGCTTGTCATCCGGGCCCAAAGCCCGGGTATCCGTTCAGGCCTGATGGAAAAGAAAGGGGCGATCCAACTCTAGCCCGGTCCCGATGACCGGCATCGACGCGCGATCCCACCCCTTCCGCCCGATCCGGGGTCGCCACCCCGGATCGGGCAAATCATCTTGGCCCAAACGGATGGGAAAGTCATAAGACAAGCATGATGCGATTAAGTGGGCACCGGTTTTTCGCAAAAAATCACGTGATAGCAAAGACTCATAGAGCGTGATGTGGTTCAGATAGAGCGCATCACGCTCTAGAAAATATAGCCCAGCCCGGCGCCGAACAGCCACTGGCTGCTCTTGCCGCGGATTGATGTGATCGGGCTTTCTGCCGCACTGCCATAGAGTCGCGAATACAAAGCGCCGACCGCGAGCGAAAATCCGCCGTCGAGGAAATTGCCGTTAAGATCGCGCGCGGTGAAGACGCCGATGTTCCAGTCTTTGAAGCCGCCTTGGGCCTGGTACACCGGCAGGCCACTGGCGACGGCACCGGCCGGAGTGACCGAAAAATTGTAGCGCGCATAGCGAGCGTCGATAAAATCGGCACCCAGCGCCAGCCCGACGACCTGCGCACGGTTCACCGGTGTGAGGTAACTCATCCCCGGCGAGACGATATAGCCGCTGCCGCGCCCAGAAATGTCCCAGCGCACATCGACGCTGACGCTCAGGGAATCATGCGGATTGAGCGCACCCTTGAATGCCATGCCGCCAACCACGCCGCCCTCGATCACGCCCTTGAGCTTGCCGAGCTGCGCCACCACCGGATCGGCGACACGGCCAGTGCGGTTGGTGCGGTAGCGCAGCACCGGGCCGAATGTAATTCCGGCGCGCTTGTCCGAATCGGGGATGATATCAAGCGCCACCCCGGCGGCGCGCGGATTGATCCCGATCCCGCCGATCCGCCCGGCGAGCCCGGCGGCGGGAAGCACATGCAGCTCGTCAGCGCCTTCGTAGCTGGGCACAACGACTGCCCCCGCCCCGGCAATCAGGAAGTCGCCGGAGAACACGCTCTTGTCGGCCTGAAACTTGTCAGGCTGAATCGGCGGGGCCTCCTGCGCAGCGGCAGGCATGGCGGCGGGCAAAGCGGCGAACAGGATCAAGGCATGGCGCATGGTGTCTGCTACACTGATATGACAGTGGTTTCCAAGCGTTTACCCCATTCCCTGCCACGCCCTGATCGCGTCGACCGGCCAGACCAGCATCAGCACGTTGAGCGTCAGATTGTCGCGGATCATGGCGAGGGTGAACAGCTCGAATGCCAGGGCCATGGCGATACTGACTTTCGCGGGGAGGCGGCTCGCCAGCCAGAAGCCGAAGACCATCCAGCCGATATCGGCCATCGAATTGACAATCGAATCGCCCGAATAGCCGAAGCTGACTGTCACCGCGCGGTAGCGCTCGATGATCATCGGCGAGTTTTCCAGCAGTTCCCAGCTGGCCTCGACGGCGACCGCGATCGGCAGCGCCCAGCGCGCAGGCGAGCCATCGAACAGCGACCATTTCCGCCAGAACAGATGCGCCAGCGCATAGAAGATCAGCCCATGGGTGATGTGGCTGAAGGTGTACCAGTCGGCGATGTGCTGGCTGTTTTCCGCCGATTCCACCGCGCCCCACCACAGCTTGACCGTGCCGCATGCGCAGATCGGCGGGCGCTGCATGGCGAAGAGGATGAAGCCGCAATAGGCCCAGATCAGCAGCGCCGCGACAAGCGCCCGGCGATGAGGCAAGAGACTGGGAGGCAGCAGGGTGTTCATTCGGGTTCCTCCTCCGGCGGTGCGGTGTCACCGAGGCCCAGCGCGCGCTGCATATAGATGACATCGAGCCATTGCCCCTGCTTGCGTCCGACGTTGCGCAGCCGGGCCACCTCGACAAAACCGGCGCGGGCATGCAGGGCCACCGAGGCAGGCTCGGAACCGGCGATCCCCGCGATCATCTGGCGAAAGCCCCAGGCCTCGCAAGTATAGAGCAGAGCGGCGAGCAGCGCCGTACCGATCCCGCGCCCCCGCACATCATGGCGCAGATAGATGCTATCCTCGCAGGTAAAGCGATAGCCAGCGCGGGGATTATATTGCGCGGCATAGGCATAACCCAGCACGTCCCCGCCCCCGTCGCAATCCCCACCGCAATCCTCTCCGCGCGCCACCAGCCAGGGCCAGCCCTCACCAAGCACCTTGCCCATGCGCCCGGCAATCTCCTCCACCGTGGGCGGCTCAATTTCCCAGGACGCGGTGCCATGGCGGACATGATGACCATAGATCGCCGCGATCTGGGCTGCGTCGGCGAGGGTGGCGGGGGCGATGGCGATGTCCGGCATGGGGGGGTGATGCCGCAAGCTTAGCCGTCTGCCAAGCCAGCTCCTGTCCCTTGCGAGTTGCAGCGGCGCGGCCAAACTCCTAAGTCTAGCGGCAATGAAAGGGCGTGTTACCGAATATACCGGATTGCCGCGAGGCGGCGCATGACTCGCGCCTGCGTCATCGGTGCCGGTTTGGGCGGGCTCGCGCTGGCCATCCGCCTGCAATCCTCGGGGGTCGAGACCACGCTGGTCGAAGCGCATGACCGGCCCGGCGGGCATGCCTGGAGCCGGACGCGCGAGGGCTTCACTTTCGACTCCGGACCCCCAGCCCTTGCCGAACCTTCCGGTTACGCCGAACTCTGGCAGCTGTCCGGCGGCGACATGGCGGACGATATCGCACTGCTGCCGATTGAGTTGCTGCGCCGGCTCAACTGGCCCGATGGGGTGACGCTGGACGTGATTGCCAACACTACCGGCAGCCTTGGCGGCGGCACTGGTGACGGTGGCACGGCGCTACGCCGCGAGGTTGCCCGTGTCGCGCCCGAGGACGCTGCGGGCTATGAGGAGTTCCTGCGCTGGTCGGACCAGGCGCTGCGCGATGGCGGCGCGCCCTGGCTGGCGGCGCTGCGGCGCGATCTCGCCAGCATCGCCAGGTCTGCGCCGATGCTGGCCCGGCATCAGGCCTGGCGCTCGGCCTACGGGATCGCCGCCAGCTTCATCAAGAGCGCGAAGCTGCGTGAGGCGATTTCGGTTGCCGCGCTGGCCGAAGGGGCCAACCCGTTCAGCGCCAGCGCCTTCCACGCGCTTGCCCACAAGCGCGAGCTGGACCACGGCTTGTGGTGGCCCAAAGGGGGTATGGGCAAACTCGCCGCCGCCATGGCCCGCCAGTTCGAGAAGCTTGGCGGGGTGTTGTTGCCCCACGATCCGGTGCTCCATATTCACACGCTGGGCGACCGGGCGAGCGAGATTGAATGCGTCAGCGGCTGGCGTCAGCGGTTCGATGCGGTCGCCAGCAGCGCCGATATGGTCCACACCTATCGCGACCTGCTGGCGAGCAACAGCCGCGGGCCGGACATGGCCCGCAAGCTGGTGCGCCGCAGCTTTGCCCCCAGCGCCTTCACCGTCCACTTCGGCCTTGAAGGCAGCTGGCCCGGCATCCCGCATAACACCGTGCTGTTCGGCCCGCGTTACCAGGGGCTGATCGAGGATATCTTCGATCACGGCGTATTGCCGCGCGATTTCATCCTGTTCCTCCAGCATCCTTCAGTGACCGATCCAAGCCTTGCCGCGAAGGGCAAGAGTACCTTCCGCGCAACCATCCCGGTCGCCAACCAGGCCAAGCTGCCGATCGACTGGGAACAGGTCGGACCGCTGATCGAGCGGCGCATTCTCGACGAGGTCGGGCGGCGGCTGATCCCCGATCTGGACGACCGCATCGTCACCAAATTTCACACCAGCCCGCGCGATCTCGCACTCGATTTCAACGCCTGGGCAGGCAGCGCCAATGGCTTTGCGGCGACTCGCGCCCAGAGCCTGTGGCCGCCGGTCGGCACCCGCGATGCCAAGCTGCGCAACCTCTATTTCGCCGGAGCCGGTGCCCAGCCAGGCGGCGGCGTATCTGGAACGTTGGCCAGCGCCCGGGCGACGGCAAAGCGGATGCTCGAGGAAGTGCGATGAGCTTGCCTTGTCAGCTTGTGAAGCCCCTCCCCTTCAGGGGAGGGGTTGGGGTGGGGGCTGTCAGTCGGGCGCTGCGTGGGCGGATATCCCCCACCCCCGACCCCTCCCCTGAAGGGGAAGGGAGACGATGAAGCGCCTCGCAGTCTATTGCGGCTCGGCCAGCCCCGCCGATCCGCGCTTTGCCGAGCTGGCGCGCGAAGTGGGCGACGCCCTCGCGCGGCGCGGCATCGGCGTAGTCTATGGCGGCGGGCGGCTGGGGATGATGGGCGCGCTGGCAGGCGGCGCGCTGGCGGCGGGCGGCGAAGTGATCGGCGTCATTCCCGAGAAACTCGTTGAGGCCGAGCTCGCCAATCCCGATTGCACCGAGCTGCGCAAGGTCAAGGGTATGCACGAGCGCAAGCTTGCCTTCACCGAGCTTTCCGACGGTTTCCTCACCCTGCCCGGCGGAGTCGGCACGATGGACGAGCTGTGGGAAGCGGTCAGCTGGGCGCAGCTGGGCTATCACGCCAAGCCGGTCGGGCTGCTCAACGCCTTCGGCTTCTTCGACCATCTGCTCGCCTTCAACCGCCACATGGCCGAGACCGGCTTCATCCGCACTGCGCATCGCGGCATCATCATGGCCGAGCACGATCTCGGCTTGCTGCTGACCCGCATGGCGGCGCATGAACCGGTGCGGGCGATTACGGCGATGGGGCTGGACGAGATATAGGGTGCGCGGCCCAGTGAAGGGAGAACCAGCGATGTCAGAATTTCCAGCCGAAGCTGTGCGCGACGATTTCGTGCCCAAGGCGGACTATCTCGACCGGCGCTTCCACGAGCTGGAAAAGGAACAGCTCTGGCCCAAGGTCTGGCAGATCGCAGCCCGCGAGGCCGAGATTGCCAAGCCGGGCGATTACATCGTCTATGAGATCGTCGACGATTCGATCATCGTCGTGCGCGGCTCCGACGGCGAAGTGCGCGGCTTCCATAATGTCTGCCCGCATCGCGGCACGCTACTGGCTGAGGGCGCGGGCAATGCGAAGCAATTCGTCTGCCCGTTCCATGGCTGGCGCTTCGCCACCGACGGGCGCTGCGTCAAAGTGATCGACCGGCAGGACTGGGGCGATTGCCTTTCCCGCGAGGACACCGATCTCGCAGAAGTGCAGGTCGGCATCTGGGGCGGCTGGGTGTGGATCAACATGGACCCGGACTGCCAGCCGCTCAGCACCTTCCTCGCGCCGATGAACGCGATGTGCGAGCTGTTCGAGTTCGAAAAGCTGCGCCCTGCCTGGTCCAAATCGGTGGTGGTCCCGGCCAACTGGAAGACCGTGCTCGGCGCCTTCACCGAATTCTACCACGTCCAGACCACCCACGCGCAAATGCTGACCTATACCAACGATTATTCGATCAGCCGGGCGATGGGCCGCCACGGCTGGATTTCCTACACCGGGGGCACTGGCCTGCCCGTCGGCCGCAGCCCGCGCCTGCCGCCCAAGGAGGTGCCCGATTACCGCGAATACCTCTTCGAATATGCCGAGCAGTTCAAACACGACCTCGCCGCCATGCAGACCGAGCGCGCCTACCAGGCGACCCAGCGCTTGCGGACCGAGGCCAGCGCCGACACCCCCCCGGCGGAGGTTGCTGCCAAATGGGGGCAGTTCATCTATGAGGCGGCGCTGGCATCGGGCGCAGGCTGGCCAGACGGACTGACGCCAGACTATATCGCCGAGAGCGGCTTCGACTGGCACGTCTTCCCCAACACCGCCTTCCTCCATCCGGCAATCGAGGCAGTGCTGTGGTATCGCTTCCGCCCCTATGGCGACGATCACGAGAAGTGCCTGTTCGATGTCTGGTCGTTCGAACGCTTCGCGCCCGGCACTGAGCCGGACGTAAAACACCAGCACTTCGAGGACTGGCGCGACGGCGACTTCCCGCTGATCTTCACGCAGGATTTCCTCAACATTCCCCGGGTGCAGCGCGGCATGAAGTCGCGCGGCTTCAAAGCCTCGCGCACCAGCCCGGTCCAGGAACGCGCAGTCTCGCACTTCGCCCGGACATTGCGGCGGTTTCTGGTCGACAGCCACGCGGATGATGGACTGGGGCCTGAGGAGATGGTGGCGATACCGGCGGGTGAGGGTTAATCCTCTTGGCCCCTCCCCCTTGAGGACGGGGCGGTCGTTTCACCCTTGGGACGTTGATCCCGTAGCTCAGCTTAATCGCTCCGCGCGAAGCTGCGACCGCCGCGCTTTGCCAGCCTCATTGCGCAGCGCAGAATCGGTAAACTCGATTGTGCGTGGCAATTTGTAACCGATCAGCCGCTCGGCTGCATGCGCCAGCAGTTCGCCGGACGAGGGAGCAGACAGGCCTTGCTCTGCCCGCACAATCGCATGCACCCGCGCGCCCAGGTCCTCGTCGGGAAGGCCGATAACGATGGCCTCCGCAACCGAAGGATGATCGAGCAGTGCCGCCTCGACTTCGGCAGGATAGATGTTGCGCCCGCCCGAGAGGATCAGGTCGGTCCGCCGGTCGGCAATGTAAAGATAACCGTCCGCATCCACCCAGCCGAAATCGCCGAAGCTCTCGAACCCGTCGGGCAATCGGCGGGAATCGGCACCAACATAGCGATAGCCCGTCGCGCCCGGCGCACCGGCCGGCTTGCGCATGTAAATCTCGCCCACTTCCCCGGTCGGCAGCATGGCACCGTCTTCGCCCCGGATCAGGATTTCGCCGCCTTCCGCCACGCGCCCGACCGAGCCGCGATGGGCCAGCCACTCGGTGCCATCCAGCTGGGTGGTGCAAAAGCCCTCGGTGCCGCCATACATCTCCCAGATGCGTTCCGGCCCCAGCCAGTCGATCCAGAATTGCTTGAGCGTGGGCGGGATCGGGGCCGAAGTATGCCAGACCTTCTCCAGCGACGAGACATCGCGCGCCTTGCGTACCCCATCGGGCAACCGCGCGATGCGGTGCATCATCGTCGGGACCAGAATGACCCACTGCACTTTGCATGCTTCGACCAGCGTCAGGAAGGTTTCCGCGTCGAACCAGGGCATGCCCACCACCGAATTGCCATGCAGCATCGCCATATGGGTCATGGCGAAGGGGAAGCTGTGATAGAGCGGGCCGGGGTTGAGGATCACTCCGTCCACCGGCATTCCCAGCCCGCGATAGGTATCGTCCATCTGCGAGGTGTGATTGTCGACGATCAGCTTGGGCCGTCCGGTCGATCCGCCCGAAGTCATCGCCTTCCAGCTCGGCGCGGCGATGCTGGCCAGCGGCGAAGCATCGGCATGGTCGCGCCCGAACGCCATCGGCAGCGCGCCCAGCGCCTCGCACAGGCCGGGATCGGCGGCGATCACCAGCCTTGGTTCCGCAAGGCCGATGATAGCGCGCAGTTCGGCGGGCGGCAGGCGCGGCGAAACGGCAGTCGGCGTCGCTCCGATCTTCCACAGGGCGAAGGTCAGCTCATAGAAATCGTTGGCGTTGGGCAGGGCCAGCACCACCCGGTCGCCCTGGCGCACCCCGCGCGCGATGAGCGCATGCGCCCGGCGCAGGCTGCGTTCGGCCAGCTCGCCCCAGCTCAGCACCTGCGCGTCATGCCGCACCGCCCAGCGGGAAGGGCCAAGCCGCGCGGCATTGCGCTGCGGAATATCGCCGAGCTGTACCTCCGCCATCACGCACTCTCCCCGGCGGACCCTGCATGGGGAATCGCCCGAGAGCAGCATAGAGCCCCGCACCCTCTTGCGCCAGCCGCCCCGCCCGGTTAAACGCGCGCCCTGCCCGGGGCCTCGGCCCTGCTGGTAAGCCGCTTTAGCTCAGCCGGTAGAGCACATCATTCGTAATGATGGGGTCAGGTGTTCGAGTCACCTAAGCGGCACCATTTTTCGCGTCTCGAAGACCGTCCGGGGGACGGTCTTAGCGAAAAATGCCAAGCGCAAGCGCGGCAGGGATCAAGAGAATGTCCGGGGGACATTCTCCCGAAAAACTCCCAAGCGATAGCGCGGGAGGGCCAAAACGACGAGGGTTTGGATCATGAGCGCCGCACAGCCCCGCCCTGAACCCCGCACCGACTGGACGCGCGCGGAAATCGCCGCACTGTTCGACCTGCCGTTCACGGAACTCATTTTCCGCGCCGCAGGAGTGCATCGCGCCCACCACGCCCCCGCCGAGATCCAGCTCTGCACGCTGCTATCGATCAAGACCGGCGGCTGCGTGGAAGACTGCGGCTATTGCGCGCAGTCGGTGTTTGCCGATGCCGGGGTCAAGGCGACCAAGCTGATGGATGTGCGCGAAGTGCTGCAATCGGCGGCGCGGGCAAAGGATGCGGGCTCGCAGCGTTTCTGCATGGGCGCGGCCTGGCGCAATCCCAAGGACCGCGACATGCCGGCGATTGTCGAGATCGTGAAGGGCATCGCGGCGATGGGCATGGAAAGCTGCATGACGCTCGGCATGCTGACGCCGAGCCAAGCAGGTCGGCTCGCCGATGCCGGGCTCGACTATTACAACCACAATATCGATACCTCGCCGGAGCGTTACAGCGAGGTCATCACCACCCGAACGATGGACGACCGGCTCGAGACGCTGTGCCATGTCCGCAGCGCCGGGATCAACGTCTGCTCGGGCGGCATCGTCGGCATGGGCGAGACGCGGGCCGACCGCGTGGGGTTCATCCACACGCTCGCCACCCTGCCGCGCCACCCGGAAAGCGTGCCGGTCAACGCGCTGGTGCCGGTCAGGGGCACGGTGCTGGGCAACATGCTGGCCGATACGCCGCTCGCCAAGATCGACGACATTGAGTTCGTGCGCACTGTGGCGGTGGCGCGGATCACCATGCCGCTGAGCATGGTGCGGCTGTCGGCGGGGCGCGAGTCCATGTCGGATGCCACCCAGGCGCTGTGTTTCCTCGCCGGGGCCAATTCGATCTTCACCGGCGACACGCTGCTCACCGCTCCCAATGCCGGCGACGATGCCGACGCCGCGCTGATGGAGCGGCTGGGGATGACACCAATGCAGGGCGAGGAGCCGCTGGCCAAGATCAATGGGGCCAAAACCAATGGGGCCAAAATCGATGGGCGAGCGCTGGCGGCGGCGGAATAATGGCAGACGACTCTGCCTTCGCGGCCCAGCACGCAGACCTCGCGCAGCTGTCACAAGCCTCGCGCCGGCGCAGCTTGAGCGGGCGCGGCGGGGCGGACTTCTCTTCCAACGACTATCTCGGCCTCGCCGGATCGCCCGTGCTGGCCGCTGCCGTGCAGGCGGCGCTGGCACGCGGCGTGCCGGTCGGTTCGGGCGGATCGCGGCTGCTGCGCGGCAACCATCCCGAACATGAGGCGCTGGAGACCGGCGCCGCCGCCTTCTTCGGCTGCGAGCGGGCGCTATGGTTCTCCAGCGGCTTCGCCGCCAACTCGGCGCTGCTTTCCACCCTGCCGCAGCGCGGCGATCTGATCATTCACGACGAGCTGATCCACGCCAGCGCGCATGAAGGCATGCGGCTCGGAAAGGCCGAGCGGGTCGCTGTGCGCCACAACGATGCCAATGCTTTCGAGATCGCGGCTCGCAACTGGCGGCGGAATGGCGGCCCGAATGCTGGCAGGGGTCGCATCTGGCTTGCAGTCGAAAGCCTCTACAGCATGGACGGCGACCGTGCGCCGCTGGACGATCTCGCTGCCATCGCCGCGCGGCATGACGCAGTACTGCTGATCGACGAAGCCCATGCCACCGGCGTGTTCGGACCGGACGGCAGAGGCCTTGCCGCCCACCTCGACGGACAGGCCAATGTCATTGCGCTGCGCACCTGCGGCAAGGCGCTGGGCTGCGAGGGGGCGCTGGTTTGCGCGCCCGCAGTGGTCGCGGATTTCCTGGTCAATCGCGGGCGCGGCTTCATTTTTTCGACCGCAGCATCGCCGCTGATGGCCGCAGCCGTGCGCGCGGCGCTGGGCGTGTTGCGCGATGAGCCGGAGCGGCGCGAAGCGCTGTGGTGGCGGGTGCGCCTCGCCGAGCAGCTGCTCGGCCCGCTGGGGGCCGGGGTCAGCGGCTCGCAAATCCTGCCAATCATTATCGGTGAGGATGCCGCGACAATGACGCGTGCAGCCGCATTGCAAGGTGCTGGTTTCGACGTGCGCGGCATCCGCCCGCCGACTGTGCCCCCCGGCACCGCGCGGCTGCGGGTGGCGATCACGCTCAACGCTTCTGAGGCCGATATTGCGGCGCTGGGCGATGCGCTGCGTGAGGTGCAATCACGCGCCGAGCCTCAGCTATCCGCCCCCTGACCCCGCCTGGCGGCAAGCAGCCCGTCCTGCGCGATGCTTTCCGCCAGCAGGATTTCATCGCTCGAGAGTTCCGGCACCCGATTGAACAAGGCCTTGGCGGCGCGGATCGCCGAGGGGTCCTTCGCGGCAATCTCGCGCGCAATCGCCAGTGCCCGGGCCAGCGGATCGGCATCGAGGAATGTGGCGAATCCCAGCCGCAGCGCCTCCTCGCCGGAGAATTCGCGCGCACTCCAGGTCAGTTCGCGCAGGACATCGTCGCGCACGATCCCCCGCCACATCGCAAACCCGCCCATGTCGGGGATAATCCCCCATTTCAGCTCCATCACCGCCAGCCGCGTATCGGGAGCAACCACGCGGATGTCGGCACCGCCCGCAATCTGCAAGCCGCCGCCGAAACACACGCCATGCACGGCGGCGATCACCGGCACCGGCAAAGCGCGCCACTGCATCGCCACCTGCTGAAAGGAATTGGCACTGCCATGCGTGCGGGTGGCGAGTGGCGGCATGGCGCCGGTCAGCGCTGCGAACATCGACAGATCGAGCCCCGCGCAAAAGCCACGGCCCTCGCCCGAAAGCACGACACAGCGTAAATCGCGCAGCTTGCCCAGCACCTCGCCCGCATCGATCAGGCCTGCGAACATCGCATTGTCGAGCGCATTGATCTTATCCGTCCGCAGCAGACGGACATGGGCGATGCCATCATCGCCCAATGCGACATCGACGCGGCGATCGGCGACGCTTGACTGACTCATAGCTGCGGCTCCCATGGAAGATATTGTTCGACCGATAGAGCCATGGCGGCAGCTTCCTGTCTATCCGCCTCGGCCAGCATGAATGGCGTGACATTGGCTAACGGGCCCGCCGGGGCAAGAAAATAGCCACCCGATGGCGCAGTCCGGACCAGCTCCGAAAGCCCGGCAATCGCCAGCTTGCTGCGCAGCCGGAAGACATGGACTGCGAGGCTGTTGGTGTCGGGCACATGCGCCATGCGCCAGACATCCCGGACCAGCGCCTTCTTGCCAACCGCCACACCCGGGGCATCGGCGAGCCGCCAGATCAGCGCGAATTCGCGCGGATGCAGTCCGAGCGGACGCCTGCCGACAAAGCCATCGCGGGCAAACAGATCGAGCCGCAGCCTACCGAGCTCGCGGATGCGCGGCAGCACGGCGGTCTGGGCAACGATGCGCAGGGCGCGTGCTTCGATTTCGCGCAGGCTGGTGCGGCCTCCCAGAACATCGCCGAAGCCCAGGCGCAGCAGCCGCGCCCGGGCTTCTTCGTCATCGACGCCAATCAGCAGCACCAGGCTGCGCAAGGGCTGAAGGCGCCAGTCGCCAAGGCTGCTCCAGTGGGTATCATCCAGACTGTCGGCATGGGCGAGCGCCGGGTTGGGGCCTGCCTCTTCGCGCGCTGTCTCCGGGCCGGCGAGGTGCCAGCCGCAGCGTCTGAGATCGATGGACGAAGGAATCGCCTTGGCCGACAGCCAGCGGAACAGGCGCAAGGCAGCCCCCCTCTCCCCTCAACGGTGTGTCTCCGGCGCCAGGCCGCTGGAGAGATCGAATCTCTCCGCCGCCTTGTGTAGCGCGCGAGCCGAGTGAGGCAAGCCGGGTAAATACCTGCTAAATTACCTTTTTTCGCAGGAATGCGGCGCTATTTCACATCCCAGACCAGCGGCAGGTTGCGAATCGACAGCAGCCCCGGAAACACGGTCGTATCCGCGCCCGGCTTCACCCGGAAGGTCGGAATCCGCTTGAAGAACTCTTCGAGCAGCACCCGCAATTCGCGCCGGGCGAGGTGCGCGCCAAGGCAGATATGGACGCCGCCAATCAGGGTGAAATGGCGGTTGCCCTTGCGGCTCGGATCGAATTCGCGCGGGTTCTCAAAGCGGGCGGGGTCGAAATTGCCCGCCGGGTTGAGACAGGAAAAGCCGTCGCCCTCCTTGATCTGCACCCCGTGCCATTCGAAATCCCGGGTCGCCCGGCGGCCGGTGCTGAGGATCGGCTGGGTGCGCAGGAATTCGTCGACCCCGCCATTGATCAGCTCGGGGTGGTCACGCAGCTGCTGCTGGATTTCCGGCTGCATCGCCATGCGGCGGAACATCTGGCTGATCGTCGCGGCGACAGTATCGAGTCCGCCCAGCCAGAGGAACCAGACAATGCCGATCTTTTCTTCCTCGGTCAGCGGCCTGCCCTCGATCTTGCCGTGGACGATCGACGAGACGAGATGTTCGTCGGGATTGGCCTCCTTCTCGGCGATGAAGCCGCGCAGGAAGGTAAGCACGCCGCGCAGCGCCGCCTGCATCTTGGCCAGGTCGCCGGTATGGAGGATGTCCCATTCCCAGGATAGGAACTGCTCGAGCATCGGCGGCGGAAAGCCCATCAGCCCCATGAAGATGCGCACCGGGAAAATCCGGCCGAAATCCCAGGCGATATCGACCTCGCCCTTGTCGGCGATCTCTTCGATCATCTCGATTACCACCTGCCGGATACGCGGTTCGATATCGCGGGTGATGCGTGCAGGCGAGAGGAACGGCACCAGGAACATGCGGTATTTGGAATGTTCGGGCGGATCGACCGCCAGCGGGATCGACCGGAAGGTCTCGCCGATCACGCGCTGGAATTCGGCGGTGCCCTTGTTGGAGAAGTGATCGTTGTCGCAATAGACGCGGTCGATATCCTCATAATGGGTGACCACCCAATTGCCCTTGGCATTGCCACCGGCAATCGCCCCGAGCCCGCCGGGCGGCGGCGGATTGAACAGTAGCCGCGGAATATCGGCACCACTCAGCCATCCGAACGGCTCATAGGGATCGACCAGATCGTTGGGGGTCTGGCCCATCGCCCAATTGATATCGACGATCCGGTCCTTGGGCACATGCGCCGGGGCATTGGGAAAATCGACGCGAATATCGTCGAGCTTGGCGGGGTAGTTCATGGCATCCTCCGTTTCTCGTGCCTTTGCCACCATCCGCAGCTTTGGGCAATCATGAGACAGGCGGAGTACGGGCTGTGCAGGGCCTTAATCAGGCGATATGGCACAAGCTGACTTCGCGCACAGGAAAAATGCCCATGAAAATTGCCGCAGACCGTCTGCTGCTGTTCGGCGCGACGGGCGATCTTGCGCAGCGCATGCTGCTGCCCTCGCTGTGTGCGCTCGACGCCGACCGGCTGGTCGCGGAAGGCCTGAAAATCGTCGGAACGGCCCGCTCGCCCCATGACGATGCCAGCTACCGTGACTTTGCCCGAGGGGCGCTGGAAACCTATCTTCCCGAACACCGCAAACCTGCCATTCCCGGTTTCCTTGAGCGGCTGAGCTATCAGCCGCTGGACGCCGCACTGCGCGAAGGCTTCGATGCCCTTGCCGCTAAGGTTGGGCCCATCGACAACGGCCTTGCGATCTTCCTGTCGACCGCGCCCAGTCTGTTTGAGCCGACGATAGCGGGTCTGGCCGCGAGCGGGCTGGCGGGCGAGCGGGTGCGGATCGGACTGGAGAAGCCGCTGGGCACCGATCTGGAATCGAGCCGCCAGATCAAC
>JAHFPT010000243.1:3607-7015 GCA_023266625.1 Novosphingobium sp. | reverse complement strand
CGCCACCAGGCGTCCGGTGAAATCTTCCCTGGCATTTGTCAGCCATTCCTCGAGCGGCTTGCCGATGGCGGGGACCAGCGGCAGCGTGCCGATGAAACCTACCACAGCGTCATAGGTGCAATCGTGCGCCAGCACGCGCAGGCTTTCGCCGATCAGATGAGGCTTTCCGGTTGCCTTGCCGGAAGCATCGACGGGATTCTGCATCGATCCATATGGCAAGAGCGCGGTGAGTCTGGCCCTGGTATCATCGGGCAGGGGTGGGACTTCCAGCCCCATCTCCTCGGCCGCGTCGCACAGCTGGATGCCGAAACCGCCGGACACCGAAAGGATGCCGAGTTTGCGCCCTGCCGGAACTATGGCGCGCGCGGCTGCATAGGCAACGTCGACCTGCTCTTCGGTCGAACGGGCGCGGTAAACATTGTATTTGCGCAAGACCGCGTCCCAGACCACGTCATCCCCGGCCAGGGCTGCGGTGTGGCTTGCTGCGGCGGCGGCACCGGTGGCGGAGCGACCAACCTTGACGAAAATCACCTTCTTGCCCTTGGCCTGGGCGTGGGCCAGCCCCCTGACAAGGCTGGCGCTGTCGCGCACGCCTTCCAGATAGGCCAGGATCACGTCGATCTCGTCGCGGCCTGCCAGCCAGTCGATGATCTCGCCGATCTCGATGTCCGCTTCGTTGCCAGTGCTGACGAAATAACGGATGCCAATCCCGCGTTCGCGCGCGAGGTAGCAGGTCTGCTCCCCATAGGCACCGCTCTGGCTGACCATCGCGACATTTCCCGGAGTGTGGAAGCCTGCCTCCAGGGCAATCGCGAAAGTCCCGTAAAAGCGGCTTTCCGAGTTGAAGCAGCCCAGGCAATTGGGACCAAGCAGCCGCATGCCTGACTGGCGGGCGATCTCGACCAGTTCGGATTGTTCGTCGCCGTCGCCGCTTTCGCTGAAGCCCGCGGAAAAGATCATCGCGAACTTGACGCCGCGTTCGGCACACTCCCTGGTCGCCTGCTTCACCAGCGGAGCCGGCACCACGATGATTGCGGCATCGGGCGGTGATGGCAGGTCGGCGATGCTTGCGTAGCTCTTGAGGCCCTGCACCGTTTCCCGGTTCGGGTTGACCGGCCAGACCTTGCCTTCAAAGCCCGCTTTCTTGAGGAACTTGACCGGCAGACCGGCGAGGTGGTCGGGGTTGTTCGATGCGCCGATGATCGCAACAGTCCGGGGCGCGAGGAGTCGTTCGAAATCCGGTCGTAACACCGGACCCGCGGGCAGGTGTGAAGCATCTGCCAGATTGGCCTCAGGCGTTCCGGACTTGCGGGCTCTGTCTGGTAGGTTCAGCAAATCAATGATCCGTTACCTATCTGTCATTGTATACAAACATCTTGCGGGTTGCAATGGCCTCGAGCCCGGAACGGGCTTGTCGCCGGTCTTGAATTGATAGTTCCGCCGCACCAGCATTCCCGGCCCGAGCTGCGGACGATTGGTCAGAGGATCGCCAGATCAGTCGCGCGTTTGACATCTTCGTCGGCTGCATCCGCAGGGCAGAAATCGTCCGGGATGCCGAAGGCGCGCCGACCGTTGGTGTCGACGATCTTGCGTGCGATGCGCGGATCGAGGTCGCTGCGCTCCATGATGATCGTATGGGCCAGTGGATCCGATCCGTTGTCGTTGTGGCACATGTCGGTGCCGGCCGTGATGTTGTCCTCGCCGATCAGCGACACGATGTAGTTGATGTCCTCATCGGTTTCGACTGAGATGTACATGTTGCGTTTCTGGATTTCAGCCTTGGGATCGAGCGGCAGATATTGCCGCGAAGGGCCGCGCGGCGTGATCGTGTAACTGTCCTTCCACGCGACCGACCGGACCCGGTGGAAGTGATGGAAAACGTAGGGAATCCACGTGGTGCCGGATTCGACGAAAGCAAACCGCAGTTTGGGAAAGCGCTCGTTAATGTCGGAAGCCAGAACGGCATAGAACCCCTTCATCACCGTGGCCGTGTAATGGACGTTCGCCGCCGGCGATTGCTTGAGGTTGGTGATGCCAAGGCCTTCGATATGCTCGCGCGCCGCGCCCTGGTGAACCACGATGGTCAGGCCCAGCTTTTCCGCCCTCTCATAGATCGGGAAGAAATAGGGATCGGAGAGGAACATATTGTGTTCCACCCCCTTCAGCATCACGCCGACCGCGCCATTGGCCGCGCCGAATTCCATCTCCTCGATCGCCCGCTCGATGGTCAGCGAGGGGCAGACCAGTACCCAGCGCAGGCGCCCCCTGGAATCCTTCGTGCTTTCCGCTGCCCAGCGGTTCCAGCTGCGCATGATGGCGGCTTCGGCCAGCGGATTGGCGATCTCCGCCGCGATGAAGTTGGTCGACATCAGGATCTGCACGTCGATGCCCAGCGCGTCCATCTTGCGCAGACGCAGCGAAACATCACGAAGTTCGCTGATTTCCGGGGTGTATTCGGTGCCGAAGTCGCCGGGGCGGCAGTCGACCGGAAAGCGACGGCAGAAGGTTTCGCCGATAAGGTACATCTGGCGTGGCGGCAGGCCAGGCGCAACGGGCGGCGCTTCGACCAGAGTGGGGCGGAACTGCCGCTCCGATGCCTCGAGATAGTCCCAGCAATCCTCGAAATCGATGATGTGGGAATCCGTATCGATATAGCCCATGGCCTCTGCTCCAAAGCGGTCAACCGCGTTATAGTATACAAAGATCGCAGCTTCAAGCCTGCTGCCGGTCATTCCAGATGGTTTCGAACCACAGCCGCGAGTCGCGGGCGGCGGCGATGCATTGGTCATGCGGCAATTCCAGCAGGATCTCGCTTTCGTAGGCACCGCGATAGCCGGAGGCATCGATCATTCGGACGATCCCGGCGATCGGAACCACACCCCGGTCGAGCAGCGCCCGGCCCCAGCGCCTTGCGGCAAGCGCCTGCGGATCGAGATTGGCGACCTGCACCAGAGCGACCTTGTCGCAGTGGCGGCGGATATCCTCCTCAAGATCGCCGTCCCAGTAGATGTGCGCGACATCGATGATAATGCCGCAGTTCTCGACCCGCTCGGTGATCCGTGCCGCGTGACGGATCGTGTGGATATAGCCGATGCCGTGCAGGAACGGATGGACCGGCTCGATCGCCATGGTCACGCCCAGCTCGCGGGCAAGGGGAGCAACCCGCGCGAGGCGCCGGACATAGACTTCGTCAGCCTGCTGCGCGCTCAGCGAGCCGCATGAGCCCGGACTGACGGGCGCCACCGGGGCGCCGACCGAGGCGGCGAGGCGCAGAGCCCGGCGGAGCGCCTGGTCGGCCTGTTCGTCATCGGTCTCCATCACCTTGAGGCCGAGGTGGATCGACGAGACACCAAGCCCGCGTTCGCGCAGCATAGCAACGGTTTCCGCCGGGCCGGCCGCTTCGACCAT
>JAHFPT010000243.1:0-3597 GCA_023266625.1 Novosphingobium sp. | reverse complement strand
GACCATGTCAAGGTCGGCGTCCATGGAGAGGTTGTCGAGCATCGACTGGCTGAGCGCCAGCCGCCGGTCGGACTGGGGGGTGGCTTGTAGTGTCATGATCTGTCCTGACCATCGAAGGCCATCCACGCCCGGTCATTGGCCGTCAGCGCCTCTGGATTCATGTCGAAATCGAGCGTGGAGCCGAGGTTTCGCAAGGCCCGATCAGCCCGTTCCTTCTGCCACGCCCAGCATTGTCCCGCAGGTCCCGTGCGCGGTGCGCCGGGAGCATCCATATCCATCCCGCGCCCCAGGCTGGTGAACACCGCACGGCGCAACACAAGCGCGGCCTCTGCGGTTTCGTCGTCGAGTTCCGACACGAAGCGGGTAAAGCCGTTGATGATCGAACGCCCGGCATAGGGGGCTGGATCGGTGATCGCCATGCGATCGACGCGCCATTGCAAAACCTGGCTGCCGTCGCGCAAGAGAGTGGCTGTCGAGCGGCTTTCAATTGGCCGCCCTGCGTCAGCATCGTAGCGAACTTCCGCTTCGTAGGTCCGGTGCGCTATGTCGCGGGCCAGCATGACCATGCCCAGGCTGGCCATCTCGACAAGATGGGTGCAATGCCGACGGATGTCGGTGAGGCCGAGTACGGTCGCATACGACCGGTTCAGAGGTTTCCCCTCAAGCTCATTGAGCTGGGAACTGGCCGAAGGGCACATCAGGTTGGGCGCGCGAAGAGTCTGAGCCGCAGCCTCGGTGACCAAGCCGTCCTTGCTGAATACGGAAATGCGGAAATGGTGATGATCGTCCTCGATGGCGATTCGCGCCTCATTCGACTCAGTGGTGACACTGCGCGTTGCCAGCTCGATACGTCGGCGATAGGCACCCAGTGGCTGTGGTTCGGCTGCGGTGGTCAATCCAGGCTCCTGCACGTGGCCAATGAGACTTCATCCTGTGGCATAACCATTGTATACAAAAATCGCATTCGCGCGCAAGGGTATGGGTGTGTAATTCAGGAGTTGCCGGTCCGGGCAGGAATTTTTGGCAGCATGGCCAAACAGAAAGTTCAATCATAAGGAGATGCAATATGGCAGTTTTCGTGCTGGTTCACGGTGCGTCACACGGAGGATGGTGCTGGGAGCGCGTCGTGCCGCTGCTCGAGGCGCGGGGACACCGGGTCTATGCGCCGGATCTGCCCGGAATGGGAGATGACAAGACTCCGCACGAGCAACTTACTTCCGAAACCTGGACTTCCTTTCTGGTCAACCTCGTTCGCAGTGCGGCGGAGCCGGTCGTGCTGGTCGGGCACAGCCGGGGAGGTGTGCAGATCAGCAATGTCGCCGAGGTGGTGCCGCAACTGGTGCGCAAGCTGGTCTATCTCAGTGGCTTTGTCCCGCTTGACGGGAGCGATAACATGTCGCTTGCCATGCAGTTCTGCGGCCCGGACCTGATGCAGGCCGCCGCGCAGATGCAGGAGACACAGGAGTGGACGGTAGATCTGGCCAGACAGGTTTTCTACAACACGACCGAAGAGGCATGGGTTGTTCGGGCAGGCGGCCTGCTCGGACCCGAGCCGATGGCGGCGATGCTTTCGCCCAATGGCCTCAGCGAGGATCGCTTCGGCACGGTCAGCAAAGTCTACATCGAATGCCTCGAAGATCGGGCGATTCCAGTCGCCAGTCAGCGCAGGATGCAGGAACACGCCGTTTTCGAGCGGGTGTGGCAGCTGCCGACCGATCACTCGCCGTTCTATAGTGCAGCCGAGCTGCTGGCCGACACTCTATGCGAGGCGGCAGGGGGGCAGGAATAGGCGCGAGTTAGCCCAAAATGGCCGCGGAGATCACGGGGGACCGGGGCGCCTTCAACCCATCGCTGCGCTTGCCGAAATAGCGGCGGTCCGCTTCGTCCGGTTCAAGCGTAGCGATTTCAACGAAGCCCAGCTTCCGCAAGTCCGCTGCCAATTCGCCGGGGTCCAGAACCGTCAGCAGCGGCTCGTTGGTCTTGCTGATGAACTCCAGGACCGCAGGCGGGATCGGCGCACCGAAATAGGTGAAGACGATTTCGCTTCCAGCCGGGAATTCCGCCACAAATTTGAAGATGTCGGCGACGGCCTGACGATTCAGATAGCCAAGCACCCCGAGGCAAGTGAAGAAGGCCGGTATGCCCAAATCGATACCGGTAGCGGCACAACCGTCTGTCAGACTGGTCCGTTCGAAGTCGATCGGCACCAGTGTCACGTTTCCTGGGATGTCCACGGCTGCCTCCGCAAGCCGCCGTCGCTTGTCGGACTGGCTGGATGGCTGGTCTATTTCGTAGATCGACAGAGCCTGCGCCCACGGCGGCTGGCGATAGGCAAAGCTGTCGAGACCCGCGCCCAGCACGATCAGCTGGCTAACGCCGCGCCCGACTGCCTGGGCAAGCCGGTCCTCGGCAAACCGGCTTCGCAACAGCACGCCGGCGCGGGCGTTCATGTCTCCGGGAGCGGGCACGGCTGGCATGTCCGGCCCCAGAAGCAATTCGGCAACGGAGTCATCCAGAATTCGGTGTGGACCACCGGACCTGAAGTGCATGGCCCGCACAATGGCGGCATAGATTGCAGTATGGCTTGCCGCTCGGGCTGCTTGAGCGTCGGCGTCCATCGGCTGCGTCTCCTTTTCCCCATCATCCCGGAAACAAGAGCGCCCAGACCTTTCGGCCCGGGCGCCATCGTTTGCTTCAAACCTTGCTTCAGAAGTCGATATTGAGATCGACACCGAAGGTGCGCGCGGCAAGGAAATTGATCGCAGCTGAATAGCCAACGTTAATCGAGAATGTGGCATCCTTCCGGTCGGTGATATTCTTGCCCCAAAGTGCAAGTTCTGCTTCGACGGGACCTATTTTCAAGTGGCGCAAGGCAACCCGGCCATTGACTAGCATGTAGCCGTTCGTGCCCACGGCCGTCGCGTTGCTGCCGTCGGCAAGCAGAAAAGTTGTCGGGTTTTGCTGAAACTGGATCCTTGAGCGGTATAGCCCGTCCATCCGGAGCTGCAGCGTTGTGTCATTGAACAGCGGCCGGGTTTCATATGTTCCAAAAAGGTTGACGGTCCACTTTGGCCGGGCCGTCACATCCAGCCTTCCACCATTACCGGCGAGCACGTCCGGAGTGATGAAGAGGAATTTGACATCGGTGTAGCCCACGCCGCTACCAAGCGTCAGGCCGCGCGCCGGTGCCGCAGTAACTTCCAGCTCGAAGCCCTGGGCTCTGATCTTACCCTGATCGACGACAAATGTGCTCAACGAGCCGCGGAGTTCGTCGGCGGTCGTCGCGCCGTAGAGCGCCACCAGCGGGGGGCGGACAGTCTGCCAGGAAGCCTCAATATTGCTCGACCCGGGCGACTGGAAGTGGTTGTAGATGACATGGAACAAGGAGAGATTGGTCCGTAGCTTGTGGTCCAGCAAGTCTGCCTTGAGGCCGACCTCGAAGGAACTGGCTGTCTCCGGACTATAGACGATACCGCCAGTCGAGCCGCCTGATACGAAGGACGTCGAATATTTGCCATAGACCAGCGTATCCGCATTCGGCTTCCAGTTCAGGCCGATCAGGAAGTTGGGCTTGGTCTTGGAATATTCCCGCGGACC
>JAHFPT010000061.1 GCA_023266625.1 Novosphingobium sp. | reverse complement strand
GCCCTGCGCGATCTCGAAACCCCGCCCTTCGCCCAGCAGGATGTTGCTCGCGGAACGCGGACATTGTCGTAACTGACCTCGGCATGGCCATAGGGTGCCTCGTCCCAGCCAAAGACGGGCAAATTGCGCTCGATGGTGACGCCGGGGGTGTCCCTGGGCACCAGGATCATCGACTGCTGCTGATGGCGATCCGCATTGTCCGGGTCACTCTTGCCCATGACGATCAGGATCGCGCAATCGGTGTGGCTGGCACCCGAGGTGAACCACTTGCGCCCATTGATCACATAGTCATCGCCCCCCGGACCTTTGGCGCGGCGGATTTCGGTCTGGATATTGGTGGCGTCGGATGAGGCCACTGCCGGTTCGGTCATGCTGAAAGCTGAGCGGATGCGGCCTTCGAGCAGCGGTTTGAGCCATTGCTCCTGCTGCTCTGGCGTGCCGTAGCGCGCGATGGTTTCCATATTGCCGGTGTCGGGCGCGGAGCAATTGAACACGATTGAAGCCCAGTGAACCCGGCCCATGACCTCGGCGAGCGGCGCGTATTCGAGGTTGGTCAGGCCCGATCCATGCTCTCCGCCGGGCAGGAACAGGTTCCACAGCCCCTCGGCGCGGGCTTTCTCCTTCAGCCCCTCGATCAGCGGCAACGGTGCCCAGCGGTCCTGCGCGGCGCGCAGCTGGTCCCAGAAGCTCTGCTCATGCGGAGTGACATGCTCGGCCATGAACGCCTCCAGGCGCGCATGCAGCTCCTTCGTCCGCTGGGACGGCTCAAAATCCATTCAGCGCATCCCGATCAATCGATTCAAAGTTTGTAGAGCCTCGCCGCCGTGCCGCCCAGTATCATCTTCGCATTGTCGTGCCCAACCACGTCATAGATGCTCTTGGCGACATCGGCGGCATAGCCGAAAACGCCTTCGGGATGCGGATAGTCGAGCGACCACATCACCCGGTCTGCGCCGATGATGTCGAGCAGGCGCATGGCAATGGGATCGTCCATGAAGGTCGCATAGCAATTTCGCTTCCAGTAGTAGCTCGGCAGCTGTGGCAGGCGGGGCTTGAGGATCGAGTGATAGCACCGTGCGACCCGGTCCATTCCGGTTATGGTGTCCGCCACCCAGGTCGCGCCGCCTTCGGCAAAGACCACCTGCAAATCTGGATGACGATCGAACACGCCGGAAAACACCAGCTGGCCAAGCAGCGGGCGGAACGGCGAGAAATTGCGGTTGAGATTGGCGCCGAGCGAGCCCCAGCCGCTAAACTCCATAGTCGCGGTGACATGGAATGACAGCATCAGGCCGGATTCGACCACCGCCTCCCAGATCGGGTCCATCTCGCGGCTGTTATAGCGCTTGCCGCGCGGATAGGACGGCATCTGCACGGTGCGGAAGCCGAGCTCCTTGAGCTTCTGCATCTGGTCATGCGCGGTTTCCGGCTTGACGAAGCTCGGCAGAATCGCCGTGCCGACCAGGCGGCCCCGCGCCGGGGCGGTATATTCGGCGACCCACTCGTTATAGACTTCCATACAGGCGAAATAGAGCTCCGGGTCCTCGGCGATCAGAGTGTTCAGAGCCTGCGCCTGGCCATGATAGAGCACCGAGGCCTGGATGCCTTCGCCATCCATCGCCTTCAGCCGCTCGTCACGGTCCCAGAAGCCGGGGCATTCATGGCCGATATTGCCGATGCCGGGCGGATCGAAGGCGCGGCCATTGATCTCGACATGGACCTGGCCACTTGCCTTGTCGCGCCACACCTTGGGGGCGCGCGCCCGGAATTTTGCCGGCAGCCGGTCTTCGAACAGATGATCGACTTCGAGCAGATGATCGTCCGCCGAAATGAAGCGGATATCGGCGGGCGGCACCCAGGGATCGTGGCGAACGATGCGGTCGATCGGGTTGGGGATCAGGTCAACAGCGAGCACGTCCATGGCTTCTCTCCACAGGAGGCCGGGGAATGCTGCATCCACTTGCACAGCCGCCAGCCTGGCCAGACGCGAGTCATATCAGCCATTGCGGAAATCCACCAGCATATTAATAAACCAGTGTATGAATATTCAGACGCCGTGCTAAGCCCCGTGCTAAGCAAGGCAATGAGCCGCAAATTCGGGGACAGGATGCCATGACCAACTACGATCACTACAAAACTCTGGCCTTCGAGCTGAACGGCAGAATCATGACGGTCTCTTTCAACCGTCCGGAAAAGCTCAACGTCTTCACCTATGAGATGGAGCGCGAAGTCTGCCAGTTCCTGCACGACGGCGCGATCGACAAGAGCTTCGATGTCGTCATCCTCACCGGCAAGGGCCGCGCCTTCAGCGCGGGCGGCGATATCGAGGAATGGATGCTGCCCAATGTCATGGATCCGGGCTCGGTCGAACCGACCCTGTCCAAGCGCACGGTCTTCTCGATGCTCGATTTCCCCAAGCCGATTCTCGCCAAGCTCAATGGCCATGCCATCGGCCTCGGCGCGACGATCGCGCTCTATTGCGACGTCATTTTCGCCGCCGAACACGCCAATATCGCCGATCCGCATGTCAAGGTCGGGCTCAGTGCGGGCGATGGCGGGGCGATCATCTGGCCGCAGCTGATCGGCTATGCCAAAGCGCGCGAATACCTCATGACCGGCGAATTCATCCCCGCGCCCAAGGCACTGGAAATCGGCCTGATCAACTATTGCCTGCCGGCCGACGAGCTCGATGCGGCAGTCGAGGCCTTTGCCCAGAAGCTGCTGAAGGGCGCGATGAAGGCGATCATGGCCACCAAAATGACCGTCAATCTCGGTCTCAAGCAGATCGCCACCGCAGTGATGGACGCCAGCATCGCCTATGAGCTGCTCACCGTGCACAGCAAGGATCACGCCGAAGCGGTTCATGCCTTCCGCGACAAGCGCGAACCGGTGTTCACCCATAAATAGGCACCTGGCCTATAGCGTCTCAGCAATCCTTTCATCGCAGCTACAGGGCATTCAGTCGCGGTTCAGCGCTGCTACGGCCTTTTCCTCTTCCAGAGTTCAGCCGGAAGAGGGAAAATATCATGCGCCGCATCCGCCCCGTAACTAGCGCAATCACTGCCACCTGTATCGTCGCCCTGATCACGGGATGCGCCACCCAGCGGCAGAACGGTTCCGATGGAATTGTCCTGACCGGAAGCAAGGCGAGCGAATCCGATGAAATCATAACTACCGCGAGAAGGGTGGGCGAAGCCGAAGGCCGCACGCGCCGCGATCCTTCCGGGCCTCCCCCGCCGCCCCCGCCGTCGATGGTCTCCGCGCCCGCGCAAGATGCGGCGCGTGCATCGGTTAGCGCTCAGCCCAAACAGATGCGCGAGATGCGCTCGGAGCGCTATGCGGGCAATTTTGTCCGTCCGGTGATCGTCCCCACCGATCCCGGCAACGAACGCTATGACGGCAAGGACGTCAGCCCGGTCCATATCGCCCGCACCGATCCGGTCTCCACCTTCTCGGTCGATGTCGATACCGGTGCCTATGCCAATACCCGCCGCTTTCTCACCGAGGGCCGCATGCCGCCGAAGGACGCGGTGCGTTCCGAGGAGTTCATCAACTATTTCCGCTATGACTATGCCGCGCCGGAGAGCCGGGCGACACCATTTTCGGTGACCACCGATGTCGCGGTGACGCCGTGGAACCCGCAGACCCGGCTGATGCGGATCGGCCTGAAGGGCTATGATTTGCCGCGCGCCTCTCGCCCGCCCGCCAATCTGGTGTTCCTCGTCGATGTATCGGGATCGATGTCAAGCCAGGACAAGCTGCCGCTGGTCAAATCCGCGCTGGCCGGGCTGGCCGGCGAACTTTCCCCGCGCGACCGGGTCTCGATCGTTGTCTATGCCGGGGCTGCGGGCCTCGTGCTCGAGCCGACCAACAATGAGAGCAAAATCCGCGCCGCGCTCGAGAGGCTCTCCGCGGGCGGCTCGACCGCAGGCGGGGCGGGCATCCAGCTCGCCTATCAGATCGCCCGCGACAATTTCATCACCGGCGGGGTCAACCGCGTTGTGCTCGCCACCGACGGCGATTTCAACGTCGGCGTCAGCGATACCAAACAACTCATCCAGATGGTCGAGCACGAGCGCGACAGCGGCGTGACGCTGACGACACTCGGATTTGGCGAAGGCAATATCAACGATGCGATGATGGAGCAGATCGCCGACCACGGGAACGGCAACTACAGCTACATCGATTCGGCGCTGGAGGCGAAAAAGGTGCTCGGCGACGAGATGGGCTCGACCCTGTTCACCATCGCCAAGGATGTGAAAATCCAGGTCGAATTCAACCCCGCCCAAGTGAGCCAGTATCGCCTGCTCGGCTATGAGAACCGCGCGCTGCGAGAGGAGGATTTCAACAACGACAAGGTCGATGCCGGCGATATCGGCGCGGGCCATCAGGTGACCGCGATTTACGAGATCGTGCCCGCAGGCGTTAAGGGCTGGATCGACCCGCACCGCTATGAGGCAGTGGCACCGCAGTCCGACAGCCGGGGCGGCGAACTCGCCTTCGTCAAACTGCGCTACAAATTGCCCGACGGCACGACATCGCGGCTGATCGAGCGCCCGGTCGCCGCCAGCCTGATGCGCACCGCCGCACGCCCCACCGGCGATTTCGCCTTCGCCACGGCAGTTGCCGCCTTCGGCCAGCGCTTGCGCGGCGATGCGATGCTCAATGGCTTCACCCACGCCCAGATAGTCTCGTTGGCCGGGCGGCAGGGCGATTTCTGGCGGCAGGAATTCGTGCGGCTGGTTGGGCTGGCCGGTTCGCTGGCAGGCAATGACAGGGGCGTTGAGCCGGAGCGCGCGGGCGGCTAGAGGTAGCGGCAGGAGTAGACACCTGCCGGAGGCGCTGCATGCTGGAATTGTTCGAGGCCAACTGGCCCGCATCGGGGCTGGCGCTGGCTCTGGCGGTTGTCCTGCTGCTGCTGGCCGGCTGGTGGCTGTTCGGACGGAGCGGCGGCTCGCAGCGCAAGCGCCACCGCGCGCCCGATGCGCTGGATGAAGGTGCTGCCCCTGCCACGCGCAACCAGGCCCTGATCGATGCGCCAAGTGCGGTGACAGCGGCAGCGCTGGCGGACACCGGGCCGGGAATATTCGGCGGTATCGGCGAACTGATCGCGGCAGGAGCGGCGCACGAGGTACAGGCCGCATCGCCGCCCCCCGCGCCAACGCCTGCTGCGGGATCGGACGACCTCGCGCGGATCAAGGGCGTCGGGCCGAAGCTGGCGGCGCTGCTGGGCCAGCTTGGCGTTACGAGTTTCGCCCAAATCGCCGCCTGGAGCGAGGCCGATATCGACCGGATCGACATTCAGCTGGGCACCTTCGAGGGCCGCATCCGGCGGGATGGCTGGGTGGAGCAGTGCAAGTTCCTGGCGGTGGGAGATACCGCTGGGTTCGAGGGGAAGTTCGGGAGGTTGTAATACCAACCGGCGCTTGAATCGACTCTTCCCCCCTCCTCTTTAGGGGAGGGGCTGGGGGTGGGGTCTGTCGCGTTAAGGCAAGGTCGCCGGAGCCGGACAAACCCCACCCCAACCCCTCCCCTAAAGAGGAGGGGCTTTTAAGTGTGTCAGCTCATAGGCCGCTTGGTATAACTCCCCTCCCCGCGCTCATCCTGAGCTTGTCGAAGGACGGGGAGGGGCCGGGCGTTGGGGGAGTCAAGCGGGGCGGGTGAACGCCAGCTGCGATTGGCTATTCGGCCGGAGGATCATAGACATGCCGCGCGCCAAGATCGCGCAGCTTCTGCTGGGCGGCGGCGCGGTCTTCCGGGGAGCATTCATCCCAGTCCAAGAGGAGAATGGTCCGGTCATCAATAATGGCATCTCTCAGGTTCGCGCCTTCGAGATGCGCCTCGCGCAGGTTCGCGCCTTCGAGATGCGCGTCTAACAGGTTCGCGCCTTCGAGCTGCGCCCATTGCAGGTCCGCGCCTTCGAGATGCGCCTCGCGCAGGTTCGCGCCTTCGAGATGCGCGTCTAACAGGTTCGCGCCTTCGAGCTGCGCCCATTGCAGGTCCGCGCCTTCGAGATGCGCCCAGCTCAGGTTCGCGCCTGTGAACTGCGCCGTGAACAGGTACGCGCCTTCGAGCCGCGCCTCGCTCAGGTCCGCGCCTTCGAGATGCGCGTTGCTCAGGTACGCGCCTTCGAGATGCGCCTCGTACAGGAACGCGCCTTCGAGATGCGCCCCGCTCAGGCTCGCGCCTTCGAAATGCGCCCCGCTCAGGAACGCGCCTTCGAGATGCGCCCCGCTCAGGCTCGCGCCTTCGAGCTGTGCCCCGCCCAGGTCCGCGCTTTCGAGATGCGCCCCGCTCAGGTTCGCGCCTTCGAGACGCGCCCCGTGCAGGTTCGCGCCTTCGAGATGCGCCTTGAACAGGACCGCGCCTTCGAGATGCGCCCAGCTCAGGTTCGCGCCCGCAAAACAGATGCTTCGCAAATCCAGTTCCGCAAGCAGGGCTTCAGCCGGAAAATTCAGGCCTGCGAAATTGCGCCCGGACAGTGGAAATCGGGCGCGAAAGATGCGGTGCCATTCCTGGGCCATGACATCGAGCCGCGCGCGATCCACAGCGGTCCGCGCGCGATCGGCATCGCGCATGGCATCGGAAATCTGCGTTTGCACCGATGCCGCAACGATTCCCTGCTCACGCCAGTCGTCAAGCGCTTTGGCCAGACCGATCCGGTCCATCGAAGCGCGCTGGCCGGCCAGCAGCAGTTCGAAAGCCGGGCGGCGAAATCCCCTGCCGAAGTCGCCGCGCAGGAAAGCGCGCAGCTGGTGCAGCGCGGCGATCTGCAATGCCTCGCGCCCCTCTGCCGCCAGCTTTTCGTCGAGCGCCCCCGCCGCGCGCATCTGGATTTCCTGGAACTCCTTGAGGTTGACGTCCTTGCGCTGGTTCTCCAGCGTTTGCAGCACATGGTGGTCGCGGAAAGCCCAGAGAATGAAGGCGGCGGGCACGCCGATCAGCAGCAGCAGGGGCTGGATGGCGGCGCGCCATTCCATCGGCCCGGTTGCCTTGAACGGGTTGGCTTTGCCAATGGCGTCAGCCGTCACCAATCCCCCGCGGTCGAGCAGCGCGAAGACGAGATAGGGTATGCCAATTCCGACGAGGGCCACGGCAAGCGGGCGCGGCAATGCCCCGGCGAGGGCGCGCAGGCTGACATCTTCCTTCCACCAATGCCCGAGCAGCAACCAGCGCACCCGCAGCCAGATGCGCAGGCGAAACAGGCGGCGGTTGCGGGGATGGAAAATCCTGCCCCAGAGCCATTGGTTGATCCAGTTTCGCATCATGCCCCCAAAACCCGCACCCCGGCCCAAACCCCCTTCGCCTTCGCCGCAAACCGACCGTCACACGTCACCAGATCGCAGCCCAGTTCCATCGCCAGCGCGAGGTAGATGCAGTCTTTGAGTGGGTGGCTGAGGTCGAGGGCGAGCTTTGATGCTTGTTCCATTTTGCGCGGGTCAGTTCGCGCCGCGAGTATCCAATTGTTGTCAAATAGCGTTGCAAATCGACTTATTGACGTTTCAGACGCCGCCCGCAGCGCTTTTTCTATGTTCGCATGGCGAACCAGCACGCCGATAACTTCACTGATGAAGACATCCGGGACAGTGATATTGCCGTGCAATTCGCGCAGCAGACCAAGGGCTTCGCGGGTGAACGGCTCAATCGCATACCATTTGACCGCCACGCTTGCATCGAGAACGATCACCAGGAATCGCGCTCTTCGCGCAAAACATCCTGCATCGTCCTGCCGTCGGCAAGTTTGAGCGGGTTTTGCTCAACGAACTCTTGCATTTCCGCAAGCAGCTTTTCGAAGCGCCGCTTGCGATCACTTTCTGCCATCAGTTCGCGGACTTCGGCGGAAAGCGACCGCTTGTTGCTCCGCGCAGCTTCGGTCGTTCTGGCAAGCAGATCATCATCTACATTGCGGACTGTGAGGGTGCCCATTTCGCAGCTCCATTTGGCATGCATTCTGCTAGCATAACTACATGCCAAATGCAAGCACTACCGCCCCCACTTCGTCCGCCCCGTCTTCCCAAACCGCCCCTTGCGCGTCCCCGGCTTGCCCTCATTGCTCCGCCCCACAAGCGGCGCGCGCTTCTCACCATCCGGTATCCCCAGCTCCTCCGCCTCCAGCCGCCGGATCTCGTCGCGCAGCCGGCCGGCCTCCTCGAACTCCAGATCCGCTGCCGCCGCACGCATGCGGCCCTCCAGTTCCGCGATATACGAGCGCAGATTGTGGCCGACGAGGTTGTTCCTCGCATCGTCCTCGATCTCGACCAGCACACCATCCCTGCTTGCCGTGTCGCGGATGATGTCGGCGATGCCACGCTTGATGCTTTCCGGGGTGATGCCGTTCGCCAGATTGAATGCGTGCTGCTTCTCGCGCCGCCGGTCGGTTTCGGCGATGGCGCGTTCCATGCTGCCGGTCATGCGGTCGGCATAGAGGATCACGCGGCCGTCGATGTTGCGCGCCGCCCGCCCAATCGTCTGGATCAGCGAGGTCTCGCTGCGCAGGAAGCCTTCCTTGTCGGCGTCGAGAATGGCCACCAGCCCGCATTCGGGGATGTCCAGGCCTTCTCTCAGCAAATTGATCCCGACCAGCACGTCATAAACGCCCAGCCGCAAGTCGCGGATCAGCTCGATGCGCTCCAGCGTCTCCACGTCCGAATGCATGTAGCGCACCCGCAGCCCCGCCTCGTGCATGAACTCGGTCAAGTCCTCGGCCATGCGCTTGGTCAGGGTGGTGACGAGGGTGCGATAGCCGGCCTGGGCCACCTTGCGGCATTGCTCGATGCAGTCCTGCACCTGATCTTCGACCGGGCGGATCTCCACCGGCGGGTCGATCAGGCCTGTGGGGCGGATCACCTGCTCGGCAAAGACGCCGCCCGATTGCTCCATCTCCCACTTGCCCGGCGTGGCGGAGACGGCGACAGTCTGCGGCCGCATCGCGTCCCATTCGTTGAAGCGCAGCGGGCGATTGTCGATGCAGCTGGGCAGGCGGAAGCCGTATTCGGCGAGGGTAATCTTGCGGCGAAGATCGCCCTTCGACATCGCGCCGATCTGCGGCACGGTCTGGTGGCTTTCATCGACGAACAGCAGGGCATTGTCGGGGAGGTATTCGAACAGGGTCGGCGGCGGTTCGCCCGGCAGGCGGCCGGTGAGGAAGCGGCTGTAGTTCTCGATGCCTGCGCAGCTGCCGGTGGCCGCGATCATTTCGAGGTCGAAATGGGTGCGCTGCTCCAGCCGCTGATGCTCAAGCAATTTGCCCTCCGCCTCCAGCTCTTTCAGCCGCTCGGTCAGCTCGAATTTGATCGCCTCGGCGGCCTGCTTCATCGTCGGGCCGGGGGTGACATAGTGCGAATTGGCGTAAATCCGCACATGATCGAGGCTCGCTCCCTTCTTGCCGGTCAGGGGATCGAATTCGTGGATGTCCTCGATCTCGTCGCCGAAGAAGCTGATGCGCCAGGCCATGTCTTCGTAGTGCGAGGGGTAGAGTTCGAGATTATCCCCGCGCACGCGGAAAGTGCCGCGCTGGAAGGCGGCGTCATTGCGCTTGTATTGCTGGGCGACCAGCTTGCGAATGATCTCACGCTGATCGACCGACTCTCCCTTCCTGAGGTCGAAAATCATCGCCGAATAGGTCTCGACTGAACCGATGCCGTATATGCAGGAAACCGAGGCGACGATGATCACATCGTCGCGTTCGAGCAGCGAGCGGGTGGCCGAATGGCGCATCCGGTCGATCGCCTCGTTCACCGAGCTTTCCTTCTCGATGTAAGTGTCCGAGCGCGGCACATAGGCCTCGGGCTGGTAGTAGTCGTAATAGGAAACGAAATATTCGACCGCATTGTCCGGGAAGAAGCTGCGGAATTCGCCGTATAATTGCGCGGCGAGGATTTTGTTGGGGGCGAGGATCAGCGCCGGGCGCTGCAATTGCTCGATCACCTTGGCCATGGTGAAGGTCTTGCCCGAGCCGGTGACGCCGAGCAGGACCTGGGTGCGATCTTGCTCGCCGATGCCCGCCACCAGATCGGCAATGGCAGTCGGCTGGTCGCCCGCCGGTTCATATTCGGAGACGATGCGGAACGGGATGCCGCCGTCGACTTTATCCGGCCGCTGCGGCTTGTGCGGCACAAAGCTGGCGGAGGTGTCGGGCTCTTCGAGGCCCCGGCGGATGACGAGTTCTGGCATGCGGGGGGATATGGCGGTTCGTGTTGGGTGCCGCAATGGGGGTTCCCTCACCGCTCATCCTGAGCCTGTCGAAGGATTGTAGTATGGTTCGCGCAGAGGCGCAGAGACGCGTAGGAGGCTTTGCGGTGAGCGTTTCGCCTTGGGGTCGAATGAACCGCTTTGGACCCAATGTGGGGGATTGGGTTTCACACGAAGACACGAAGACAACCATAGACCAACGTCATGCAACGTCGGAGAAAATCAATTAGACAACACAATACTAAATAGACACTCCCCCCTCAAACCCCAGCCGGACGTATCGCTCCATTCACGAGGGCTTGGCGCAATGCCGGGTGGGTCGTTGGAGCAAACGGGAGTGCGTTGTAATTGTTGTTGAAAGGCGGGTCCTTCGCCATACGGTTCAGATGAATGATTTTGAACAGCATCCCCGACCGCGTGAAGCCGTCGCCACGCGATGGCTCGAACATGCCATCGTCGACCAGCAATAGCCGTGACGCCTTGCGATCCGCTTCGAACGCCTTGATCATCCGTTTCGTCTGCGGGCCGAAGCTGCCATCCACCTTGATGCTGCGACTGCTCTCCACCGGGCCGGCACTTCCAGCGCGGACGAAATTGGCCATCTTCATCAGCGTTTGCACCAGTAGCACGTCAACAAAAAAGTTCGCCCCATTGGGGCCTACCGAAAAGCCGAGGTCGTACATGGTCGGCAGATCGGCGAAGTGATTCCTTTCGGTCTGCGGTATCGCAGGGTTAGACACTCATTTTGCACCGCATTCAATTACAGGAAAGCTCCGAATTTCGGTGCCAGTGCTCTGTCAACGTAATCCTGAGCGGAAACTCTCCAATGTGACCGACCGAGAACTGGCAGCAGCGCAGGCCCGCCTCGCCGACTGGCGCTTCACCCCCAACGGCAGCGAAGGCTTCGCCAAGGCCGAAGTGACCGCGGGCGGGATCGGCACGGCGGAACTCTCCTCAAAGACCATGCAAGCTCGGCGCGTGCCGGGGCTCTATGCGATCGGAGAAGCGGTGGATGTTACCGGCTGGCTGGGCGGCTATAATTTCCAATGGGCCTGGGCGAGCGGGGCGGCTGCGGGGGAGGGGTTTGATGGGGTGGTGGGGGTGTGGAAGACTGTGATTTGCAATTAAGGGGTGTTGCGCGTGTCACCATAGGCAGGGGACACTCAATAGAGTGTCCCCGTTCCGCTATTCCCCAGCCCCGCCGCCTGTTTCTTTGCTGCGCGCATGATGGCATGGAGAGAGAAATGGAAAAGTTGATTCTTGGGGAGAAGACTATGCGTAAAACCATCGAAGACATCATCGCCGAAGCCGCAATCCGCGACGTCCAGATGCGCTATTGCCGCGCCTGCGACCGGATGGATTTCGAGCTGCTGCGCGGTTGTTTCCATGCTGATGCCACCACCGAGTACGGCTACTTCGGGGGCAGTGTCGATGAGTTCATCGCCTCGGCGAAAGTGCAGATCCCCGGCTTCCTGGTCACCACCCACAATACCGGTAACCAGAATATCGTCGTCAATGGCGACACTGCCTTGGCCGAGCATTACACCGTCGCCACCCACCGTCTCGCCGCCGACGAGCACGGTCCCTTGCGCGATTTCATCGCCTCGGTGCGCTATGTCGACCGCATGGAATGCCGCGAGGGCGACTGGCGGATTGCCAGGCGGGTGCTGATTGTCGACTGGACGCGGACCGATCCGGTCGCCGATGCCCCGCCCGATCCCGATGTGCCCCGGGCCAAGCGTGACCGTGACGACTTGTCCTATACGCTGCCGTGAAAGCTTGGAGCTCAGCACATAAAACCTGGTTCGTCATTGCGAGGACCGAAGGTCTGCGGCAATCCAGAGCCGCGCTCGCTGCCCTGGATTGCTTCGCTACGCTCGCAATGACGAAGCGGCGGGGATTTACGGCTCGTTGCTTTAGCCGAAAGCCTTAATAAGCGCCCCTTCCTGCCGTTATCAATCATGTCCCGGACTGAATTCCTCAGCCCAGCAATGGTTAAGGGCGTGTGCCATGAGTGCAGGCAAACCCAGTTCCCGCCGCGAGGAACGGCTTCCGGTAGTGATCCCGGCCCGCTGCCGCACCCGCTCGGGATTTGCCGACCGGCTGGTCATCAGTGACATATCCTGTGAGGGCTGCCGGGTCGAAAGCTTGGCGATTACAGTCCATGTCGGCGATCTGGTGGTGGTGACGCCGGCGATGCTCGAAGGGCTGTGCGGCACTGTACGCTGGGTCATGGGCCATAGCGCGGGCATCAAATTTGCCACGCCGCTCTATGGCCCGGTGGTCGAGCATCTCTACCGCGAGTTTCGCACATTCCTGCCCGAACGCAGTGTGCCAGCCCATCGCAGACAGCGGCTGGCTGCCTGAGCTTTTGGCACTCTCGTGATGAGAGTGCCGAAGTTATTGCAATTACTGGTTAATATTTATCTGGTAAGCTTGACGCAACAACCAGACTCGCAAAGAATGCACCGGAGAGAAGCTTGAAGGCGAAAGGAACCGAAACAGGAGCAATCGCCCGATGGAAAGCGACTTTCTCAGACAGCTGAACGGCTACAGCCTGGCAACCGTGGAAATCCACTATTACCTGCCCGATCATCCCTCGCTGCTCCAGCAATTCATCTGGCAGACCTATGACATGGCCCCGCATTTCCCGGCGCTGGCGCGGTTTCTCGATCATTGGCGGCGCGAGATCGAGGCACCGCTGCATTCGATCCGGGTGGCACATTGCCGCTTGCTCGGCCCGACCGAATGGCGCGCGGTCGATGGCGTGATTACCATTCAGTAGCCGAATGCGGGCATTCAGGCCGGTCTGCGCAAGAGACTGGCGAGCATCCTCGACCGATGGTATCATGCTCTGGAGCGGCAGCCCGCCGTTATGGGAGAACAGCATGCGATCGAGCGCCATGGTTCTGTGTCTGGCCAGCTGCATCGCTTTGTCAGCTTGCAATCGCAAGCCGGGCATCGACGCCAAAAACGAAAGCGCCGAATCGGTGGCGAAAAAGCTGGTGGCGAGCGATCTCAAGCCGCGCCCGGGCCGCTGGGAATCGGCGATGAAGATCGAGAAGATGGAAATGCCGGGCATGCCGCCGCAGGCCCAGGCGGCCATGCAAGAGGCGCTTGGCGTTACCAAGACTTTCGCGTCATGCCTCACGCCAGAACAGGTCAACCGCCCCAATGCCGGGTTCTTCGGATCGCAGGGATCGGGCTGCACTTATCAGCACTTCACTATGGCCGGCGGCACGATCGATGCGGAAATGACTTGTGATCGCGCGCCGACGCAGATGCACATGACCATGCAGGGAACCTACAGCAACGATAACTATTCGATCCGCGTGAATAACCAGGGTGCGATCGCGCCGGGCAAGACGATGAGCACGACCATGGCGATCGATTCGCGCCGCGTGGGCGATTGCAACGGTACGGAAGCCAACAAATGAGCCCCCAACACATGAGCAAAGTCTCGATCGAGCCGATCAAGCCGCATATCGGCGGCATTGTCCATGTGGGCAAAGCGCATCTGTGCGACGATGCGACGGTCGAGGCCTGCCGCGCGGCGCTGGAGGAGCGCGGGGTGCTGGTCTTCCCGAGGATCAACCTGACCGACGCCGAGCAGCTCGCCTTTACCGACAAGTTCGGTGAGCGCGTCAGCTTCACCAACAGCGTGCCGGGCGGCGAGGGCGACGACGATAGCGAGCTCTACAAGATCACCCTCGACAAGGAGTTCAATTCCGAGCCCGAATATGTGCTGGGCACCTGGTTCTGGCACATCGACGGGGTGACCATCGACCAGCCGCTGCCCAAGGCGACGATGCTGTCCGCGCGCAAGCTTTCGCCGACTGGCGGGCAGACCGAATTTGCCAGCACGCTGGCCGCCTGGGCCTGTCTGCCCGAGGAGGAGAAAGCGGCGATCGCGGATTTGCAGGTGATCCACCGCATGGAAGCCAGCATGCGGCCGATGTATGTCGATATGCCCGCAGAGCGGCTGGGCCGTTACCGCTCGATGGCCACGGTGATGCTGCATCCGCTGGTCTGGACGCAAGCATCGGGCCGCAAGTCACTGGTGCTGGGCACCCATGCCGACGAGATCGTCGGTCAGTCGCTGCCGGCCGGACGCTCGCTGCTCGCCCGGCTGACCGAATGGTGCGCGCAGAAGCAGTTCACCTATAGCCACGAATGGCAGGAGGGCGATTTCGTCATCTGGAACAATTGCGGAGTGATGCACCGCGTCGTGCCCTATGACGCGACAAGCGGACGGATGATGCACCGCACGACGATCATGGGCGCGGAACGGCTTGGACATCCGCTGAAACAGGTTCAAGCTGCGTAAAGTTTTATCGACTATCCGGAACCCATGGCCAAAATTGACGATATCCGCGACAGTGCAGTGACAGCGGGCAATACGATGTGGCGCGAGGCCAGTCAGCGCACCACGGAGGCGCGCGAGGAGTTGACGCGACGCACCTCCGAAGCCCGCGAAGAGCTGACCCGCCGCACCGCGCTGGCCCGCCAGCCCCAGCCCGCAGGCGTCAGCGGACCGAAGCTGCGGCTGCTGCTGGGCGAACTTGGCATGATCGGCCGGCGGCGGCGCGGCAGCCTGCCCGATTACTCCGCCAGGCTGCCGCAGGCAGTGATGCTGCTGCCGGGCTTCGGCGCAAATCCCATGCGCATGCGGCGGATGCAGAGCGCGCTTGAGGCCGCCGGGCACAGCGCGCATGAGTGGGGCCTTGGCTTCAATCTCGGGCCGACGCCGGAAAACTTCGCCTTTCTGCTCGGCCGGGTCGGATCGCTGGCCAGGCAGCATGGCGAGCCCGTCGCGCTGGTCGGCTGGAGCCTGGGCGGTTTGTTCGCACGCGAGATCGCCCGCCGCCAGCCCGAAGCGGTGCGCAAGGTCATCACCATGGGCACACCGTTTTCGGGCGACCTCCACGCCAACAACGCCTGGCGCGCCTATCAGTTCGTCACGGGTCATCCGGTCGACGAACCGCCAGTCGATTGCCACTTTTCCGCCAAGCCGCCGGTGCCGACGATTGCGCTATGGAGCCCCAAGGACGGCGTCATCGCCCCGCGCTCCGCCGCCGGCTGGCCGCATGAGCGCGACCGGGCGGTGGCGCTGCGCTGCAACCACCTCGCCTTCGCCAGCGATCCGGGGGCGATTGCCGAAGTGCTGCGCCAGCTCGACTGGGAAGACTGACGGAAGTCAGTCGTTCAACCGCAGCTTGTTGATCCGCTCCAGCGCCGGCGAGCCGCCACGATAGCGCTTCGCCCTGGCATCCCAGGTAAGGGTGAAGTGGAACTTGCGCAGTTTCGAGTCCGCGTCCTCGTTGTTCGTGCAACCTGCACTTTCGGTGACCTCCATGGCAATGTCGGCATAGCCGCCATGCCGGATGGCCAGCGGGCGGATGCCCGTCAGGCTCTGCCTGATGTCGAGGTTCTCGCATTGTGCGTCGGGTTTGAAATAGGAATAGAGGCTGGGTCCGCCGTAAACCTGGCGCAATCCGGAGAAGCCCTGAGCATAGAGCCGGTAGCTTTCGACGCGCTCGCCGGGATTCCAATGCGAATTCGAAACCAGCGCCGCCGCTTCGCCCTCGCGCAGCGGGAATGCGCGCTCGATCACCGGCTCGTCACCCGGATCGATCTGCACGAACAGCGCGCCGCCAGCCGCCGGGGCAGGCAGCAGCCAATCCGAGACCAGCACGCCCGCCCCCAGCACAAAAGCGATGGCATGCCGTCCACCGCGCACTACGGCGGAGGTGGGCGGCTGCATGGTGAGGGACGGTTCGCCGTTCGCCTGCGCATAGCCAGCGCCCATTTCCGGAGCGGTGGCACCGGCTACCGGCCTGACCGGGGCGATGGTCCGGTATTGGCCCTTGTTGTCGAGGTCCGGAAAGACTCGCCTCAGCAGGTCAATGGCCGTGATCCTGGCCTCGCGGATCAGGGGCGCAGAGACCGAACCGGGGTTTGTCGCTGGCTCGAAGACCAGCACTTTGCCTTCGACCGGCGGCGACACAGGTGCGGGAGCGGCAGCGGTGGTCAGCAACAGGGCTGAAAGCAGCGCCCGGTTTCGCATTTGCACTTTCATATGCCCCCTTGATGAATCTGACTCGACACGGACCCCAGAATGCGGCCCAAAGAGGTCAAGCGCAATGACGACTGTTGGGGCAAGGTGGGGGAGAGGGCATATGGAATTTTGGCGCGCGGGCGGATCGAACACCGGTGCCTCGCCCGAGCTTGCCCGCAAAGTCGAGGCAGAGGGCTGGGACGGGCAGATGTTCATGGATTCGCAGAACCTTTCTGCCGATCCCTATGTCCAGATGGGCGTCTGGGCCTCGGCCACCAGCCGCCTCAAATTCTCGACCGGGGTGACCAACCCCTTCACCCGCAACATTGCGGTGACGGCTGGCGCGGCGGCGACGGTGCAGGCGGTGTCGGGCGGGCGGGCGGTGCTCGGCATCGGGCGGGGGGATTCGGCGCTGGCCTATCTCGGACATGCGCCGGTCGGGCTGAAACAGTTCGAAACGGCGCTCAAACATTTGCAGGTGCTGCTCTCTGGCGGCGCGATTCCCTTCGCGGAGTTCGGCAGCTCCGGCGATGCGCCGTCGCTGCACGAGCTGTCGCTGGGCGACAAGCATACTGCCGTAGCCCTGCGCTGGCTGCCCAGGGACCTGCCCAAAGTGCCACTCGATGTCGCCGCGACCGGGCCAAAGGTGATCGAAATGGCCGCGCGCATCGCCGAGCGGGTGACGTTCAGCGTCGGCGCGGACAGCGAGCGGATGCAATGGGCACTGGCCACCGCCCGCGCGGCGCAGGCGGCGGCAGGCACCCAAGTCTCCTATGGCGCGCAGCTGGTCGTCGTCTGCCACCCGGACGAGACGAAGGCGATGGAAGTCGCCATGCACATGGCCCCGCCGCTGGCGCGCTTTCAGGTAATCCAGGGCAAGACGGTCGGCCCGACCGACCAGGCGGCGGACGAAAACCTCGAAGCCATCCGCTCCGGCTACGACATGACCAAGCACGGGGTCCACAACGCCAAGGACCGTATCGTCGGCGGCGGATTGTCGGAGGAATTCGTCAGGAACTTCGCCGTGGTCGGCTCGCCCGATCATTGCACGCAACGGCTGCTGGCGCTGAAGGCGATGGGGCTGGAGCGGTTTGTCGTGGTCGGGCCGGGGTTCTATCCGGAGAGCTGGGGCGAGGCGGCGGCGCTGTTTGCGCGGGAGGTTATACCGGCGGTGCGGGCGGGTTAGCGACTACGATTCCAGTCGCGTCGACAGCGATTTCAGCGCATGACGCGCAGAACGGCGCAGCGGCCGCAATCGGGGCGTTGACGGCCCGTGCGCATCAACGTCAGGACAGCATGAAACTCTCGATCACCGCGAACCTCGACTATTGGTTCGCCGACCCCACCGATGTCCTGCTCCAGCTCGAAGCGGCGGCGATTCCCGAACAGACGATTCTCGATGCCCATATTGCCCTGTCGCAGAACACGCATTTCGCGCGGATTGCGGCGCAGGACGGGATCGGCGAGCGGACCTGGCTGCGGGTCGAAGGCAGGCTGACTATCGATTATCGCGCCACAGTCGCGGTCAACCGGATCGCCCACGATTGCCAAAGCCTCGAACAGGTGCCGATGCACCTGCTGCCGGGCGAGACGGTGCAATATCTGCTGCCATCGCGCTATTGCCCCTGCGATCAGTTCCACGCTTTCGTTTCGGACGAGTTCGGCGCATTGGCGGGCGGGGCCCAGGTGCTGGCGATGCGCGACTGGGTGCGCGCCCACATCGCCTATGTGTCCGATGTCAGCACCGCGCTGACCACCGCGATCGAAACCTTCGTCGCGCGCCAGGGCGTGTGCCGCGATTTTGCCCATGTGCTGATCACGCTGGCGCGCGCGGCAGGCATCCCGGCGCGCTTCGCCAGCGTCTATGCACTCGGCGTCAAGCCACAGGATTTTCACGCGGTCACCGAAGTTTTTCTGAGCGGCGCATGGCACCTGATTGACGCCACCGGCATGGCCGAGGAAGCGGCAATGGCCAAGATCGGCATCGGACGCGACGCTGCGGATGTCGCCTTTATGACCAGCTACGGCCCGGCGGTGATGAACGCGCAAACGGTGCGGGTTGAGGCGGTGTAGCGCTAACGCACCCGCCGCACGAACCGCATATCGCCGAGATCGCGGTGGTGCAGGACATAGCCGGTTCCCTGTGCTTCCAGGCATGCGCCTTGGAAATCGACGATGCCCAGGTCGTTCGGCGTGAGCACGACATTGATGGTGCCGCGCTCATGTCCGTCCAGCGCGAGGCGCGGCGATTTCAGCCCATGCATCGGTACGGCAAGTTCGATCCAGCGCGGCACGCGGCTGTCGTCCTGCGGCATCGTCCAGCCATAGTCCTGCGTGTAACCATCGAGCGGCTCGCCGCTGTCAAACCCGATTCTGAAGTCCACCAGGGCAACGCCCCGGCCATTCGGCCATTTCACCAGCAGGGTCGCCGCTTCCTCTGTAGGCGCATTCTTGTTTGGAGCGGGGCGCGGCGCAAGGGTGAAGACCGGGGGCACTGGCCGCGGCTCGGTAAAGAGGCAGACTTTCGCGCCTTGCTGCACCCAACGCCCCGCCGCCTGCTCATCGAGCGCGCCTGCGGCCAGCGCATAGCGGAACCGGTAGTCTGCACCGATTTCCAGCTCGCCCGCGACGTCGGGCCCACCGGCCAGGCGGTAATGCCCGGTCAGACGCGGCGCGGCGGAGACGGGCACGGATGCCAGCAGGGCGCTTAGCGCGGCGGTCAGGAAAATGGTTCGCATGGGGCGAGTGTGGGCCGAAGATGAGCCGGGTTCCAGACAAAAATCCGGGCAGCCCGAATGTCCCGCTTCGCCCCCGGGGTGCCGCAGCTTATCGCATGCGAGCGCCTAAACCGCGCTTACGGCTGCCCGGTTGCGTCCGGATCGTTTCGCCTCATACATCGCCTTGTCGGCGATCTCCACAAGCGCGAAGGGTAAGCCGTCGCGGCTGGGAACACAGCTTGCTCCGCCCACGCTGATGGTGACCATATCGGCAACGGACGAGGCGCTGTGCGGAAGGTTCAGCGCCGCCACCGCACGCACCGCTTTGTTGGCCAGCATCGCAAGATCGCTGGCGGGGGTCTGCGGCAGAACGACGAGAAATTCCTCTCCACCGAGACGCACAACGAGATCCTTGGGCCGGCGAAAAGTGTTCTGGACGGCCTGTGCTACCGATTTTAACACCTCATCGCCGCCGAGATGGCCATAGGTGTCGTTATATTGTTTGAAATGGTCGATATCGACCATCAGGAGGGAAAGCGGCTCTTGCAGGCGGATGGCATTGCGCCATTCGGTTGCAAAATACTCCTCGAAATAGCGGCGGTTGCTGAGGCCCGTCAGACCGTCGACATTTGTCAGCCGCTGCAGTTCGAGGTTGGTCTCCATCAACTCCTGCTGGCTGTTGCGCAACGCGCTATAGGCCTCGTCACGCTGGATCTGGTAGAGATAGGTGGCCGAATGGTGGCGAATCCGCGCGATCAGTTCGATACGATCGGGCAGTTTGACCAGATAGTCGCTGGCACCGGTCCGGAACGCGTCGCTCTTGACCGCCGGTTCTTCCTTGGTCGAAAGCACGATAATGGGAACGGCCTTGGTCTCAGGATCGGCGCGATACTGACGGACGAGGTCAAGTCCGTTCATCTGCGGCATTACCAGATCCTGCAGGATCACTGTCGGATGCACTTTCTTCGCAACGGCCAGGGCATCGTGAGGGTTCATGCAATAATGAAACTCTATGTCGGATTCCCCGACCAGCGCCCGCCGGATGGCTTCGCTGACCATGATCTGGTCGTCGACCAGCAAGACCATGATCGAGTGATGCGCGGCCGTCGCAGATGCGGCATCACCAGGCTCTACCGATACCATCATGTTCATTTCGCAAATCCCTTTCTGGAACGCGCGGACCCGAAATAGCTGGATAGTGTGGCGGCTATTCCGCCGAGCGGCAGTATTTCGGCTGCGGCCGACAAAGCCGCCGCAGCCTTCGGCATGCCATAGACCGCGCTGGTCGCCTGATTCTGCGCGATGGTGTGATGTCCAAGCCCGCGCAGCGCCTTCAGGCCTTGCGCGCCATCCGATCCCATTCCCGTCAGCAACACGCCGACAAGCGGTCCGCTCCAGAAACGCCCGACGCTGTTGAAAAAGACATCCACCGAAGGCCGATAGACCTGATCGGCAGGATTGAGTGTATAGCCAAGCCGGTCTTTCGACTTGAAAACCAGATGATGGTCAGCGCCGGCGATCAGAACCTGGCCGGGATGGACGCGATCGCCTTCGCTCGCCAGCTTGACAGGAAGCCGGGAGTGCTGCGCCAGCCAGTCCGCCAGTCCGGGCGCGAAGCGGGCATCGACATGCTGGACGATGACGACCCCGGCAGAAAAACTGGCCGGCAGTTCCTGCAGGATCGCGGCCAGCGCGCCTGGCCCGCCAGCAGAGGCCCCGATTGCAACCAGGCCGCCGGTCGTGACAGTCGTCCTGTCTGCGGCGCTGGGCCGGTTGCGTCCTTCATTGACAAGGCGGCCGATCTCGTCGATTTTCGCCAGCAGCGGACGTGCCGCCGAGCGCGAATTTTCAGAGCCGAGCAGCGGCGTGTCGACGGCATCGATCGCCCCCTCGCTCATGGCGGCGAAGACGCGGGCTGCGTTGGTTTTGAGATCGGCGGTCACAACCAGGATCGCACAGGGCGATTGTGCCATGATCCGGCGCGTCGCATCGACGCCGTCCATGCGCGGCATTATCAGGTCCATCAAAACCAGATCCGGCGTGTCGCGCCTGCACAGTTCTACGGCTTCCGCACCATCGTGCGCAGTCCAGATGAGCCGGTGCTCCGGCGCGCTTGCCAGCACCCGGCGCAAGGCTTCCACTGCCAGGGGCATATCGTTGACGATGGCGATCCTCACGCCGCAGCCTCGCCGATGAGATCGATGACGGCGTCGATCAACGCGTCGCTCTGGAAGCTGCCCTTGGTAAGATAATAGTCGGCACCAGCGTCCAGACCGCGCTGGCGATCTTCCTCGCGATCCTTGTAGGAGAGTATCATCACCGGCAGCGATTTGAGGCCGGAATCCTGCCGTATTCGCCGGACCAGTTCAATGCCGTCGACTCTTGGCATGTCGATGTCGCTAACAACGAGGTCGAAATGGCCGTTGCGCAACGCATTCCAGCCGTCCATGCCGTCCACGGCCACCTCTACCTCATAGCCGTACTGGTCAAGCAGCTTGCGCTGAAGCTCGCGCACCGTGAGCGAGTCATCGACGACGAGCACGCGCTTGCGCCGTCCGTCGCCCTCGGTGCCGGACTCGCCATTGACTTTTGCAAGCCGGTCAGCGCCGGAGAGCTTCTCCATCGACTGGATCATGTCCTCGACATCGACGATCAGCAACGGCGAGCCGTCCTCCATCAGTGCCGCAGCACTGATATCCTTGATTTTTCCGAGACGCGGGTCCAGCGTCTGGACGACAATTTCGCGTCCACCCAGAAACTGGTCCACCACGAGGCCATACATCTTACTCGGCGCGCCCAGCACAACGACGGACAATTCGCCATCTGCATGGTCGGCTGCGGTGCGGCCCAGTATCTGCTGCGCACTGACCAGGCCGATTTGCTGACCGTCGAGGTTGAAATACTGACGCCCTTCGAGCATTTGCACCTGGCTACCGGGCAATTTCAGCGCGCGCACGACATGGGCAAAGGGAAAAGCGTAAGGTTCTCCGCCAATTTCGACGAGCAAGGCCCGGACGACCGACAACGTCAGCGGCAGCTCAAGCTTGAAACGGGTACCTTCCCCGGGTTGTGCGCTTATGCGCACGAGTCCGCGGGCATTGCGTATCATCTCCTGATCGTCATCGAGACCGACCCCGCGGCCTGAAATCTCCGTGACGTCCTGCTTCATCGAGAAACCCGGAAGGAACAGGAATTCCAGCAGCTCGCTCTCGCCCAGCTTCGCCGCTGTCTCCTCATTCGAGAGGTTGCGCGCGATCACGGCATGGCGGATCTGTTCGCGATCGATGCCACGCCCATCGTCGGAGACAATAATCTGCAGGGCCCCTGCATGGTGGCAGGCTTCCAGGCGGATGACTCCTTCGGCCGGCTTGCCCATCGCGAGCCGCTCCTCGGGGCTCTCGATGCCGTGATCCAGCGCATTGCGCAGCAGATGGCCGAGCGGCGCATCCAGCTTTTCGAGTATGTCACGATCGACCTGGGTCCGTTCGCCGACGATCTCCAGCCGGACCTGCTTGCCAAGTTCGCGGCCAATATCGCGGACCATGCGCGGAAAAGCGGTCACGCCATCGGCGAAGGGACGCATCCGCACAATCAGCGCCTGATCATAGAGCCTGTGGGCGAGTGTGGTGGCCTGATGATCCGACGCCTCCAGCTCACCCAGCCTTTCCGATAGGTGCTGCTGGCATTCGAGTATGTGCTGCTGCGCACCGGCCAGCGCGGTCTGTGCCCGCTCGTCGAGCAACTGGTGAGAAAGTGCGGCCTGGAGCGCATCGAGCGCATTTGCCGCCTCTCGCTGCATTCGCTTGAGACGGAGGAGCGATTGGCCGAACGGCCTCAGCCAGCGCGATTCGACAAGCGATTCGCCTGTCAGATCGAGCAGCCGGTTGAGATTCTCCACGCTGACGCGAAGTGCGCGATCGGTGTTTTCACCGCCAGGCACTGGCTGATCAGGCGTCGCGGCGGGTGCCGCCAGGGGCGCGGCGGCAACAGGGATGTCCGCATCATTGAGGCAGGGCTGGGCCAGCGCCGCCGCGAAGCGGTCGGCGTCTGCCTGCCATACAATGTCCTGTGCGCCGCTTTCGAGCTCTGACGATTTTGCGATTGTCGCGAGCAGGTCAACCGCTGCCAGCAGCACGTCGACTCGCGCGGCATCGAGCACGATCTTTCCTTGCTGGGCCGATACGAACAGATCCTCCATCGCATGTGAGATGGTCACTGCGGCATGAATCTCGACGATCCGTGCGGCCCCCTTGAGCGAGTGGGCGGCGCGCATGCAGGCCTCAAGCTGGTCGGCGCGCCGGGGATCTTTCTCCAGTGCGAGTAGCCCTTCGGTCAGCGCTTGTGTTTGCCCTTCCGCTTCGATGCGGAAAAGGTCGCGCATGGAGAAATTGCTGAAATCCTCGTTCATCATGCGAGGCCTCGGTTGAGCGCGTCGAAGACGAGCCGTTCGTCGAGGCAGCCGACGATCTTGTCACGCCACGGCAGCAGGCCCTTGGCAAAATTCGAGACCGACCGGGCAACCGTCGCGGGCACAGGCTTAAGGTCGCCGGGACAATGATGGTGGGTATGCTGGACCTCGTCGACGGGAAAGGCGAGCCGTCCGCCGGAATGGCGCGCGACAATCAGCCGGCCTTGCGGGGCACTCGCCGGTGTGCCGACCAGTAGTTGCGCGATACATACGCAGACCACGAGCTCCCCATGCACGTTGACTAATCCCAAAAGCCCCGGATTGCGGTGGTGTGGCAGCGAATGGATGGGTAGCAGCCCGATGATTTCATCCAGAACCAGGGTGGATAGCGCGAACCATTCGGCGCCGACCCGAAAGATCAGGACGGATTCAGTATCGGCTTGCTCACCGGGAACGGCAGCAGCCATTTTGTCCAAATGGCCGGTTTCCACCCGTCCAGGCAAATCGCGGTCCAGCAGTTTCGCGGCCGCAAGCGAATATGCCGGGCAATTGCGGCAGTGGACATGACGCGAAAGTTCCGGACAGGATTTGTCGCCGTGAATGCCAATCCGTTTCCAGCAATCGTCGATGGTGACATCGGTGCCGGCAAATTCAGGGGGGCCAAATTCAGTGCTGGTAAATTCAGCGGGGGGAAAGGCCTGAGTCATCCGACCCGCCGTTCATTCTGGCGCCGCATGCGATCGTTCAGCAATTTGACACCGGCGTGATCCCCCTGCTTCCTGAGCAGGAGGGCCAGATGGCCGAGCGCTTCGGAATTGGTCGGCTCAAGGTAGAGAGCCTTGCGATAATAGGTGGCGGCAGCGGACGGATCGCCAGCGGCGTCGCTGATCAGGGCCAGAAGGAGCAATGCCTCGGGCGACGGCCCGCATTCGCGCATATGGACCCCGCAGGCCCTCGCCGCTTCATCGAGGTCGCCCCGATCGGCGATCTGCCGCAATTGCTCGATCCCCTGCTGCGGTGCACTCGGCGTTGCCTCACATTTGTGTTCAACCAAACGGGCAGGAGCCGGGCGGGTAAATGCCGGCCTGCGCCGCACGGGGGCAGGAGGAGGAAGAGCAGATTTGACCTTTGAACGATTTTCAGCCGCTGCCGCCCTGCGAAAGGCAAAAGTCATCGGTAACTTTGCCGAAGCGAAGCCATGGGCGGGCAGCAGGCCGGCTTCGGAATGACCGACAAACAGTGTGCCCTCCGGTGAAAGCAGGCGCTTGAGCACCGCGATGGCCTGGATTTGCGTGGGTGCGTCGAAATAGATCAGCAAATTGCGGCAGAAGAGGATGTCGTAGCCTTCGGAACTGCTAAGGAAATCGGGATCCAGCATGTTGCCTTGCGCGAAATGAACAGGCTCACGCACGATGTCGCGTATCGCATGCCGGCCCTCAGCGGATTCCAAATAGCGGTCGCGAAAGCCCAGATCCTGTCCGCGGAAGGAGTTGCGGCCGTAAACGCCGCACCGCGCCTTTGTCAGCGAGCGGGTGCTGATGTCGATTGCATCGATCTTGAACCGGCTGGCAGGAAGCCCCGCATCGAGCAGTGCCATCGCCATCGTATAGGGCTCCTCCCCCGTCGAGCAGGGCAGGCTCAGCAGTCGCAACGGCCGTGAAGCATCGCCTGGCCAACCTTGCTTGGCAATGCTTGCCATTGCCATGAAAGCCTGCGGATCGCGGAAAAACCAGGTCTCGGGTACGACCACTGCTTCGATCAGTTCCTGCAATTCGTCGGGCGAGTGCTGGAGCAGCTCCCAATAGGCCTCGCCTCCCTCCGATTTCGAGGCCGCGATTCGCGCGCTTACGACGCGTTCGACCGCTGATGCGCCGATGGAGGCCGCTTTCAGCCCCATCGTGCGTTCGAGCAAATCCGCGAAACGGTCATCGCTCATTGGCTGTCCACCAGCTCCGGGTCCAGAAACGCCAACAGAGCGGATGGAAGCAGATCTTCCAGCTCCACACGCTGGACGAGACTATGCGGTCCCTGGGCAAAAGGCGCAAATTCAGCCGGATCGAGCCGCAGCACCTCGGTCGCATTTTCCGCGATCAGACCGATCAGGGCGGTGGGGTCGGCCGGACGACGGACAACAATGATACGGGTGCTGAGCCGTCTGAGGGTCGGCCGGTTCAGCTCGAGCGCACAAAGATCGACAACCGGAATGAAGCACCCGCGATATTCAAAAGACCCGGCCACCGCTTCGGGAGCCTGCCGCACCTTCTGGAGGTCTACCAGCGGTACGATCTCGACGATCTGGTCGGTTGCCAGAGCGAAGCTGTCGTTGCCGATTTGGAAATGGAGGAAGAGCATCGAAAGCACCCTGCTCGCTTATGCAGCCGCGAGTTTGAAGCGCGAGATGCTGCCGTGCAGATTGCCGGAAACACTGTCGAGTTCCTCGATCGCCGAACTGGACTGACGCAGCGATTCCACGGTTTGCTGCGTTGCTTCGGAAAGCTGCACCAGCGCCTCGCTGATTTGTTCGGCACCGAGGGCCTGGGTTTGCATG
>JAHFPT010000242.1 GCA_023266625.1 Novosphingobium sp. | reverse complement strand
AGCCGCGCCACCGCTTCGCCGACTTCAATCACTACACCGGCAAATTCCATACCGGGAATGTAGGGCAGCTCCGGCTTGAGCTGATAGTCGCCTGCCACCACTAGCGAATCGACGAAGCCGACCCCGGCAGCGTGAATCCGCACGCGCGCCTCGCCCGGTGCTGGCGGTCGCGAAGGCCAGTCTTCGAGCGACAGCGTCTCGGGCGCGCCCAGCGAGCGGGCGACCACCGCCATCATGCGCGCTGCGCCGCGTCCGGATCGACGTCCAGCAGGGCGAACTCAGGAGGAAGTGCGGGGAAGACAGGCGTGCGCTTTTCCCCGAAACTGCGCACGCCTTCGGCAAAGTCGGGCCAGGTGAAGGCCTGCGGCAGCAATTCCTGCGAACGGCCGTAAGCAGGCAGCAGCGAGGACATCAGATCGCGGTAGAGCTGGCCTTTGATTTCGCGCATGGCGCGTGGGCTGCAGGTCGCTGCCATTGTCCGGGCGAAGGCCAAGGTCTCATCGAGGACGCTGCCGGTGGGAAACACCCGGTTCACCAGGCCGATACGCTCGGCCTCCGGCGCGCGGACCACTCTGCCCGACAGCAGCAGCTCGGCGGCATGGCCAGCGCCGACGAGGCGCGGCAGCACCCAGCTCATGCCCATCTCGGCGATCAGCCCGCGGCGGACATAGGCGGTCGAGATCTTGGCATCCTCGGCGGCGAAGCGGAAATCGAGGCACAGCGCCTGCTGCAGGCCGACGCCGAAGCACGGTCCCGCAATGGCACCGATGATCGGCTTGCCGATCGACATCGGCAGCCAATAGGGCTTGTAGTCGGCCGATATTTCGAGACCGCTGTTGCCGGCGATATCTTCGAGCAGCGCGCCGTCCGCGCCGACGGAAAAGCTGCCCGCCGATCCCGATACCACGATTACGCGCACCCTTTCGTCGCGCGACAGGTCGAGCAGTGCTCCGAAATAGGCGTTGCCAAGGCCCGGGGTCCACGCGTTCTGCCGGTGGGGGCGGTTGAGAACGATGCTGGCGACGCCCTGGTCGATGGTGACGAGGACGAGCTCTGATGGGTCTTCGGGCTGGTTCATGATGATCTCTCGTTTTCCTTGTCGAACAGCCGCGCCAGTTCGACTTTGCGGATTTTGCCCGAAGCGGTCATCGGCATCCGGTCCACAAAGCGCCACTGTCGCGGGATTTTGTAATAGGCGATCCGCTCGACGAGGAACGCTTCCAGCGCCGCGCCATCTGCGGTCTGCCCCTCGCGCAGCAGGATCACGCCTGCCACCTGCTGGCCCAGCCGCTCGTCCTCCACGCCGAGTGCGGCGGCTGCGGCGACAGCGGGATGGAGCGCGAGCGCCTGTTCGATTTCGGGCGGATAGATGTTCTGGCCGCCGCGGATGATCACCTCGCGCGAACGCCCGCAGACGCGGATGTAGCCCTCGGCGTCCATGCTGCCGAGATCGCCGGTGTGCAGCCAGCCCTCGGCGTCGATCACCTCGGCGGTCGCTTCGGGCATACGGTAGTAGCCGGTCATGTTGGCGGGCGAACGCACGCAGATCTCGCCAACCTCGCCGATCGGGACAGTCTCGCCAGTGACGAGAGACACCAGCTTGATGTCGTTCTGCGGGGAGGCACGGCCCACTGTCGTCGCGACCACGGCCGCCGGATCGCCGGCCTCGCTGTTGCAGATCAGCGGGCATTCGGACTGGCCATAGCCCACCGAGACCGTGGCGTGGAAGGCTGAGGCGAGCCGGTGGACCAGATCCTCGGGCACGCTGGCACCGCCGATGCCGACGCTGGTAAGCCAGATGCCACCTTGCGGGAATTCGGGCAGTTCCAGGACGTCCTTGAGCACGGTCGGCACCCCGCCGATCCGCGTCGCGCCAGTCGCCTGGATCATGGCGAGCAGCCGCCGGGCGTCGATCCGCTCGACGATGACATAAGTCGCACCTGCAACCAGTGTGCCCAGCACCAGCGAGACCGATCCGGCGATGTGGTGCAGCGGCAAGGGGTTGAGAAACACGTCGTCGGGCATCGCCCCGCCAGAAGAAACGCGCAGCAGACCGCCGTTGAGCGCTGCGGCATGCGAAAGCAGTGCGCCCTTCGCGCGCCCGGTGGTGCCGGAAGTGAACTGGATCAGGAAAGGTGCGTCGTGATCGGGGTCGGGCAGATCGACTGCTCCCTCAACGCTGCGCGAGCGCAGACCATGCAGTGGCTCGACGGCGCAATCGGCGGCCAGCGCCCGGGCTCTGGGCAGAAGGTCGTTCCCTCGTGCGTCGAAGTCGGCGAGCACGAGACTGGGCCGGGTCAGCGCGATGGCATGCGCGGCTTCGGGGCCGGTCCAGGCGGTGTTGAAGCCGCACAGCACCGTTCCCGACAGCGCACAGCCATATTCGGCAAGCAGCCAGTCGATGCTGTTGCGCCCCCAGACTGCGACAACCTCTCCCGGTCCGGCATGGCGCGCGATCCAGGCGGCGCAGGCCTGCGCGCGAGTCAGCAGCTCGGCGTAGCTGTAACGCTGCACGTCATTGCCCTCGAGCCACAGCAGCGCCGTGCGCTCCGGATCGCCGGTGGCACGCTCGCGCAAGACCGCGCCGATCGAGGAGCGCATCACCGGGGCAGCCGAATCACGCGAGCATTCGGAAAGTCCGTCAGCCATCGGCGACCGCGCCCGCTTCGGCGAAGGGGAAGTTGCCGGCGCTGGTGCCCCATTCAAACACCGCATGGCCCGCCGCGCGATGGCTGCGCCCCCAGCGGCGGAACTGGACCTGCGCGTCGCAGACCTGCCGACTGTAGAGCGATCCGGGCTTGTTGTTGAACACACAATGTTCGGAAGAACGCCCGTTCTCCAGTCGCACGAACATATCGATATCGGGCATCGCCGCCTTCAGCGTGACGACTGCCGGATAGGCAAGGCCGTTGTCTGGATTGACCGCGAAGCGCTCGACATAGCTGGCGAAAGCGAATGTCCAGAAGAACGGTTCCGCCCCTTTCCACACGAAGAACGGCGTGAAGTGGCGGTAGCCGAAATCTTCCGAAGCGCCGGAATCGGTCCAGCCGATTGTATAGTCGCCGGCGAAAACGTGGCCCCAGGTCCAGATCGACTGTGCGGTCTTCTCGCCCTCATGTCCGCCGAGCGGGAAGGAGGAGACCTGGCGTTCCAGGTAGATCAAGCCTTGGACCTCCATTGGCGCTCCGCCGTGGGTGATCGTCGCCCGGCAGGTTGCGCGCGGCACCAGCGGCCACCAGCCCACGGCCAGCTGCGTCTCGGGCTCATGCACGGTGTAGCCGGGCGAGCGGGCGACGAATTTGACGCCCGAGCAGACTGTCTCGGCATCGAGCACTACGCGGATGTCCTCGACCGCCAGGCGCAAGCTGTAGCCCGCCAGTCGCCCGCTCTCATCCATACGGCCGATGACGGAATTCTCGCTTCCCCAGCGCGCGCTGAGGCCACCTTCGTCGTGGAACTCGTCGGGCCGGAAGGTTCGGTTGACTTCGGTCACCTTGCCGTCCGGTGCCATCAGCTTGATGGTGATCGCCGGGTTTCCGCCGGCCAGCGGGCGCGCGCGCAGCAGGCCGATGCCGATCTGCCAGCCGTTGTCGAACTGGCCGTCGATCCACAACAGCTCGACGATCGTCGCGGCATCGCCCTTCAGCTCGGTGTGCCAGCGGTATTCCTCTGCCGTGACGTCGCGGAAGGCTCTCTCGCTGCTCATTGCCGCTCTCCCCTATGGTTCTCAGCCGGCGCCGAGCAGCCCCTGGATGTTTCCGCGCATGATCTTGAAGCGGTCGGCCTCGCTGAGATTGGCGATGCTGTTCAGGAAATCGAGCGGCGCGACCACGCCTTCGACATGCGGCCAGTCGCTGCCGAACAAGAGCCGTTCGACCGGGATGTCCTCCACCAGCTCATTGATGTCGTCCTCCCAGAAAGGGGTGACCCAGATATGCTCGAGGAACTGGTCGACCGGGTTCTTCTTGTAGTACCCCGCCGTCTGCATGTGCCCCTTGTGCAGTCGCTTGAGCGTGGCCGGAATCCAGCCCGCGCCGTTCTCGATCGACGCCACTTTCAGTCGCGGGAAGCGCTCGAACAAGCGGTGGCAGATCAAGGCGCCGAAGAAATCGGGAACTGCGCGCTGCGACGCCACCAGCTTTTTCATCGGCGAATTGAACAGGATGCGGAACGAAGCGCCTGGCTCCCACATGTCCGAAAGGAAATCATAGCCGTCATCGCCCGCATGCGGGGCGACGAGGATTCCCGCTTCCTCCGCCCGCGCCCAGAAGGGGTCGTACTCCGCTGCCGCAGGGGACGTGGTTCCGGTCGGCGTATAGACCGGGCCGTTGCGCATGGTGACCAGCCGCGCGCCGCGCTCGATTGCCCATTCCAGCTCCCGGATCGCCCAGTCGACCGAATAGAGCGAGATGAACGGCGCGGCGAAAATGCGGCAGTCGCTGCGGCCAAAACCCCAGTCGTCGTCGAGCCAGCGGTTGAACGCCGAGAAAGTCGCCAGCGCGGCCTCCATATCGTGCCGCATCGCCACTTCGATGCCGACCGCCAGCGTCGGGTAGAGGCAGGTCGCGGCCAACCCCTGCCCATCCATCACCTGCAACCGGGCCTCCCGGTCGCGATATTCGGCGCGGATCGGCTCCAGCGCGCCCATCTGGTCGAGCACCGAGCCTTCCTGAGTTGGACGCGCCGCGAAATAGTCATGCAGGCAACCGGGCTTGGCGACCGGATCGAAAGTCGGGTTCGGGATGAAGCTGAACAATCGGTCGCCCAGCATCATGCGCGGCTTGCCCTTCATCTCGATCCAGCGGGCACCGCGCTGGGCGAATGCCTTGGGCAGATGGCGGGTGAGGGCGTCGGTCGCCTCGTAGTAATGGCCGTCGGCATCGAAGGCGAGATAGCCGAGCGCCGGGTTAACCTTGGCTTGGGGCGCTATTTCCACCAGCGGGTCAGGGGAAAGGGTGTCGCTCATCATGGCTTCCTCAAGCAGGTGCGGGCTCAAACGGGTGCGGGAATACGCAGCACGCGGGCGGCGTTGTCGCGCAGGAATTTAGGCCAGACTTCGGGCTTGAACGGCACATCGTCGAGTTCCCTGAACGTGCGCTCCAGCTCGATCCCGAAGGGATAATAGCCGGCATAGATGATCTTGTCCGCGCCCCGGGTATTGGCGAAATCGATGATCGCCTTGGGGTAGTGCTTCGGCGCGAAGCCGCTGGTCGAATAATAGAGATTCGGCCATTTGAGCATCAGCTTGACCGCCAGCGCCTCCCACGGCTCCGCGCCGTGGCGCATGACGATCTTGAGCTCGGGGAAATCATAGCAGACCTCATCGAACAGGCCGACGTACTGCGGCATCATCGGCACGCGCGGACCAGGTACGCCCGCCGCGCAGAAGACCGCCAGGTCAAGCTCCACGCATTTCGCATAGACCGGATACCACTTCTTGTCGTTGATCGGGATCTGCGGGCTTATGCCAGCGGGAAACAGGCCCACCGCGCGGACGTCATATTCCTCGACCGCGCGCGTGATCTTGCGGACGGCATCCATCCCCTCGTTGCCGTCGGCGAACAGCGAGCCGATAAAGCGGTCCGGATGGCGGCGCAACGCTTCGGGCGTGAGGCTGTCCGACAGGCTGATTAGGCCGTAGCGGATGTTGTGGGCATCCATCTTGGCGAGGGTCTCTGCGATTGCGTCGGAACGGTCGTCGCTCGGCAGGTCGGCCGGTATGTCGCGGAACATGTATTCGGCGGGGTGCCTGACGCCCTGGTCCTTCGCCGCGGACACGGCCTGGACCTGCCGCTGGTCGCGGAAGCCAATCAGCGTGTCGATCGCACAGATGTCCCTCGGCCGCATAGAATCACTCTTCCCCGCTTCTGCGCCCGATCCTAATATTACAAAATGCAATGTAAAGTGCAAAAACTGTCATGAGCCAGGATCACTCCCGTCCCATCACATCGACATTGCGCTTGGCGGGATCGATCAGATGGCCGCTCATATCGGTGGCTGCCGCCGGGGCCAGCGCATTGGCAGTAACACCGTATTGGGCAAGCTCGTAGGCAGCTTTGACCGTCAGGCTGGTAACGCCCGCCGCCGGTGATCGCCACAACGCGCCCCTCGCACAGCCGCTTTCCTGGATGTTCCGTCATTCGCGCTCCCGATCCCTCCCGATCCAAGCCGGAACTGCGCCTTGTTCAGGGCCGGATTGGCCTATGCGATGTAATGCGCCGTCGTTTTCGCGGCGACCTCACCCGGCTCTACGCCCGGCGCTGTCTCGACCAGCCGGAACGGGCTGGCATGATCTTCCCGCGCGAAGACCGCCAGATCGGTGACAATCATATCGACGACGTTCCTGCCCGTCAGCGGCAGGGTGCATTCGGGAATGAATTTGGGACTGCCGTCCTTGGCGCAATGTTCCATCACGACGATAATCTTCTTTACCCCGGCGACGAGATCCATCGCCCCGCCCATGCCCTTGACCATCTTGCCCGGGATCATCCAGTTGGCGATGTCGCCATTCTCGGCGACTTCCATCGCGCCGAGCACGGTCAGGTCGATATGCCCGCCGCGGATCATCGCGAAGCTGTCGGCGCTGTCGAAATAGGCCGAATGCGGCAGCTCGCTGATCGTCTGCTTGCCAGCATTGATCAGGTCGGCGTCTTCCTCGCCTTCGAGCGGAAACGGGCCAATGCCGAGCATGCCGTTTTCGCTCTGCAGGGTGACGGTGATATCGGCGGGGACATGGTTTGCCACCAGCGTCGGGATGCCGATGCCGAGGTTGACGTAGAAGCCATCCTGCAGCTCCTGCGCGACGCGGGCGGCCATCTGGTCGCGGCTCCGGCCTTTGGTCAGGCCATCATGCTTGGTCATTTCATGTTCCTTACCAGTATGTAGCGACGCCGACCTCGGCGAAAAATTTGTCAACGGTAGCCAGCGTCAAATCTTCCGTGAGCGCCTGCGCAGCGAGAATACGATCCCACGGGTCCTTGTGCGGTGACACGATATTGCCCGCCCGCCCTGTGTGCGCGCAACTGATTGACAATGGCACAAAGCCCTGCGCCGTTACTTCCCGCACGAAATGGGTTGCAAGCAATGATTGATATTCCAATTTT
>JAHFPT010000060.1 GCA_023266625.1 Novosphingobium sp. | reverse complement strand
CGCCCAGCGCGCGGGCCATGCCGATGATCGTGCCGGTCAGGATGCCGGGCAGCGCGAGCGGCAGGACATGATGGAACACCGTCTGCACCCGGCTCGCCCCGATGGCGAGCGCGGCGTCGCGGATCGAGGGCGGCACTGCCATGATCGCGTTGCGGCCGGAAATGACGATCACCGGCATGGTCATCAGCGCCAGGGTCAGGCCGCCGACCAGCGGCGAGGATCGCGGCAGATGCAAAGTGTTGATGAAGACCGCAAGGCCGAGCAGGCCGAAGATGATCGAGGGCACCGCCGCAAGGTTGTTGATCGACACTTCGACCAGCTCCACCCAGCGGTTGCGGGGGGCAAATTCCTCAAGATAAATAGCGGCGAGCACTCCCATCGGGAAAGACAGACCGAGGGTTATCGCCATGGTCAGGAACGAACCCTTGACTGCTCCCCACACGCCCGCCGTTGCCGCGTCGGTAGAATCCGAGCCAGTGAGGAAGTTCCAGTCCACTCCGCCAATGCCGTCGCGGATAATGGTGAAGAGCAGGAAAGCCAGAAACAGGAGCGACAGGCAGATGGCGGCAAGGCCAATCATGCGGAAACGCCGCTCGGCACGATAGCGCTTCGCGACCCGCCGTTCCATTTCTGCGGATTTCAGGACGCTACTCATAGGCTTCCCGGAACCGCTTGACGACGCGAAGTGCGACGATGTTGAGAATGAGGGTGATGATGAACAGGACCAGCCCGAGCGCGAAGGCCGACAGGGTCTTGGGGCTGTCGAACTCCTGGTCGCCGGTCAACAGCTGGACGATCTGATAGGTGACCGTGGTCATGCTGGCGAAGGGATTGGCCGAGAGCCGGGCGGCGGCACCGGCTGCCATGACCACGATCATCGTCTCGCCGATAGCGCGGCTGATCGCCGGCATTACCCCGGCGACGATGCCGGGCAGCGCGGCAGGTAGCAGCACCCGCTTGATCGTTTCCGACTGGGTCGCGCCCATCGCCAGCGAACCGTCGCGCATCGCCTGCGGAACGGCGGCGAGGCTGTCGTCGGCCATCGAGGAAACGAAGGGAATGATCATTACCCCCATCACCAGCCCGGCTGCCAGCGCGCTTTCGGTCGAAGGGTTTGCCATGCCGAGGCTACCTGCGAAATCGCGAATCATCGGAGCAATCGTCAAGGCGGCGAAATAGCCATAGACCACGGTCGGGATGCCCGCGAGAATTTCGAGCATCGGCTTGAGCCATTTGCGCATGGCAAGGCTGGCATATTGAGTGAGATAGACCGCACTCATCAGTCCGAGCGGGATAGCAACGATCATGGCGATGATCGCGCCAATGAAAATGGTGCCCCAGAACAAAGGTACCGCGCCGAAATCTGCGGATATCTCCGGCCCGGTTCCATCGCGCGGGCTCCAGTGTGTGCCGGTCAGAAAATCGATTGGCGAGACATAGGAGAAGAAGCGGCCCGTTTCGAACAGCAGCGAGGCGATGATTCCTGCTGTGGTCAGGATCGCCAGCAGCGAGGCCAGCAGCAGCGCCAGCATGATCATACGCTCGACCAGGGTCCGCGCCGGGAATGCCGCACGGATGCGGGTGAAGCCGTATGCTCCGCCGGAAAAGGCAAAGAGTGCCGCCAACGCTGCGCCGATCAGACCGAAGCGATTTTGCGCCGCGCGCAGTGGTTCTGCGAATTCGGCAGCCAGTGGATTGAAGGCGACCGCCGATGGATTTTTGGCCAAAGTCCAGGCTTCCGCCAGGATGGATTGGCGCTCGACATCGAAAGCTGGGAGCTTTGCGGCAAGTGGCCCGGTGAGAACAGCGGATTCCACCAGGCCGGGTGATATTGCCTGCCACATGGCCCAGACGACAAAGGCCGGCACAACGATCCACAGCGCCAGATGCCAGCCGTGATAGGCTGGCATCGAATGCAGCGAACCGCGCCCGCTATACAGGCTTTGGGCCCTGGCCCGCGCAGCAAACCAGCCGACGAGACCAAGGCCCAGAATCGTGAAAAGAGTGATCGATGAGATCATCCTGGAGACGTTCGCCCGATCATTTCCCAGGTCATTTAAGCGCCGACGAGTCCATCAGCGTCATGTTCCGGACGATTTCCGCGCTGCTGGCGCGGACAGCTTCGGGGGCGATGACCATGCCCTTGGGCTTGAGAATGCCGTCCGGCCCCCAGGCTTTGGCCCATTCGCCGACATATTCGTTCAACCCCTTGATCGCCTTCAGATGCGCCGCCTTGACATAGATATAGAGCGGACGGGCACCGGGGTAGCTGAAATCGGAAATGGTCGCATAGGTCGGTGCGATGCCCGACATGGTGATGCCCTTGAGTTTGTCCGGGTTCTCTTCAAGGAAGGAATAGCCGAAAATGCCAACCGCCTTGGGGTTTTCCGAGATCTTCTGGACGATCAGATTGTCGTTTTCGCCCGAATCGACATAGGCACCGTCTTCACGGACACCGGTGCAGATCTTCTTGTGCGCATCGGCGTCCTTGTCCTTGAGCGCCTTCATCGCAGGATCGGTATCGCAGCCCTTGGTCAAGATCAGCTCGCCCAGCGCGTCGCGCGTTCCCGATGTAGAGGGCGGGCCGTAAACCAGGATAGGAGTTGCCGGCAGCGCGGGATTGACGTCGCTCCATGTCTTGGCGCTGTTGGGCTTGCCGAAGGGATTGGCTGCCAGCGCCTTGTAAACATCGGCAGGAGTAAGAGCCATGCCGGGACCGCCGGTGGCTTCGGCGAAGGCGATGCCATCGAGCCCGACCTGGATTTCGACGATGTCCTTGACGCCGTGGCTGGCGCAATCCGCATATTCGGAGGCCTTCATCCGGCGCGAGGCATTCTCGATATCGGGATGGGCAGCGCCAATGCCTGCGCAGAACAGCTTCATGCCCGCACCGGTGCCGGTTGATTCGATCACCGGCGACTTGCCGCCAGACAAGGCAGTGGCCTCGGCAACAGCCTTTGCGAAGGGGTAGACTGTCGAGGAACCGACGGCACGGACGAAGTCACGCGCACCCGAAGCGGAATCGCCCGAACCGCCGCAAGCGGTGAGGGCAAGCGAGGAGATGGTAGCAATGCACAATGGCTTGAAAGAACGCATAGGTAATTCCCGTGTCATATTGTTCCGTCGCGGCGCTAGCGGTGTTCTGTGACAGTCATGTGACAATCCATTCACGTGGTCTTTTGCAAAGGCAACATTATCGACACCGTTGTACCACGACCCTGTCGGCTGGAAATGTCGATACGGCCGCGGTGGCGCTCGACGATATGCTTGACGATTGCCAGACCCAGACCGGTACCGCCCAAGGCGCGGCTGCGGCTGGCGTCGGCGCGATAGAAGCGCTCGGTCAGCCGCGGCAGATGTTCGGGTGCAATGCCTTCTCCTTCGTCGCGGACATTGAGCAGCAACCAACCCGTCTCCGAAGCTTCGATGGAAATCGCAACATCTCCGTCAGGCTTGCCGTATTTGATCGCATTATCGACCAGATTGCGGATGACTTGCGCCAGCTGGTTGCGGTCTCCGCCAACGATTGCGCGATCGCAATTGCTTGTCACGGTAACGGCGGCGATCTCGCCGATCTCGTTGGCAATTTCGCGCGCCACGGCGACGATATCGACAGGATCGCTGGGAGACTCGTGTTTGATTGCCTCGATCCGGGATAGCGACATCAGATCTTCGACCAGCGCTTGCATGCGTTGCGCCTCGCGCCGGATAATGCCCAGAAAACGCTCGCGGGTTTGCCGGTCCTCTCCGGCCTTGGCATCGGCAAGCGTTTCGACATATCCGAGAATCGCCGCCAGCGGCGTGCGCAATTCGTGACTGGCGTTAGCGACGAAATCGGCATGCGAGCGGGCAACGCTGACCTGCACCGACATGTCCTGCAAAGTGACGAGCCGGGTCCCGCCATCGAGCACATGGCACGTCATGTCCCAGATGCTGCCTGGCACCGAAAGCCCCGAGATTCGCGCGTGCCCGCCGTCAGGTCGCGCGATCAGCGCGACAGCGTCGGGTGCACGCAGGGCAATGCGGACATTCTCGCCAACGATGTGTCCGCCCAGCAAGGCCAGGGCCGCGCCGTTGGCGAAGGTCACCTGATCCGCTTCGACCAGCATGGCTGGCAATTCGATCAGGGCAAGCAATCGGGTCTGGTCTGCATCTGCCATGACTTGTCCTACGATATCAGGCGGGCTTTTCCAGCCAAAATGGCCAATCTCGTATAGATGCTCCAGAACGCGGCCCTGGAAGGTTGTCCAGCGATTCGCGTCGCTGGGCCCGGACGCATATGACAAATCTGTTGGATTGAGGGGGTAATGGCATGTTCGCCTGGTTCCAAAAGCTGCTTCCCAGAACGGGCAATTTTTTCGAACAATTCGAAACCCACGCGGCGACGCTGACGGCGGCGGCAGATGCGCTTGCCAAGTTGGTGCGTGGCGGGCCGGATATGGCTGCACATATCAAGACGATCGAGGATGAAGAGCACAAGGCCGACGATGTCATCCGCGAGGTGCTTACCGATGTGCGCAGAACCTTCCTCACCCCGTTCGATCGCAGCGCCATCACCGCGATGATCGGCAAGATGGACGATGCGATTGACCAGATGCAGCATACATCGGGTGCGGTCGAACTCTATAGTGTCACCGAGTTCGATCCTGAAATGCAGGGCATGGCCGATCTGATCGTCGAAGCCACGGCGCTGACTGCCGAGGCAATGCCGCTGCTGCGCAATATCTCGAGCAATGCTGCCAAGCTGCACCTGCTGACAAGCCGGCTGGTCGCGCTGGAAGGCGAGGCCGACAAGCTCAACTTTCAGGGCCTCAAAAAGCTCTACGAAACCCACGGCAAGTCAGACCCGACGCGCTTCTTTGTCGGCAACGATATTTATGCCCACCTCGAACGGGTCTGCGACCGGCTTGAAGATGTCGCCAACCAGATCGACGGCCTGGTTATCGATCACGCCTGAGCGGAAAGGCTCTGACCATGGAACTCGCCTTCCCGCTGCTTGTCGGGCTCATTATCGTCGCATTGCTGTTCGACTTTCTGAACGGGTTGCACGATGCGGCCAACTCCATTGCCACCGTGGTTTCGACCCGGCTGCTATCGCCGCTGCAAGCGGTCGCCTTCGCCGGTTTCTTTAACTTTTCCGCCTATTTCCTGACCCTGTACAATCCTGCCCTGCAGAAGGTCGCCGAGACCATCGGCAAGGGGATAATCAATAAGGATGTCATCACGCCTGCCGTTGTCTTCGGCGCGCTGGGCGGGGCGATGTTCTGGAATGTGGTGACCTGGCTTAAGGGTATCCCGTCGTCTTCGAGCCATGCGCTGGTCGGCGGGCTGGTCGGCGCGGGCGTGACTCATGCCGGTATGGCGGGTGTCGAATGGCCGGGCCTGATCAAGACGATCAGTTTCATCTTTCTTGCCCCGATCATCGGCATGGCAATTTCGATGCTGGTGATGCTGCTTTCTTCCTGGCTGCTCAAGGGAGCGAGTGCCGGGAGCGCAGAGCGCGGACTCAAAGCCATGCACCTCGTCTCGGCCGCAGCCTATTCGACCGGTCATGGGCTCAACGATGCGCAAAAGACCATGGGTATCATCGCCGTGCTGCTCTACTCGACCGGCTATCTAGGTGGTGAATTCCATGTCCCGCACTGGGTGGCGATCAGCTGTTATGTCGCAATGGGCCTCGGCACCCTGACCGGCGGCTGGCGGATCATCGAGACTATGGGCAGCCGCATAACCAAGCTTTCCCAGCATCAGGGCTTTTCGGCATCGCTCGGCGGCTCGATCATGCTGTTCGGTGCCTCGATCTTCGGCATTCCGGTATCGACCACCCACACCATCACCGGCGCGGTGATCGGGGCGGGCGCAGCCAGGCGTGCATCTGCCGTGCGCTGGGGAGTGGCCAGCAATCTGCTGACGGCCTGGGTACTGACAGTACCGGCCTCCGCAACTGTGGGCGCGCTGTTCTATTTGCTGACGCGGGCCTTTTAGCGCGGCAGGCTGGGGCCTGCCAGCGTTTCAACGGGAGGCCTGCTCGGGAGCTTCAGACATTTGCATGGGTGCCAGCATCCGGGCCAGTTCATCGAGGCGGAAGGTCTGTTCGAAAACAAGACCATATCGGGGCGGGCGTCGCCAGCGGACTTTGGCGTAGACTGTCGGAAGCCCGTTGGTTTCGATCCGAACCAGCTCGTTGATCAGAAGCCTTTTTTCGCATTCGATACAGGCGCCCTGCTGCGAGATGTCGTGAAGGGCCACAGTGCAGGATTCGCAACCAGAATAAACCCTTGCGTCCAATGCAATTCCCAGACGCAGTTGGCGCCGGGGGAATGGACCGTGTGTTTCGTGGATGACCGACTGGACATCGACCTCATCATTGAAGCGGAAGCCCATATGGTCAGACGTGCGCCAGACCTGCTCGACTGGATAGCGATCGCCGTTGCCGAGCTCAAGCAGCAATGTCTCGTGCCGGGGAAGTGGATGAAAGATGCGGACCTTGACTCCGGTGGCCGAGACGTCGCGAATAATACAGAAATACTCGTGCCCATCGGCAATCAGCTTAGCCATACGAATGACCAGGGTAACGCGAGGAGCCCTTCGCTGTTCAGCTCCGGACATCTCTGCCCTTGACCTTTCCGAGTCCGGTTCTTCCCGTCGGTCATCAACCTGGTTAGCCATAGTTAGCGGCCTCCACCCCTCTGGGCCATTTTGCTTTGACAGCGCTAAACGTGCCCTTGTTCAAGCTCGATATCAGTTCTGGCACTTCTGCTGCCGCAACGGCCTTGCTGAACAGATAGCCCTGCCCATAGTCACAGCCATTTTCAGCCAGAAAGGCGGACTGGGCGTGGGTCTCAATCCCTTCGGCCACGATACGGATCGACAGGCTTTTGCCGAGACCGATGAGGGCCTTGATGATGGCTGAGTCATCGGGATCAATATTTATATTGCGGACGAAGGACTGATCGATCTTGATGACATCGACCGGGAACTGCTTGAGATGCGACAGCGACGCGTAACCGGTACCAAAATCATCGAGTGCGATGCGCATGCCCTCGACGCTTAGCAAATGCAGAGCCCTGTCGACATATTCAGCCCCTCGCCCCAGGAAGACCGTTTCGGTGACTTCAAGCTCAATCTGGCTCGTGGGGACGCCAGCGGCTCTCACGCGGTTGAGTAGCCGCTCTGCAAAGTCATTCTGCCTGAACTCGGCGGCCGATGCATTGATGGCGACATGGCCAAAGTCGATATCATCATCAAGCCAGCGCCGCATGTCGGCCAACACGCGCAGCTGCATACGTTCGCTGAGTGCCTGGGCCACATCCATATCCTCAAATGCCGCAGCAATCGCAGCAGGAGGCTGAATTCTCCCATTGGGGTCTTGCCAGCGCAGCAACGCCTCAAAGCCTGCTGGAGCGCCCGTCCTGAAGTCGATCTTGGGCTGGTAATAAGGAAAGATCAGATCGACTTTCAGAGCGGTACGAGCCCGGTCGACCATATCCAATCGCTTATGCATGTCGGCGCGCATCGAAGGATGGAAGCTTCGTACGTGGCCGCGGCCAGAGGTTTTGGCGGCATAAAGCGCGATGTCGGTGCTTTTCATAAGGTCATCGACGGTTTCGCCGTGCTGCGGATAGATTGCTTCGCCGATGCTTGCCCGGCAATCGAACACGCGGCCCTGATAGACGAAGGGTTCCGCCAATTGCGCCTGAATATCTTCGACAATGCGAGACAGCGGGCGACTGTCGGTAAGATTGGGAACGATGATGGCAAATTCGTCGCCACCTAATCGCGCCACCATCTCGTTGCCCTGGGTGGCCCCCTGCAAACGCTGGGTAAATGTCTTGAGTAGGGCGTCTCCCGCATCATGGCCGAGCGCATCATTGGTCTGTTTGAAATCGTCGACATCGAGTTGCAGCAGGCCGACATTCGCTCCCTGTGCGGCAGCGCGGACAAGAACCTCATCAAGTCGGCTTTGAAAATAGCGGCGATTGGGGAGTTCGGTCAGCATGTCGTGACTTGCGGTCCAGTGAATCTTCGCCATCTGGTCGCGGTGTTCGGTGATATCGCGCGAAATCGCCAGCAATTGTCGGGGCTGTCCTTGCTCGTCACAGATCGGGGTTACGATCACATCCCACCATTTGGGCTTACCCGTCGCGGTAGGGCATCCGGCATTGAATCGGCCGATCTGCCCATAGCGTGCGGCTTCGATTGCCGCTTTGACCTTGGGGCGTTCCACTGCCGGTAAAAGCTCGGCCCAACTCCTCCCCAAAAGTCTTGAGCCATCCTCGATCTCCAGTGCCGCGAGACCTTGCTTGTTCATGAACTGCAACCGGCCATCAAGGCCGATCAGCTTCACGCAGTCGGCGCTGGCTTCTATCATACTCTGATTAAGGGCTACACTTTCATACAATGCCGCCTCGGCCCGCTTGTGATCGGTAATATCGAGATGCACGCCGACTATCTGGATCAGTTGGCCGTCATCTGCCCGTTCATATTTGGTACGGGCAAAAATCCAGCGAAGTTCGCCTGTGTCGGCACGTTTGATCCGATATTCGATATCGAGGCCATCAGCCGACTGGATCGAGTTTTCTGTTTCTTGCTGCACCCGCCCCCGATCATCGGGATGGGTGAGGTCTGTGTGCGTTTCACGGCTAATAAATGCTGTGTCTTCGGGCAATCCCAGATTGCGGTAAAATTGCCTGGAGCCTATAGTTATGCGATCGGTATCGGTAACGAAGGTCCCAATGAGCGCCGCGTCCTGCACAAGGTGAAGCCGCTCCTCACTTTCCCGCACCGCCTCTTCGGCGCGCTTGCGGTCGGTGATGTCGAGATGCGCGCCGACAATCCGGATCACCTGGCCGTCGTCCGCGCATTCAATTTTTGTTCGCGTGAAAATCCAGCGGATGTCTCCCGTGTCCGCCCGCTTGATGCGGCATTCGATGTCGAAGCCATCGGTCGCCGCGCTAGCGGCGATCAATTCCCGTTCCATCCCCTCCCGGTCGTCGGGGTGAACCAAGCCCAGGTATACATCGCCCTCGATGGCTCCCGCGTCTTCGGGCAGTCCCAGATTGCGGTAGAATTGCCTGGAGCCGACAACTCTGCGATCAGCGTCGATAACGAAGGTTCCGATGAGCGCCGCTTCCTGCGTCAGTCCAAGGCGCTCCTCGGCTTCCCGCATGGTTTCTTCGGCCAGCTTGTGCTCGGTAATATCGAGATGCGCGCCGACAACCCGGATCAGTTGGCCGTCATCGGTCCGCTGATACCTGGTACGCGAAAAGATCCAGCGAATCTCACCCGTGTCCCGCCGGTTGACCCGGTATTCGATGTCGAGGCTATCGTCTGACTTGATCGCAGCGAACACTTCCCGTTTTACCCGCTCCTGGTCGCCAGGGTGAACGAAGCCCAGGTATATTTTGCTGTCGATGGCGCCCGTGTCTTCGGGCAATCCCAGATTGTGGTAGAATTGCCTGGAGCCGACAATTCTGTGATCGGCATCGGTCACAAAAGTCCCGATGAGCGCCGATTCCTGTACAAGGTGCAGGCGGTCTTCGCTTTCCTGCAAAGTTTCTTCAGTGCGCTTGCGGTCGGTGATGTCGAGATGCGCGCCGACCATCCGGATCAGTTGGCCGTCGTCCGCGCGTTCAAATTTTATACGCGTGAAAACCCAGCGAGTTTCCCCCGTATCCACCCGATTCATGCGACATTCGATATCGAAGCCGTCGCCTGACTGGATAGCGGCCGACACCTCCCGTGCCACCCGCTCCCGGTCGTCCGGGTGAGTGAAGCCCATGTATGCATCGCGGTCGAGGGCTCCCACATCCTCGGGCAGTCCCAGATTGCGGTAAAATTGCCTGGAGCCGACAATTTTGCCATCGGCATCGGTGACAAAGCTGCCGATGAGCGCCGCTTCCTGTGTCAGTCGAAGATGCTCTTCGCTTTCTCGCAACGAATCTTCGGCGCGCTTGCGGTCGGTATCGTCGAACATAAGGCCGACCAGCCTTGTGGGGCATCCTTCTTGATCAAGCAGGATGCGTGCGGTGGTGCGTAACCAGCGGATTTCACCATCCGGTCTCTTGCTACTAAACTCTTGCTCATAGGGCGCTGTTAAAGCGGTCGGAGTTTTTGCCCATCGTTGAAACCGCTCGATTTCCCGGACATCGGCTTGCTTCAGCCACTCCTCTCGTGCCATCACGCCCGAATGGTCATCAGGCAGGCCAAGCATGCGGCGGCTCTGTGGGCACAGCTGTAGCAAATCGGTGACGAGGTCTCGTACCCAGATCCCGGCACCCGCATTTTCGATCAAGAGTTGCAGCAGTTCGGCAGTATCGTCCGTCTTGCGCCAGGGAATGTGATCGCTGGCGGCCGAGGTAATCTCCTTGAATTGCTTGTGATTGCTAACGTCCACTACCCAATGGCTCCCACATGGGTTGATACTGTGACTAGAACATTATTCGCTCGAATCGATGATTATTGTGATGAATTATGTACATTTATTCCATAGATTGGCTAATGGTTGATTAAACTAGGTCCATCCTTCGAGTGCTCTCGCGATAAGAAATTGTTTACCAGAATTTATATCGGCGACACGAGCAGGTTGAGTGTTCCGGAGTAGCTAGTCTCCGCTTGCATGTTTTGCAGATCGGCAGCGCCCACAGTGACGATCAGACTGGACGTTGTCGCCGGATCAGAGGAGCAGCTTGGCTCTGTCGCTGTCGAGGTCAGCCCGGTCAGAGCAGCACCGGGACTCAGCGATGTGCCCGAAGTTTGGCCCGAAGATACGCTCCATGCGACGGAATATGGAGCTGTCATCGAGCCATTGGTGAGGGCAAAGGAACTTCCCGGTCCGCTTCCCGAGGCGGTGATGCTGTAGCCCTTGGTGGCGGTGTTGCTCCAGACACAGACGCTTTGGGCATTAGTCGCTGTTGATGCAGGGTCGACAGCTGAGAGCGTCACGTCGGACAGTCCGCTGATCTGCGCAAGCTTTGCCACCGAGACGGTGATCGTGATGCTGCCGGTCGACGTCTCTCCCAGTGTGCCCTGCGTTGCAGCTTCTGCCCGTTCGCCGAGAAGTGCAAGGCAGGCAACTAGGGCCCCAAGCAATTTGCTTCGCGAGATATTCGAGATCGCAATGATTCTCATAGCCAACATTAGACACCCATATTCAATAATATGAATAAATGCCCTTGGTTAAGAATCATTCTCAGTGGGAATACGCATAAGCCCTTCCGAACGCTGAAGTATGTTTGCCAATAAAACTATGGCCTATCATTACAGTTTCAGTTTTGATCTGCTGTGCGCCTGTCTGGCTGCGGTCTGGTGCGCTCTTCGCCAGAGGGACCAGGCGATGGCGTGAGCGGGCTGGATGCGTGCACACCACGCTTACACTCCATACTCTTCCCGAACGCGCCGCTCATAAAATACGCGGTCAATTTAATCGAACATTTAATTATTTTCAATGAGATGGCTTCGCAGGCCGCGAAGATGCAGATTGTCTCGGGAACCTTTTCCTTCGGCGTGCGTTACGTTTGAGCGTCGAAATATGGTCAAGCGGCGCTGGGGGGCTTTATCGCTGTGCCGAATTCACACCAAATGCCGTACTGATGGCCATCATTCTTGCCGTAGAAGATGATATTTTCATTCTCCAGAGCCTTGAGTGGGTGATTGAGGATATGGGCCATAACGCGCTGCTCGCCAGCGACCTTGCCGGAGCGCTTTGCACCTTGCGGGCCCGCACCATATCGACGCCTTGTTCGTTGATATCCGTCTCGATGCATTGGCGTTCGGCGTTTTGACGTCCTCCCTATGCGAGAGGCCCTGGATCGGGCCGACTTTGAAGCCGTGACGATTCTTGGGCACAATTTGCGAGGGTCGGGAGGGGGTTTTGGCTTTCAGACAATCACCGACCTCGGCGCGGGTCTCGAGCAGGCCTCCGAGGACACCGATGTTGACGGAGCGCGCAAGCTGCTGAGTGAGTTGTCCAGCTACCTGGACAGTGTCGAAATCGCGATTTGATATTGGAGAGCCCCCAGCTACACGACGTACTGGGACACCATCACATGCTGTGACCAAACACCTAGCCCAGCTTGAAATGCTGCATGCTGCCACCTTCGCCGAAGAACGGGCTGGCAGCGGCGACGAACTGGGCGAAGCCCGGCGTGCCCTTCGCCGCATTATGTGCATCGACCGAATCCCATTCGATCATGAAGAGGACATTGCCGGGATTCTCGACGCCGGGCAGCAGCGTCACCTTGTTGCAGCCCGGGCAAGCCAGCAGGCCGGCGGTGCCGCCATCGGCCATCGCCTTGAGCAGGCCTACGGAATCGCCGCCCTTAGCAGCCAGAATTGCAATTTCGAGGTCCATGGTCGTCTCTCCCTGATCGGCTGTTTCTGACAGCTCCATGCCCGCGCCGGGGGGCTGGCGCAAGCGCTGGGCTGCTGTAAGATCGCGCAATTGCAGGAGAGGTGTAATCATGGAATTCGATCTGGCGATTACCGACGCGCTGCTTTCAACCACGCGGGCGGTGCGCAAACGGCTCGATCTAGAAAAGCCGGTGCCGCGCGAAGTGATTCTCGAGTGCATCGCCCTGTCGCAGCAGGCCCCCACCGGCAGCAACACCCAGGGCTGGCGCTGGGTGATCGTCGATGACGCCGACAAGCGGGCAGCGCTGGGCGAGCTCTACCGGTCGGGCGCGGGCGATTATTTGTCGGCAGCTGCTGCGGCAACGCCGACCGAAGGGCAGACCGGGCGTGTGCTCAGTTCTGCGATGTGGCTGATGGAGAATATCGAGAAGGTTCCGGTGCTGGCGATCCCCTGCATCGAGGGCCGCTTTCCCGAGGGCGCGCCGCTAGCGATGATGGCCAGTCAATATGGCTCGATCTTTCCGGCAGTATGGAGCTTCCAGCTGGCGCTGCGTGCTCGCGGGCTGGGCTCGGTGCTGACCACGCTGCATTTGATGAAGGAAAAGGAGACAGCGGAGCTGCTGGGCATCCCGGACGGAATGCTGCAGGTCGCAATGCTGCCGGTCGCCTATACCAAGGGGACGGATTTCAAGCGCGCGGCAAGGCCGGGGGCGGAGACGATCACCCATTGGAACGGGTGGTAGTAGGCGCTAATCGTCAAACCCCGGAAACAGGCGCTCGGCCTTGCGCAACATGGCGGGGAAGAAGCGTTCTTCGGCAAAGCCATCGACCCAGCCGGGGTTACTCACCTGCATCATGCCGTCGATGACTTCGCGTGGCGGCAGTTGCAACTCGCGGCCCATCGCTAGCGTGCGCACCTGCGCGGTGCAGGCCCATTAGAGCGAATAGATGCGGTAGAAGGCCGAAGCGATCGAGCGGCCGCAGGAGAGCGTGCCGTGGTTGCGCAGCAGCAGCATGTGTTTGCTGCCAAGGTCCGCGCCGAGCCGCTCGCGCTCGGAGTTATCCAGCACCACGCCTTCGAAGTCATGATAGCCGACATCGGCCCAGATATTGAGCGCATTCTGGCTGAGCGGCAGCAGCCCTTCCTTGAGCGCAGCGACGGCAACCCCGTCGTGGGTGTGGAAGTGCATTGCCGAATTCATGTCAGGCCGCCCGAGCAGCACCGCGCTGTGAACCGTGTAGCCCGCCGCGTTGAGCATCAGCCCGTCGGGTATCTCCAGCACAGTGCCATCGAGATCCATCCGCATCAGGCTGGAGGCGGTGATCTCCTCGAACATCAGTCCAAACGGGTTCATCAGGAACGAACCATCAGGCAGCCGCGCCGACATATGGGTGGCGACGTGATCGTCCCAGCCGAAATGCGCGGCGAGGCGGAAGGCGGCGGCCAGCTCGCGGCGGGCCTTCTGCTCTTCGGCGCTGCTGGTCCTGTTTGGTTTCGCCAGGCTGGCCATGATCGACTCTCCCTATCGAGCAGGCGATAGTGCGGCTGGCCGGTTCGTCTGTCCAGCGCTGCGGGCTTGAAGGTGGCGAGGAACCGGTCATAGTCGCTGCCGGTGCCATTGGGAGAACGAGCATGACGGAATTTGCTATCGATCGTCGGAATTTGTTGTCGGCTGGCGCGGTGCTGGGTGCCGGGGCGGCGCTTGCCGCATCTGCTGGCCCCGCTCTGGCAGAGGGCGCGGCAGTACCTGCCAGGCTGACCTATGCGCCCCAGCCCGTCCCGCTGCCGTTTGACCCCAAGGCGATTCCCGGCCTGTCGGAGAAGCTGCTGACCAGTCATCACGACAATAACTACACTGGCGCGGTCAAGCGGATCTCTGCGATTTCCAGCCAGCTCGCCAGCCTCGATCCGGCGACGGCTCCTGGTTTCCTGCTGAGCGGCCTCAAGCGCGAAGAGCTGATCGCGACAAATTCGATGATCCTGCACGAGCTCTACTTCGCCAACCTTGGCGCGGTCGGGGTTGCCAGTGTGGGGCTAGCCGCGATGATCGAGCACGATTTTGGCAGTCAGGCGCGCTGGCAGGCCGAGTTTTCCGGCATGGGCAAAGCGCTGGGCGGCGGCTCGGGCTGGGTGGTGCTACAATACTCGCACCGCGACAAGCGGCTGGTCAACCAATGGGCGAATGACCACACCATGGCGCTGGCAGGTGCCACGCCAATCCTGGTGCTCGACATGTTCGAGCACGCCTATGCGATGGATTATGGTTCCAAGGCAGTGGCTTATGTCGATGCGGTGATGGCTGCGCTGAACTGGAATGCGGCGAGTGCGCGGTTTGCCTGGGCGACGGCAGAGTAGGGAGCGAAGCAATGGCGGACGACCTCGGCGATATTATCGAGATCATCAATCTCTATGGCCTCGCCATGGACAGCCAGCGCTGGGACCTGTTCGACCGCATCTTCACCGAGGATTGCGACGCCGATTACGGCCCGACCTCGCACTGGACCGACCGCGCCCGGTTCAAGGTGGACTTCGGCGGCTTTCACGAACACTTCGACGCCACCCAGCATGTCATGACCAACCACCTCGTCACGTTGGATGGCTACAGGGCCAATTCGCTGACCTATGGTATGTGGCGGCTGATCCGCCATGCCGCTGCGGGGAACCATCCCGCTGGGCCGCTGTGGGACGGCAGTGGCTGGTACGACGACGAATGGGTGCGCACAGGCTCGGGTTGGCGGATCGCCAAGCGCATCTGTAAGGTCATCTGGGCAACAGGCAATCCCGGGGTACAGGAGCTGTTCGAGGGGGTGAAGTTCGAGCTGGTCCCGGCATCCGTGCGCGAGGAAGGCAGGACAGGGCGGCTCTCTTATCTGAAGGAGATTAGCTGATGACCAAGCAACGTGACGCTATCCGGATGAGCGAGGCGGAGGTTGCCGCGCTGTTCGACGAATGCCGCAGCCTGCAAGTGGCGACGCTCGGGCCCGACGGCGCGCCGCATCTGACGACGCTGTGGTTTGCGCGTGACGGGGCGACGATCCTGTTCGAAACCTATGGCAAGTCGCAGAAGACGATCAACCTCCAGCGCGATCCGCGCATCGCGGTGCTGTGCGAGGCAGGCGAAACCTACCCCGAACTGCGCGGGGTTTCGATCCAGGGCAGGGCGGAGATTGTCGATGGGGGCGAGCGGCTGCTTGCACTGATGGGGCTGCTGGTCACGCGCAATCATACCGAGCTGCCGGCAGAGCAGGTCGCTGGCGTCGCCGCGAAAATGGCGGAAAAGCGCGTGGCGGTGGTCGTCCACGCCGAGAAGACTATCAGCTGGGATCACCGCAAGCTGGGGTAAATCCCCCTCCCGCAAGCGGAAGGGGAGAAGACTTACCGCCCCCTCCACTCCGGCTTGCGCTTTTCGGCAAAGGCTTTCGGCCCTGCCGTCGTATCCTCTGCCCCGCGCCAGACCTCAAACAGCGGGTGGTCCACCTGGCCCGCCAGCGCCTTTACCAAAGTCGGCTGATCGAGTCCCCACATCGCCAGCGCCTTGGTCAGCCGCACTGCCAGCGGCGCATTGGTGATGATCTGGTTCGACAGGGCCTCTGTCGCCGCCATCAACTCGCCTTGTGCCACCACCTGATTGACGAAGCCCATCGCCAGCCCCTCCGCAGCAGCAATGTTCCGCCCGGTGAGCAAAGGCTCCATTGCCTGTTTCAGGCCTACCTGCCGGACCAGCCGGTGGATGCCCCCGCCAATCGCGATCAGCCCGACCTTGGGCTCGGGCAGACCGAATACGGCTTTGTCCGAGGCAATGATCATATCGCAGGCCAGCGCCAGCTCGAACCCGCCGCCGAGGCAAATTCCGTTCACTGCGGCGATCACCGGCTTGGCGAGGTCATAGCGCTGGGCCAATCCGGCATATCCGGTCTTCGGGTAGGGGGCAGAAGCATCGAACAGCGCCAGGTCGCTTCCCGCGCAGAATGCCCGCTCGCCCGCGCCGGTAACAATGCAGACATGCAGGCTATCGTCGGCGGCGAAGCGGTCGAAGGCGGCCTCCAGCACCATGTGCATTTGCGGGGTTATCGCATTGAGCTTTTCCGGCCGATTGAGTGTGAGGGTGAGGATGCCGTTCGCTGCTGTAGTCAGAATATCGTCGCTCGCCATGCCGCATCTCCCGCAAACATCGTTTCCGAGCGCCTATCAGATCGGCTATAGTGAAGCCATGCCGCCAGTTCCTTACAAATCCACGCCCGTGTTCGATCAGGACACGCTGCCCCATGCGATCCGCAATGCGCATAGTACCAAGGCGGGTGTCTGGGGGCTGCTCAGGGTGCTCGAAGGCGAGGTGCGGCTGGTGTTTGATGAGCCTGCGCGGCAAATGACGGTCACGCCGGATAATCCTGCGGAAATCCCGCCCGAGGCCGGGCATCACGTCGAGGTGTCGGGGCCGATGCGGATGCAGGTCGAATTCTATCGCGAGCCGCCGCTGCCCGTTAGCGACTGAATGGGTGCGTGGGCGCTGATGCTCACATAACGCCAGGAGAGAGATATGGCCTACAAGATCCTGTTATTCATGAAGCGCAAGCCCGGGATGAGCGTCGCGGCATTCCGCAATTATTACGAGAACAACCACGTTCCGCTGGCCATGGCCAATTCCGGCGGGCAGGGCGGCGGCATCGTGCGCTACATGCGCCGCTATCTCGATCCCCTGCCCCACGCCGAAAGCGGGACCAATGAGGAACTGCCCTACGATGTCGTCAGCGAGCTGTGGTTCGACGATGAGGCGGTCTTCAAGGGCACGGTCGAATATCTCTCGACCACGATCATGAACGATGCGGTCGTCAACGATGAAATGAACCTGTTCGACCGCCCGACCATGCGCATGGCGACCGTGGTGGAATGCGAGACACAGATGACTGTCCCGCTTGCATAGCTAATCCAGCTTCACTCGCGTCAGCAACGGGTGTATCTTTCCGCCAAGGCCCGCGTGGGCGGCAAACGCCGTAGCTCCGGTCTGAGGAGAGAGGCCATGAAGATCGACTACATGATCGCCAGTCTGGCGTTCGCCACCGCGCTCGCCGCGCCGCAGCCTGTGTTTGCCGCCAAGGTAGTATTCACGGCCACGCTGACCGGGAGCAATGAGCCGGCTGGCGGTGACGCCGATGGCACCGGCAGCTTTTCGGCAGAGATCGATGCCAACGCCGGTGACTTCTGCTATGTCTATACCGCCGACAAGATCGCCAAGCCGACGATGATGCATGTCCATTCGGGCGCGACAGGGACCAATGGACCGCCGGTTATCACCCTTGAGCTCGTCAGCGATGTCTGCATTGCTGTCGATCCCGAAGTGTTGAAGGCGATCATCGCCAATCCCGCGAATTATTACGTAAACTTCCACAATGCAGAATTTCCGGCTGGTGCCCTGCGCGGCCAGCTCGCCGCGAAGTAGAGTTCAAAGGGGGAAATCATGATGGAGAGTGCTGGATCGCGTGGCGGTGCGGCAGCGCGCGAGCGGCGGTTTTATACGCGGATGGCGTGGTTTCTGGTGGCGCTGGTGTTCATCGGTTTCGCGCCGAGCTTCTATCTGAAGGTTCTGGGACTTTCCTATCCCCGGCCCAATCCGCCGCTGATCCCCAATCTGATGCTGCACGGGCTGGTGTTCACCACCTGGGCGGCGATTTTCGTCACCCAGGTCTCGCTGGTTGCGGCGGGCAGGCGCGACCTCCACCGGGCGCTGGGTGTGGTCGGCATGGCACTTGGCATGGCAATGATACCGGTGATGTATCTGACGGCGGTGTGGCAAGTGGCGCGCGCCAGCCAGCCGTCCTTCACCGATCCGCTGACCTGGACGGCAGTGCCGCTGGTGGGGATACCTGTCTTTGCCTTTGTGCTGTGGCAGGGCTGGCGTGCAGCACGGCGCGATCTGCAGGCACACAAGCGGTTGATGCTGTCGCTGATGATCATGTTGACCGAGCCAGCAGTCGCCCGGCTGCCGCTGGCACCGCCAAGCTGGCTCGGCTTTTCGCTGCAATGCGTGCTGGCCTGGTTCGTCTTCGTGCCGCTGATTGTCTGGGATCTACGGTCGCGGGGCGAACTGCATTGGGCAACCAGGCTGGGGGCAGGGCTCTATGCACTGATTATTGCAGCGCAGGTGTTTTTCCTGGGGATGCCGGGGGTGTGGTCGGCATTTGCATCGCTCTTGCCGGGCGTAGGAAATTAATTTTCAAGGAGAAAATGGTGGACGCATTAGTGAAGCGTCCCGGGTTTTCCGGAGGCGGTTTCATTTGAATCATGCAACCATATCGAGTGCCTCGCTGGCTGCATAGTAATTGGCTTCGGCCTCTGCGGGCGAGATATGCCCGATGGGATCGAAGGGGCGGTGATTGTTGAACCAGTCGACCCAGTGCAGGGTGGCCATTTCCACCACCGAAGCGCTCTGCCACGAGCGCTGCCGCCAGATGACCTCGGTCTTGTAGAGGCCGTTGATCGTCTCGGCCAAGGCGTTGTTATAACTGTCGCCGACGCTGCCGACCGAAGGCACCAGTTCGGCTTCGGACAGGCGCTGGGTGTAGCTCGTGGCGAGGTATTTGACGCCCCGGTCGCTGTGGTGGATAAGCCCGTCTTCGGGGCCGGGCCTGCGGGCATGGCGCCTTCGGGTTGCTGACTGTCGTAACTAAGGATTTTCCGCGCCTTATGCCTGCCAGCCCCTTGCTTCACCCGCGCTCAAGCGCCACAACGATGAACGGGCTCTAGTCGCAACTGGATGAAGGTTGGGGGCACGTCACTTGCTGTTTTGGTACCGAGCGGGTGTCCGGTCGCGACAATTTTGAGGGATGCCTGAGTGATGCCTTCCATTTCAAGGCTGGTCCCAAGGGTGCGTGATATTGCGCATCATCAATTGTATCGCCGCCAGTGGAATAGCGCCGTAATCAAATCGCCGATTTCTGTCGTTGCCGGACTCGCTGGCCCAAAGGCCCAGGCAGAGGCACTCTCGTCGGCGATTTGGTTGCCCGAGCCATCTGGCGGCTATGTCGCAGACCCTTTCGGTTTTCAAACGAAACAAGGCGATTACCGCATATTGGTCGAGCATTTTGACTGGAGACAAGGCATCGGATCAATCGCGATGTGTACCTTCGACGAACGTGGATTCAGCGAGTATGTTCCAGTACTCGAGCTGTCTTCTCACCTTTCTTATCCCTTTGTCATTTGCCATGGAGACGAAATACTATTTATCCCGGAGCACTCAGCGGCGAGAGACGTGTCCGCCTTCGCAATTTCCGCTGAGGGCAAAGTGGCTGCGAGGCAGACTTTATTTCGGGATCGTCCGCTGGTCGACAGCTCGATCATCGTTTGGGAAGGTCGATATTGGCTATTTGCCATAGAAAATGACCGGCAATGGAATGCTGAGCTGAATGTCTTTTTTGCTGACGACATATTTGGCCCGTGGTTCCCGCATGCCCGCAATCCCGTTAAGATAGACTCAGCAAGCGCCCGCCCGGCCGGCACACCGTTCGTGCATAAAGGTCAGCTCTATCGTCCGGCGCAAGACTGCTCGGATAACTACGGCGCAGCGGTGGTGATCAATCACGTGACTGAGTTAACGCCGACTGGGTTTGACGAAGTATCTGTCGGAATTATTTCATCGCAGAATCTAGACCGTTACAATACAGGACTTCACACGCTGTCAGAATTTGGGGATTTCACTCTCATTGATGCGTCCCGCAAGTCGCGGCGTTATTGGTAGTTGTTCGAGCACCTCGATCGACCCAAGCGGACGCCTCGAAGAACTGGATGATTTTGGTGTGAAGGCGCTGCGAGGGTCGCGAGTGGGTTACGAGGCCGTTGTTCCTTGACCTCGATTTGCTGATTTCCCGGCCGAAGTCCCCTTCAGGGGCCGGTTTTCATACCACGCAGACGCAGTATGGCTCTCTGGCCACGCGAGCAGCCGAACGCGGGAATCTGCTCTGTCGAGTGGAGATTTTCGGCCGGTCGGACCCGGACCTGCGACGACTGCCGCGATGTTTCATCGGCGCGGCTGGTCGCTGAAGGAGGTAGAATGTTCTGCCGGAGCGGTCAGACGGCGGAGCCGGCTGCTCAGCCGCAGGTGCGGGCCGCTGCTGCGCCGGAGAGCGAGCGCCGGCGGCGCATGGCCCCGCCAATTGCGCCGAAGCCGACGATCATCATCATCCAGGTCGCAGGTTCCGGAACCGGCGGGTAAGCAGTGATGCTGAGCGTCTTCAACTTGAAATAATCGGTGCCAGAATTGGTGGCGCTACTCGAGGAGATGATCCACGTTTTTGCCAGCTGAGTCCCGGGGGTTACATCATTACGCCAGCCAATGGAAATTGGTGCGGCGACATTCGAAGGGAACGAACCGACCATTAGCGCATCGAGCGTCGTAACCGGCTTGTCTTTCAGTGTATTGTTCAGAGTAGTAGAGCTCGCGTTCCAGGCGATACCCAGATCGCCGTAGCGAATCGTCGCATCTGCATCGCTGGCTGACCCATTAACCCAGCCCACATAGAAGCTGTCGAGATCGACTGCGCGATCGAACTGGAACATCACGAAATCAATGTACGTACCCGAGTTGTCGACTGAATGGTCAGGGCTGGTGCTGGTCTCGCCGCGATTGGTTATGCCGAGTCCACCCTTCGTAGGATCAGAACTCGTATAGCTGCCGAGGAAGGCGTTGGTGACTACATCCGGCTCCGGAGTCGTAAAGATGCTCCACGCCGTGGCCTTGAGCTGGAGCAGACTTCCGCCGACGGTTTGGGAGTAAGTTTTCGAATTGCCGCAGCCATTGCTGCTGCTGCTGCCGCAGTTATAGTCGCTAGTGCTAGTTGTGGAAGTCGGCGACAAGAGGTCGAAAACATATGTGGCAGCCTGCGCCGAGGCGGATGCGAGGGTCGCAAACGCCAGTGCAGCCACTATGCCAAAACCCTTGAAACCCTTAAACGCCAACGTTCAAACCCCATAAATCCAGAACCTGCCGCATGTGCAATCGAGCGAAAACAACGAGGACGCTCTCAATGCCATGGTGAAGATTCGGTAACCAGCTATATTTCCTCTATTTGCAGTCGAGCGTCAATGCCGAAGGGACGCGCCCCGCAGGGCCTGTATCGAATTGGCACAATCGTGACCGAAGGCGTTTCCGGAGGTTCTCCGCCTCTTGCGGCGCATGGCCCCACCGACCAGGCCAAAACCTGCAATCATCAAGGCCCAGGTCGCCGGTTCCGGGACAGCGCCATCGCCCCTGAGCAACGATCCCTTGAGCCAACCAGATTTCACGGTCTTTCCCTTCATCCTGTTCATGCATTCGCCTGCGCCCAGCAGATGCCACTGCGCGCTAATTCCTGACCCAAGCGACCGAAGGATTGTTTTGGCACTGTTTCACAGAGCTCAAGTGAGTATCTGAGTATCTCACCCCGTTAACCCGATGTTAACCGATTCGACGAGGCACGTCAAAGTGAAACCATTCCAAAGATGCGCCGTCCCCGTCCCGTTTTTGGACAGCCAAATGCCGCGCGTTTGCGACCCGCGCAATCATTCGGTGTTGCCGGAACAAAATTTGCCCCTGCCGGTTGAGAGCTTGACCGAGTAAATAGGCGGGTTGGCCTGATGGCTTATCGGCAAGGCCCGCGCGTCGGCGCCCGCACGTCGGCAAGGCGCGCGTAGCTGCTGGACGGTCGATAAACTTATACGACGTCAACGCCACTTCGGAAAGAAGGCTCCTGTATTTTTATGCCATTTGGGAAATTCATCCTCAAAAAGCTCGGCCAATACCTTATCTTCACGGCGAGATATATAGAAATAAATAGTGATCAATAGTATGGCTGAAAATATCGTGAATATTGAACTCGCAACTGCCACGGATCCTGTCCAAAATATAATATAACTCGTATAAAATGGATGCCGTACTAATCTGTATGGGCCCTCAGTGATAAGTTTTTTCGGGGAATTTTCATTCAGCGCCAGGCCCAAATTCTTTCTTCCGGATGCGCCAATACACCATCCGAACAGGAATAACGACACTGCCTGCAATGCGACACCAAGAACTGGCCACAAATAATTGCCTTCATATGTCCAAATTGTATATAATATTGAAATAAATCCAAGCAATGATGCAATTGATACTAGTCCTGTGCCGGACTTGTGACCGCCGCCAAAATGCCAAACACCTGCACTTGCAAATAGCAAAAACGGTATAGTGGTCGAAATTGTCAGAATGGCGCGGATGACGTCCACATTTCCCCAATCGAAACCCATTTCCAGTCTCCCTACGCGCCGATTTCTGCAATGCTCATTTTATCGTAGATGATGGTTAATTTGAAGTGAAAATAGCTGATTTCTGCGATTCTGTGTCGAGGAAATACCGTTGATACGGACGCGCCAGAGCAGACCGTGGATGTGGCTACAGCCCCCCTTCACCGTCTACCCTGAGCCTGTCGAGCCGAAGGCGACCGCAGGTCAACGGCTGTCCTTCTTCTTGAGGCTGGGAGTGCGGCACCAAGAAAAGTGCAGCCCCCTTCGACTGCCTGCCAAGGCAGGCGCTCAGGACAGGCTCCAACAGGCTCAGGCCAACAGGCTCAGGCCAGCAGGATCAGGGTAGACGGGTTTGGGTTTGATTCGATCAACCCCGGAGCCACTTCTATGGAGCCACTTCTATATAGACTCACAATCGGCCACTGAGCGCATGGCAGAGCGCCTGACATTGGCGATGCGCTCGGACATCGGCAACCGCGGCCTCGTCTTCCGGTGGACTTTGCTGGTGGAGGCCCCGCCTGTGCCCGCCCGTGCCGATCCGTGGGGCTGCCGAGTCCCGAAATGGTGCAGGTGCGAATGGCGCAGGTCGAATTTAACGCTTTCGTAAGCAAAACGAATCGGTTAAAAGGGGATTAACGGGTGCATTTCAGTCACGACGGCTACTCAAGATTTAAGGGGAATTTTTCCATGAAGCGCGTACTCTCAGCAGCAGCAGCCCTGTCTGTTTTCGCATTCGCCCAGCAGGCGCAAGCGACCGATTTCATTCTTTCGAACAATGCTGCGAACCCTGCTTGGCTCAATTTCAGGCTTACCTTCCAGAATGCTACCAGTTCGAGCGCGGCTTTAGGGAATAACCCCGGAACCGGCCCCTTTACAGACAACTACTTTTTTGCCCCTGGCCTCCCGAATTCTATCGGTAGCGGTTCTGCGACGGCAAATATCCTTTCCGGTCTGCTTTTCTCGCTTCCTCCGAACGGCCTTTCAATCTCGGGCTATTTCTTGACCGGACCGGTCGTTGCCGCGCTGACCAGCGCGTTCACCGATGGGGCAGGAGGTTACGCTCCGGAGCTGGCAATTGTCTCTGCGGCGGCTGCGGGTTTGCCGGATTATTTTCAGGCAGGCACTGGTGACGCCAATACGGCAAACTTGACGACCGTTCCGCTGAGCGGCGCGATGTTCTACAAAATTACCTTCTCCGGCGCGGGCGATAATGTCGGATCGCGTTATGACGGCAACCTGTCTTCCACCTCGGTTCCCGAGCCCACCACCTGGGCGCTGATGCTCGCTGGTTTCGGTGCAGTCGGCTTCGCCATGCGCAGCCGCCGCAAGGCTCACCCGAAAGTGCGCTTCGCTTTCTAAGGCAAGCGTTCCCCTTAACATGTTGTGGTAACGGCGGCTTCGGCCGCCGTTATTTTTTATGGTGCGGCGGACTCAGAATCCGCAACACTTCACTCCTCTCCCTTCTTCGACAAGCTCAGGATGAGCGGGAGGGGCAGAGGAAGCTGCACGTTCTCCTATGCGATAGCGAGCTGCCTGCCCCGCAAGCGCCGGTCGCCCGAAGACGGTGCCTTCGCGAGTCCGCGATTGGGCCGGGAGACCGGTCCCGACCTGTCAAGCAAGCGGTTGCCGTTGGCAGCCCCCCGCAAGTCGCCAGAGGATTCGCCCGCCAGACGCGCGTAGATCCCGACCTCTTCCTTTCTGGAAAAGAAATAGGGGTACAGCGAATGCGATGCGGCGCGTCTGTCACCGGCCTGCCGATCGATATAGTGCCTGATATCCGCAACCTTGAGCCACATGAGATGCGACGGCGCGCCCACGGCATCGTTGGTTCTTACCGCCCCCACGCGCTCGAAACCGAGCATCGCTTCATAGAAGCGGCGATGGCGGGGATTCACCTCGATAAACAGATCCGTGCAATTGTATCTGTTCGTTCCATAAATGAAAATAATATGAAACAATGATGCCAGTAGATGCAGCGATGGTTTGCATGTATCGAATGCGAATTTGGTGAGTTCGCAGATTTTTGCACCCGGCAATATTCGAAATTGGTCCAGTTCGTCCTTGAAGGTTTTGTCACAGGCAAGCCCTTCCGGGGAATCCACCGTCAGGCTTAGCGTTCCAATCACCGAGTTTCTCGACGATGCGGTGAACGTCACACAATTCGCGGCCGCCGGAGCCTTGTGATTCCGGCCATAGCCGCGCCCCGAATACTTTCGGTTTACCAGCATGTTGGCACTGTTTCGTTCGCCCTCGCAATCGGCCAGGCGAATGGTTATTTCCTTCTCGGCGCTGTCATCGCTGTGATTCGGCAGATCAAACGTGTGCAGACCATCGAGACCGGCCTCGCGCCGGCGGCGATCGAGATGCGGCAAATTTGTGCCCGTAGCTAACATGCAAACTCGCCTTTCCGTTCTTTCAATCCGGCCAACACCGAACGTCATGTCCAGGTACAGACCCTGCCCAGACACAGATTTGCCGGACCCCGGTTTGCTCATGTGCTGGTGGCCCCGGCCCCCTAATGACCAGGACGACAATGGCAGGCCGCCATTAAAAAGGGCTGGAGCGTATTGGTTAATGGGCCGGCCATCATTGGCGCAGGCCCGGAAAATGGATTTCCATGCGGGATTTGTAGCAATGGCGTGCCCGGCAAATCAGATTTGGCACTTGCTTCGAATGGACATCACCGCACTCCGGTCCGACGACGAGACCACAGTCTGCGGGCATCTGGCCAGCGAGCATCTGGCCAGCGAGCATCTAGACAGCGCCCAGCGCCCAGGGCCGACCACACTGTGGCCCTTCCAATGCAACCGTCATGAGAACAGAAAACTCCTCGCTGGCCCGATTCGGCCCGATTCAGCACAGCGACCCACCGCGAAGAATACACCGTCACCGTTGGCAGCTTTTTCGAGTGCTCACAGGGCCGTTCGACAAACTGTGCCAAAAATGCTTCGTATCGATCATTGAACTGCGGAGGCTTCAGCTGCAGCACCGGCCTGCGATCACCATCAACGAAGGCTACGGTGCGGGTGCCTGTAGCTCGCGAAGAAACCTGTCATACTGTTCAGCGATGACCGGCCAGGCGAAGCGCGCCACGGCCGGATCGGCATCGCCGCGCCCCCTGTCCGGTACGGGGCTTTGCACTGCCATTCAGCCACCGTCTAACACACTGCTTTGAAGCGTCCCGGGTTTTCCGGAGACTGCTATCAACGAGAAGGAGCTATGATGAGCAAGGCAAGGGACAAGTTTTCACCTGAGGTCCGCGAGCGAGCGGTTCGGATGGTTGGCGATCACCGCGCTGAGCTCCAGGCCGAGGCGCTCAAGCTCGGCGAAGGTCACTGCCTCGCCCGATCCGGCCATCTGGATCGCGAGGCAGTCGGGCGTTTCGCGCGCCCAGTGGTCAATGAACATCCTGCCTCTCCGCTGCTGGCCGGTAAGCCGTCCCGACGGCTGGCGCTTCGTCCGGTCTGTCACGACTTTGATTCATCAGTAAGACGATTGCGAGGCCGAAGGCAAGCTAGCTTTCGTCCCGATTGCCGGACGGCGGGGTTGCGTCGCCATCGAACATATGTAACTGATTGGGGCAGCCGCTAGGACGCGGATTTTGTGCAGCTGATATCCAGGAGCGA
>JAHFPT010000241.1 GCA_023266625.1 Novosphingobium sp. | reverse complement strand
CGTGGGTAGGGTTGACGAAAGAGAACAGCAGCGAGATCGCCACCGATTCAACCCCTTGCAGGCGCAGCTTGCGGCAAGCCTCGCGCACCGCCGCTTCGTCGAGCTCCTTGTGGACACTGCCATCGTGGAGGATGCGTTCGGGCACGGTGACGCGGCGGCGGCGCGGGACGATTTGCTTGGGAGCGGGCAGGCGGACGTCCCAGATGTCTTCCTTGAAGCCGCGGCGGTATTCCAGCTCGTCGCGGAAGCCCTCGGTGGTGATGAGGCCAGTGAGCGCGCCGTTCATCTCGATCAGCGTGTTGTCGGCGACGGTGGTGCCGTGGACGATGGCGTCGCACTGGCCGAGGAATGTGGCGAGGGTGAGGCCTTCGATCTCGGCAAGGCGGGCAAGGCCTTCCATCACCCCGGTCGAGCGGTCTTCCGGGGTGGAGAGATTCTTGTGCAGGACGACTTCGCTGCCCTTCAGGAGGGCGAAGTCGGTGAAGGTTCCGCCGATGTCTATGCCCACCCTGTAGCTCTTGGCGCGATAGGTCATCCCAATCCTCTCAACTTGTCTTTTTTTGCCCCTCCCCCTAGAGGGGGAGGCTGGGTGGGGGTGTACGACGCTCGCGTGGACGCTCGGCCTTCGGCCTCGCTCCCCCACCCCAACCCCTCCCCGCTGGGGATGGGCTTTTATGGCGCATTGTTTGGCGCGTGAGACTACTCCGCCGCCTCGCGCATCAGCGCATCAACCCCCATCTGCTGGCGCAGCGCCTCAGTGCCCGGCCAGTCCACCGCAAGGTCGTAATTCGTTAGAGTCCCCGTCAGCACTACGCCATATTTTGCCCGCGCCGCGCCCTCGCTGACATACTCGTCGAGCACATCCTCCTTCACCGCTTGCGGGTCGCGCAGCAGGGCATGGCCGAAGCCCGCGCCGCCACCGTGCTGATAGGCGATCACTGCGCCTGCGGGCAGCAGGTCGCTGGCCGTGCGCTCGATCTTGCGTTCATTGGCCGAGCCGACCTCGAAATGGTTCGAATAGGCAATGGCATCGTCGCCGCCGCACATGCCGCTCAAGGGATGGTCGGCCGAGACCATCCAGGCCATCGCCGTCGTCGGGCCGAGCACCTGCTTGACGTTGAGGCTGCCGGGGTTCCCGCGCCATTGCCCCGCGCCGCCGCCGTCGGTGGTCATCTCGCGGCTGATGTTGAGGATCGGGAAGCGGCTCTCGGCGTCTTCGGCTTCCGACAGGATCAGGCTGCCCAGCGCACTGGGGCAGGAACCCCAGCCGTCGATGCCCTGTACGGCTGAGGTATCCATCGAGCGGCAATCGACGCCCTGGTCCATCCACATCCCGGCCTCATTGAAGCCGATCACCGCATTGGGCATGCCGATCTTGTAAAGCTGCGGCTGGGCGCGTTCGGGCGCGACATTCGACAGCGCGATGCACACTGCCTCGGTGATCTCGCAGGCCGGGTGGAAGCTGCCCAGCGCGGCAGGCTTGTCCGGCGGCGGATGGGCGATGCAGCCTTCGGGAATGACGATGTCGACCGCGTTGAAGTAGCCCTCATTCTTGACAATCGTCGGGTCCATCAAGGCGACCACCTGGCACATCACATAGCTGCGCGAATTGGCGAAGGTGTTCCACACGCCAACGAGGTCCTGCCGGTCGTCGGTGCCGGTGAGATCGACAGTCAGCTGGTCGCCCGCAATCGTGCAGGTGACGTGGACCTTGATGTCCTTGGTGCCCATTGTGTCGTGATCGATCAGCACGGTGGCCTCATAGGCACCGTCCGGCCAGCGCGACACTTCCTCGCGGGTGCGGCGCTCGGTGTGTTCGATCGAATGGTTGATCGCCGCCTTGATCGTTTCGGAACCCCATTTGGCGATGAGGCCCTCAAGCATCTTCACCGCGAACTGCACCCCGCCGATCATCGCCGCGATATCGCCGGCGAAAGTGGCGAAGCGGTTGTTGCGGATGACGAAATCGAACACATCCTTGCGCAGCTCGCCCCGGTGGACGAGCTTGAGGCAGGGATAGATCACGCCTTCGGTGAAGATGTCGGTCGCCTCCAGGGTGAAGCCACCGGGATCCTTGCCGCCGGTATCACCCTGATGCGCCTGCAAGGTCTGGATGCAGATCAGCTCGCCCTTGTCGTCATAGACCGGGCCATAGACGCAGTAATCGGGCAGATGGCCGCCGCCGTGATCGGGATCGTTGCCGAGGAAGACATCGCCCGGGCCCCAGTCGTAACGCTCCAGGTTCATCAGGCCCCAGCGGGTTTCCATCTGGTTGACAAAGGTGAGCTGCGGGGTGCCAACCGCGCCCATGGCGAGGCGGCCATTGGCATCGACGATAGCTGCGTTGCGCTCGTTCGAGCTGTTGATGATCGGCGAGGAAGCGGCGCGGCCCAGAAAGGTCGCGGCCTCGAAGCAGACCGTCTCGAAAGCGCCGCGGATGATGTCGGCGGTCACCGGATCGATGCTCGCCGTAGTCGGCAGCGGATCGCGCCTGGCGGCAAGCTTGCGGTTCAGTTCGAAGGACATCGGCGGTGCTCCTCTCTGAGCGGTCCTGATTTCAGGCTGGAGGCCAGGTTAGCATGGAATTATTGCACTCGACAAATCGCCGTGGCGAAGTTGCGATTGGCGAAGTGGCGACGCGCGAGGCTTTTCTCTCCCGCTTACGGGGGGGGGATTAAACCCCCGCCAGCACCGCGTCGATATCCGCCGCGCTGTGCCGTTCGACGGCAGAGCCTTCGCCCCATCCGCGATTGACGACGAGTCCGCGCCGCACCGGCTTGCGCTGGCCCACCTCGTCGACCCAGCGCGCCAGGTGCGTGTAGCTGGCGGTGTCGAGGTATTTCGCGCCGCCATAGGCGTCGCCGGTGATGAAATAGTTGAGCCAGGTGAAGTTTGCGATGTCGGCAATGGAATATTGCTTGCCGCAGAAAAAGCGGTTTTCGGCAAGATGCCGGTCGGCAACGTCCATGATCCGCTTGGCTTCCATGGCATAACGGTTGATCGCATATTCTATCTTCACCGGTGCCATGCGGTAGAAATGCCCAAATCCGCCGCCAAGCCATGGCGCTGTCGCCATTTGCCACATCAGCCATGAATAGCACTCGGCGCGCCCTGCGCCGTCCTTTGGCAGAAAGGCCCCGAATTTCTCTGCGAGGTAGAGCAGGATTGCCCCCGGTTCGAACAGTCTAACCGGCTTCTTGCCCGAACAATCGAGCAGCGCCGGAATTTTCGAATTGGGGTTTATCGCAACAAAGTCCGAGCCGAACTGTTCCAGTTTCATGATGTCGATCATCCAGGCGTCGTACTCGGCACCCTCGTGCCCCGCAGCCAGCAGCTCTTCGAACAGGATGGTGACTTTCTGCCCGTTGGGCGAGCCCAGCGAATAGAGCTGGAAGGGGTGTGTGCCCCGAGGCAGCTTCGCTTCATACGTTGCTCCGGAGATCGGGCGGTTCATGGCACCAAGGATGCCCTTCTTGCGCCCTTTCCACTTCCAGAGCTTGGCCGGCTTGTAGTCCTTGTCCTTGCTCATCGCCTGCTCCGGGTTCGTGTTTCCGCAAGGCTAGGCCGGGGCGCCGGACACGGCAAGCCTGCGATCGGGCGGCAATCGGAGATTGACTTGGCGGCCGATCCGGAATGCAATGCGCGCAAACATATCGGGAGAGTGACGATGACTGCCCAATTCAAACATGTGCCTCAGCCGCGCGAGGTGCGCAGCAACCAGCAGGTGCCGACGGTGCGCGGCCAGTATCACACATTCACGCCGATCCCGCTGATGGAGCACCATACGCGCTGGTTCGATGCCGGGCCGGTCAGCATCGGCGTCGAGGCCCGCGCGCTGGGCGACAGCGCGGAGAACCTGGTGCGGGGACCTTCGATCCATGTCTTCAACGCCAGGCGGGACAGGGAATATCTCCGCTTCGATGTCTTCGGCAAAGTGCTGCACTATCACTACATCCACAACGATGCCGACGCGAATACGCTGTGGGGCTATGACCCCGACGTCAACGGTCCGATGATCCCCTGGGCGGTCAATGCATTGCACGACCGGCTGCCGACCCTGCTGCGCAACGCCGGGGCGCCGGAGCTGGCCACCGAAGTCGAGCAATCGGGCTGGGACACATCTGTGCTCGACGATGTCGCCAGGGCTGCCTCCGAAGCACTGGCCCCGAACGAAGACGATCTGATGCGTGCCAAGGAAGGTATGGATTGGATGTATGCCTGGAAGAAGGTCCATCCGCAGTTCAACACGCTCGACGAGCAGGACTACTGAGCGGGGAAAGACACCATGAGTTCACCAGCCAGCAAGCGCTACCGCGTCGTCCAGTGGGCCACCGGCAATGTCGGTTCGCGCGCCTTGCGGCGAGCGATCGAGCATCCCGATCTCGAGGTTGTCGGTGCCTGGGTGCACAGTGCGAGCAAGGTGGGGCGCGATGTCGGCGAGCTGGCGGGCATCGCGCCGATTGGCGTCAGGGCAGTGGGCAGTATGGAAGCGGTCCTCGCGCTTAAGCCCGATTGCGTGCTCTACATGCCGCACGTTTGCGATTATGACGAAGTCTGCCGCATCCTCGAGAGCGGCGCGAATGTGGTCACCACCCGCATGGAATTCCAGAACCCGGCGGCGCTCGATCCGGCAATGGCAGCCAGGGTCGAAGCCGCATGCCAGAAGGGCGGCAGCTCGATCCACGCGACCGGCTCCAGCCCCGGCTTCATCACCGAGGCCGTGCCGATCGTGCTCGCTTCTATCCAGCGGCGGCTCGACCATCTGCGGATCGACGAATTCGCCGATTGCTCATCGCGCAATTCGCCCGAGATGCTGTTCGAGATGATGGGCTTCGGTGCCCCGCCGGGCGAGGCCAGCGAAGGGCAGCTGCGCCACAAGCAAATGAGCTTCGGCCCGTCGCTGCAACTGGTCGCCACGGCGCTTGGGATGCCGCTCGAGCGCTTCGAGGTGAGCGGCGCGCAAGGCTTCGCGCGGGCTGACGTGCATATCGCGGCAGGTGTGGTGCCCAAGGGCACGGTCGCCGCGACCCGGTCCACGCTGACCGGCTTCCACAAGGACAAGCCGCTGATGACCATGTGTACCACCTGGTTCGTCTCGGACGATGTCGAGACCAGCGACGGCCAGCAATGGGAATTCCGCTCGCCCTCGGGCTGGCACGTGGTGATGATGGGCGATTGCCCGCTCGACCTGTCGATCTCCTTCCCGGTCGCGCCGGAGGACTATGCCGACATGACTCCGGGACTGACCGCCAATCGCCCGGTCAATGCCGTGCCTTATGTTTGCGAGGCATCGCCGGGGATCAGGACGACGGCGGATTTGCCGCAGATTGTGGCGCGGTTGGGGTGAGGGGGCTTAGGATACCCTATTGGGTGTCCCCACCTGCTATTTCCCCGCAGCAGCGATCACCGCATTCGCCCGAGGCGTGGCGTCGGCAACGGCTCTGACGATGCAGCGCCTGTCGACAATGAGCGGGTAAAGCCTGTCAAGGTGCCGACAGGCATCGTGGGCAGCCGCGTGGATCCGGGTCATCAGCCGGGCGGCACCCGCCGGTCTTGCCAGATCGAGGTCGGCATAGCGGACGGTGATCCTGATCGAAATGACGACACTCCCGCCGCCGGAAACGCTGCGGCGAACCTCATTGGTAACCGCGCGCGGCGCCACGACCGTGATTACGTTGGCGGGGTCCTCGTCGGCGGGCTGGGCCAGGGCCGCCTCTCCGGCGACCACGAATGCGGTTGCGGCAAGCAGCAGCGTGGCCGTTCGCTGGGCTATATTTCTCATGGTCATCGGGATCCCTTCCTTGGACGTTCTGGCGGCTCCACCCTCAATGCCCTGAATTGCAGGAGCGCGGACAATTCGTCGTTGATTGGTGTCAAGCACCAGCGGACATCGGCTTGGGCAGGAGCCCAGCCAACCTCGCCAATCGTGTTCCCAAACCGGCCCCTCAGTCCAGCCGCATCACCCATCCATGCTCATCCGCCGCTTCCCCACGCTGGATCGCCACCAGCCGGGCCTTGAGCCGCTGCGTCAGCTGCCCCGGCCCGCCGCTGCCAACGGTGAACTCGCCGTCCCGCCCGCAGACCTTGCCGACCGGCGTCACCACTGCCGCCGTGCCGCAGGCGAAGGTTTCGACCAGTCTGCCTGAAGCCGCATCATCGCGCCACTGGTCGAGGCTGTAGCGTTCCTCGCGGACCTCCAGCCCCTCCTCGCGGGCGAGTTGCATGATCGAATCGCGGGTGATGCCGGGCAGGATCGTGCCGGTCAGCGGCGGGGTGATCAGGCTGCCGTCGGCGAAGGCGAAATAGAGGTTCATACCGCCCAGCTCTTCGATCCATTTGTGCTCGGCGGCGTCGAGGAAGACGACCTGATCGTGGCCGCGGGCGATCGCTTCGGCTTGCGGGACGAGACTGGCGGCGTAGTTGCCGCCGCACTTGGCCGCGCCGGTGCCGCCCGGCGCGGCACGGGTGTATTCGCTCACCCAGATCGATACTGCCGGTGCGCCCGACTTGAAATAATTGCCCGCCGGGCTGGCGATGACGAGGAATTTATACTGCTTGGCCGGGCGCACGCCGAGGAAGGCTTCGGTGGCGATCATGAAGGGGCGCAGATAGAGCGAGCCGCCTTCGACATCGGGAAACCAGTCGCGGTCGGCGGCAACCAGCTGGCGGATGCTCTCGATGAACAGCGCTGGCGGAAGCGCAGGCATGGCGAGGCGCTCGGCGGACTGGTTAAACCGCGCGGCATTGGCCGAAGGGCGGAACAGGGCCAGGCCGCCATCCTGCTGGCGATAGGCCTTCAGCCCTTCGAATATCTCCTGCGCATAATGCAGCACGGCGGCGGCGGGATCGAGCGCGATAGGCACGCGCGGGCCGATGGTGGCATCGTGCCAACCGCGCCCTTCGTCCCATTCGATCACGACCATGTGATCGGAAAAGACCTTGCCGAAGCCGGGATCGGCCAGCGCGGCATCCCGCGCCTCCGCCGACGTGGGCGTGGGGTGGGGCAGGCTGGTGAAGCGCAGGTCAGGATCGGCGATGGTCGCCATGGACGTGGATTCCCTCATGTTGAACGCGCGGCGTTGAACGAATATTACGCGAAGGGCAATTGAAATGAAATTAATGGCAAGTGCAGTTTCTGCATCTTGCGGATAGGGGGAATCGCTTGGGGTGGGAAGAGGGAAGAAGGAAGTGGGTCT